>JAGCTY010000097.1 GCA_017963105.1 Lentisphaeria bacterium
CAAGAAGAAAATGACTGTCCGTTGCGCCTGTATGCGAAAAATGCTCCTCATTCTCCGGTCGATCGTCGTTCATCAAAGACCTTTCGACAAGAATTTTCAAAGAAAAATCTCAAAGTCGCTTGACTTTTGACACACCATCTTCTGTTTCCGGGCGCAGTCTTTTCTCAAAGAATCCAAATTCATATCTGTCTCAAGCCTCAATGAATTACAACAAATGTCATCTCGTCACTTGTCGAGGGAATCGTCGGCGAGGATGTCCCGGAACCGCGCCATTTTGGCATCCAGCGCCTCGCGCATCTCCGGCGTACCGGTCTTGCGGTCGCCGATCGACGGATTCAGGATCATCGTGGCGTGGTTCAGGTGGTCCATGTACTTGATCAGGATTTCCGGCGGGATGAACTCCATGATGAAACCGGCATCGGTCAGATGTTTGTGGATGGCTTTCCCGGCGGATTTGCCCTCGGTGAAGCCGTTCGTATATTTTCTCAGCAGGTCCGTGCGGTAGAGCGCGCAGTGGCTCCGCAGGAATTTCACCTCCGGTTTTTTCAGGCCCAGGAGCTGTTTGATGAGGTTTTCGATCACTTCGACCTTCTTGCCGAACCGCCGGAACGCGGAGAAAAACTCGATCTTCCAGCTGCCGACGCCCGCGATCTTTTCGGACCGGTTGATGCGACCGAGCAGGAAATCCAGCCAGTCCGGGCTGTAAACGATGGTATCGGTGTGGAACGACAGGACGAACGGCGTGTCGACCTCCTTCATCGCCAGGTCCATGGCGGTAGTGTGCATGACCGCGGGCTCCAGTCCGGCGATGTCCGCGGGGGTGCGTTCGATCAGCCGGATCCAGTCGAGCGACCGCAGATACTCCAGCGATTCGTCGCCGGACGCGTTGTCAACGGCGATGATGCGGACCGCATCGTGCGGCGTATATTTGCGGAGGGAACGGAGGCAGAGACGTGTCAGTTCCGGCGTTTTATAGTTTGGCAAGATAATGGAAACAGGCTGATTCATATCAAAGAAACGGTGTGTTTGTGACGATCGAAGTGTGTCAGAATGGCGCTTATGATTTCTTGTTTTTATGACTTTGTTTCCTGTGTGGCGGATTGTCGCGGACTCCAAAAAGAAACCGATTGTCCGTCATTCCGTCATGTTCGTCCGTCATTCCGTCATGTCTCTGATTGACAATGATTCGTTATTCCGTCAACCTGTTCAGACTTCCGGAAGACGCCGGGTGTGTGACAGGCGCAGAACCGACCCGGAGACACTTCCTGAAGCGCGGGAATTTCCGTGGTGCAGCGCGGCTGTGCGAACGGGCAGCGGGTATGAAAACGGCATCCGGACGGCGGATTCAGCGGGGAGGGGACATCGCCTTTCAGGATGATGCGGTCCATGCGGCGTGACTGGTCGATCTGCGGGACGCTGGAAAGCAGCGCGAGAGAATACGGATGGAGCGGCTTGGAGCAGACGTCGTCGGACGGTCCGATCTCCATGATGCGTCCCAGGTACATGACCATGATACGGTGGCAGATGTGTTCCACGACGGCGAGGTCGTGCGCGATGAAGAGGAACGCGACGCCGGTCTGCTTCTGGATGTCCTGCAGGAGGTTCACGATCTGTGCCTGGACGCTGACGTCGAGGGCGGAGACGGGTTCGTCGGCGATGATGAACGCCGGATTGACGGCGAGTGCGCGGGCGATGCCGATGCGCTGGCGCTGGCCGCCGCTGAACTGGTGGGGATGGCGCATGGCGTAGTCGGGGTTGAGTCCGACGAGCTTCAGGAGCTCGCGGATGCGCCTGTCGCGTCCGGCGGCATCGAGATTCGTATGGAGTTTCAGCGCCTCCTCCAGGATGGAGAAGATGCTCATGCGCGGGTTCAGTGAACCGTAAGGATCCTGGAAGATCATCTGGAACTTCCCGCGCATTCTGCGGAGCTCTTCGCCCCGGATGCCGGTCATCTCCATGCCGTCGAGCAGGATGGATCCTTCGGTCGGGTTCTCCAGGCGGAGCAGAAGCCGCGCGAGCGTGGATTTGCCGCAGCCGGATTCGCCGACCAGGCCGAGCGTTTCGCCGGGCTCCAGCGTGAAGGAAACGTCGTCCACGGCGCGCACGTAGTCGGGTTTGCCGAAGAAGCCGCGCGCGACGGGGTAGAACTTTTTCAGGTGGGAGGCGGTGAGAAGCGGCATCGGTCAGGGATTCTGTCGGCAGGACGGGTTGAGGTTGCGGAAGGTGTCGAGGCGGGAACGGGCGGTTTCCAGCAGGGCGTCGATCCGGTCCGATTCCGGGAGCGTGGCGCGGATGCGTCCGAAGAGGTCTTCGTCCAGTGCGAGCGCGGCGGATGCGGGATAGTTGATGTCGCCGGCCCAGGCGAAGAGCCCGATCTTGAAATCGTTGACATTCCTCATCTCGGTGTAGACCACGCAATTTCCGCGCAGGGCGGTTTCGAGGATGGCCGGAGTCCAGCCGGGCGTGTCAGGGAGTTCGAGCTTGATGGTCGGGTCGGAGTAGTCGCCGGTAAAGAACCGGATGATGAGGCGCAGAATGGCGAGCTTGTCTGCGTCGCGGACCATTTTTGCGGCGTCGAGGTGCTCAGGCGGAAAATCCGCCGGGATGGCAAACTTGTTATGCACGCGGACGGCGTCGATGATGCAGGCGCGGTCCGCAGGGGGAAGCTCCGGCACGAGGCCGAGCTCGTCGATCAGGGCTGCGCTGCGGTCGCCATGGTCGAACGAATTGCGGTCCAGAAACGTTTTGAACTGCGCATACTGCTCGAACCGGGAGAGGTCATGGAACAGCGCGCAGAGGCGGAAGATAAGCGTTTCACGGGGCGAGAACCTCGCTTCTCCCGCCACGATCTTCTCCGTGATTTCGCAGACTTCTCCGGTATGTTTGAACTTGGCTTCGAGCGCGAACGGCAAAGTGCCGGCGGCGTCGCGGAATCCCGCGACGTGGCTGTCGAACACTGCCCGAGCCCGTGTGAAGGTGTCCGTATCCATACTGCGTTACTTGGCGTATTCCACGGAGCGCGTCTCGCGGATGATCGTGACCTTGATCTGGCCGGGATAGGTCATTTCCTTTTCGATGCGGTTGCAGATGTCGCGGGCGATGACCTGCGCCTGTGCCTCGTTGATTTTCTCCGGTTCGACGACCACGCGGACCTCGCGGCCGGCCTGCAGCGCGTAGCAGGTGTCCACGCCGGGGAAGTCCTTGGCGATGGACTCGAGCTGTTCGAGGCGTTTGAGGTAGAGTTCGGTGGTTTCGCTGCGTGCGCCGGGGCGGGAGGCGCTGAGGGCGTCGCAGGCGTTGGCGAGGATGGCGTAGATGCTGGTGGCCTCGACCTCGCCGTGGTGGGCCGCAACGGCGTTGACGACGTCCTTGTTCTCGCCGTATTTGCGGAGCAGGTCGGCGCCGATCTGGGCGTGTGTCCCCTCGACTTCGTGGTCGACGGCCTTTCCGATGTCGTGGAAGAGGCCGATGCGTCGCGCGCGCTGTTCGTCGAGGCCGAGTTCGGCTGCGATGGCGCCCATGAAGGCCGAGGTCTCGATGCAGTGCTTGAGCACGTTCTGGGAGAAACTGTAGCGGAACTGGAGCGTGCCGATGAGCGTGATGAGCGGTTTCGCGACGCCCTGCAGCCCGCAGTCGAGCACGGCCTGTTCGCCCGCGCTGAAAATCTCCTCGTCGACTTCTTTGCGCATCTTCTTCACGAGCTCCTCGATACGGGTCGGATGGATGCGGCCGTCGCCGATGAGCTTCTCCATCATGCGGCGCGCGACCTCCTTGCGGACGGGGTCGAAACAGCTGATGACGACTGCTTCCGGGGTGTCGTCGATGAGGATGTTGACGCCGGTCGCCGCCTCGAGGGCGCGGATGTTGCGGCCTTCGCGGCCGATGATGCGCCCCTTCATCTCGTCGTTGGGCAGCGGGATGGTGGCGGTGGTGCGTTCGTAGGTGCAGTCGCCGGCGTAGCGCTGGATGGCGTAGGCGAGGAGCTTCTGGGATTCGCGTTCGGCGCGCTGGCGGGCGTCCTCGACGATGTTGCGGATGAGGAGGCCGGATTCGTTTTCGACCTCGCCCTTGAGCTTTTCGAGGATCATGCCGCGCGCGGTTTCGCGGTCGAGCTCGGCGATGCGTTCGAGTTCGGTGATCTGGCGGTCGATCGTGCTTTTGAGCTCCTCCTCCTTCTGGACGAGGCGTTCGCGCTGCTGCACGAGTTCGGCTTCCCTGCGCTCGTTGTTCTTGATCTTCGCGTCCAGGGAATCGTTTTTGCGGTCGAGGTTTTCCTCTTTCTGGGCGAGGCGTTTTTCCTGCTGGGCGATCTCGCGGCGGCGCTCCTTGATCTCGTTTTCGACTTCGTCCTTGATCTTGAGGGCGTCGTCTTTGATCTTGAGCGCCTCGCTTTTTGCGGTGACGCGGGCTTCGCGGAGGATCTGGGAGGCTTCGCGCTGGGCGTCCTCCTTGAGCTTGGCAATTTCACGGGACGCTTTGTTTTTTCCCCTCTTGGAAAGAATGGCGACGATGATCTCCACGATGGCGATGCCGATAATACAGCCGCCGATCATTTCCAGATATTTGCTATCTACGAAGGCAAGGATGATGAGATTGGAAAACATGGGAATTAACTCCTGACATTGTTTGTACAGCCAAAGACGCCGGATTCGGTGACGACGCGGCCGACGGGCTGATCCGTGGGCTCGCAGGGCAGTTCCGCGCATCTCTGGAGTTCATAAAAGATACCGATGGTTTTTCCGGTTCCCCGGGCAAGCAGACGGTCGTAAACGCCTTTGCCGCGTCCGAGACGGCGGCAGGCGGGATCGAAAGCCACGCCGGGTACCAGCCACAGGGCTTCCGCAAGCAGCTCCGGGAGAGCCGCCGGGGCATCGGCGGACGGTTCCGGGATTCCCCAGTGGGACACCGGAAAGTCCAGGGAACGTACTGTCACGATGGAATACGCGCCGGACTGCTCGAAACGCGGCAGGCAGAGCGTGATGCCCGCCTGAAGCGCATATTGCATGACCGGGGCAAGATCGGGTTCCGTGCCGTCGCTGACATAGGCGACGAGCCCGGACGGTTTCTCTGTCCGGACGATGTCCAGGAGCCGGTCGTTGATCGCCGCATCCGCCGCCGAGCGAAGCTCCGGGGGCATGGCGCGGCGCAGCGCGATCTTCTCGCGCCGGACGGCCCGTTTCAGATCATGCAATGTCGCGGCATCCGCGACCGCCGCGGGTTGCGGCGCGCCGCAGATCTGCTCTGCATGGTCGACTGTCTGTTCGTCGTACATGAACCACTGCGTTTCTGCGAAGCGGCGAAAACGAAAGGCATCCGTGCCATGGACGAGGCGGGAACATGAAGGAAAAGGAACCCGGACCGGACGGCGGACCGCACGGTTTCCCGGTATCAGATCAAATGCGGCAGCGGCGGCATCGGACCGCCGATGATGCGTTCCGGCCTGCCTTCAGCCTTGATTTGTCCAAACTCCAAGTCATATTCCGTTCGATCCGCTAAGCGGCGGTTGTTTTCGGGCGGCGCTTTTTTCAGGAGCGCGGCCTCGTTTTCGCAGCAATTTCCAAAGTTGATATGTGAACGTTCCTGCCGAATGGCAAAAACCCTAACCGTAAACATAACCCCGATTTTAAAAAAAGAAAGCGGAAAACGGAAAAAAAACACAAAAAAGATGCACTTTTTTTGGAAAAGTTCAAAAAAAGCGGACAAATGAGGCTGTTTCCGGGCAGCGGAACCGGGATTCCCAGAAAGCAGGAATCCAGTTTTTTGGGGATTGTGCTTGATTTGTTTCCGGGCATACGATATATTATAGCCAAATAGACAAACACATCATTTGGAGATTCGAAAACAATGTTCAGGATATTTCGACCGGCATTCGGGGGCGCGTTGGGGAACCTTTACGAGTCGTTCGTCAAAAATGTATTTTACGACACGGTCGAGCCGTGTATCGGTTCGGTCGTCAAGGTCGATCTGGTGGGGGGCATCGTGAATCATTCCGGGATTTATGTCGGGGACGGCGAGATCGTGGAAATCACCAATATCGACGGCGCCGCCGCGGTGCGCAGGGTTTCGACGACGGAATTCATCAACGGGCCCGGCGGCTTGCTCAGGACCGGAGTGTATATCTATGTGGCGTGCAAAAAGGACCGGAACGGCAAATGCGTTGCCATGGGGTCGCAGGACATTGCCGACCGTGCGAACGCCGCCGTCGACCGCGTCGGAACGTACGATCTTGTCACCAACAACTGCCACCTGTTTACGGAATACTGCGTCACCGGAGAACAACCTGTCCCTCCGGGAATTCTTCTGTCCGTTGAAAATGCGCTGAAAAGAAGATTCGTCCGGCACGATTATGAACGGCTGCAGGATATATGGCGTTCCACCGGCATAGCCCAGTGACCGTCCTCCACATGCGCCCGGGTGAGCCGAAAGCGGGTGCGTAAGCGCTTCCGGCCCGGATTCCATTCATCTTCTTCCCGTCCGGAACGCGGAATCCATCCGGAACACGGATCGATCGAAAGAGCAGCATCCCCGCGTCGGGGCGTTCTCCCGTTCTCCGCGGCGGATTGAAGGGGATTATTTGACTTTTCAAGAGGGAAGGCGTATATTAATTAATGGTTTTTGTTTTCTAGGTAAGAAGGTTGAATCGATATGGCATTGATTGCGATCATCGACTACGACATGGGCAATCTCCGCAACGTGGAGAGGGCTCTGGTCTATGCGGGTGCGGAAGTCCGTATCGTCCGCGCGCCGTCCGAAGCCGCGGATGCCGCGGGTGTGGTTCTGCCGGGCGTCGGGAATTTCCACGATGCGATGAAAAATCTCGACCGGGCCGGTTTTGTCGGATTTCTGCGCGACTGGACGGCGGCGGACAAGCCGTTCCTCGGGATATGTCTGGGACTTCAGATGCTGTTCGAATCAAGCGAGGAGGCGCCGGGCGTGCCCGGGCTCGGTATCCTGAAGGGCTGCTGTCGCAAGTTCGAGTCCGCAACGGAGAAGGTGCCGCACATGGGATGGAACACGGTATCGTTCCGATCGACACATCCGTGTTTTGCTTCGTTCAAGGAACCCAGGTGGTTCTATTTCGTTCACTCGTTCTATGTTGTGCCGGATGACGCGTCCGTGACAGCCGGACAAACGGATTACATTTGCGGTTTTACCTCGGCTGTGTCGCGCGGCAACCTGGCCGCGACGCAGTTTCATCCGGAGAAAAGCCAGGAAAACGGGCTGACGATCCTGCGCGGATTCTCGGCCCTGTGCAAAGGAGAGACCAAATCATGAAATTATTCCCAGCCATTGATCTGCTTCACGGAAACTGCGTCCGCCTGTTCCAGGGCGATTATGCGCAGGAGACGGTATACGAGAGCACGCCGGCCGACCAGGCCGCCGTGTGGGAACAGGCAGGCGCGCCGCTGATCCACCTGGTCGACCTCGACGGCGCAAAATCCGGCGCGATGACCAATTCCGACGCGATCCGCGCGGTCTGCGCCCGCGTCTCCATCCCGTGCGAACTCGGCGGCGGCATCCGCACGGTCGACGACGCCAAACGCGCGTTCGACCTGGGCGTGTCCCGCGTGATCCTCGGGACCGCGGTCTGCGACGATCCGAAGAGCGCCGAGGACTTCATCAACGCGTTCGGTTCGGAGAAGATCGTGGCCGGGATCGACGCCCGCGACGGCAAGGTCGCCACGCGCGGCTGGGTCGAGACCTCCACGGTCGAGGCGGCCGCGCTCGCCAGGTCGCTGTTCCTCTTCGGCATCGAACGCTTCATCTTCACCGACATCGCCACCGACGGCGCGCTGAAAGGCCCGAACCTCCCGTTCATGCGGAACCTCTGCGAACAGCTTCCCGACTGCCGGATCATCGCGTCCGGCGGCGTGAGCTCGCCCGCGGACGTGCGCGCCCTGATTTCGCTCGGCTGCACAAACCTCGAAGGCGCGATCGTCGGCAAGGCGCTCTACGACGGCCGCACGACTTACGCCGAACTTCAGGCCGCCGCCGGAAATGCGGGCTGATATGGAAACCGTGAAGGTCAGCCTCGGAGCGCGTTCCTACGACATTTCCGTGGCGCAGGATATCTTTACGTCCGGCGCGTCCGTCGGACTGCTCTCCCCCTTCGCGAAGGGCGTGAAAGTCCTGATCGTCTCCGATTCAAACGTTTTCCCGCTGTACGGCGAGCTGCTGGCCCGGACACTTCTTGTCGCCGGGGGCTCCGGCGTGTCGGAATCCGTCTTCCCTGCCGGCGAGACTTCCAAGCACCTCGCCACGATCGGGGACATCTGCCGGGATGCCGCGCGCGCCGGCCTTGACCGAGGCTCGCTGATCGTCGGACTGGGCGGCGGCGTGGTCGGCGACATGGCCGCGTTCGCCGCGTCGATCTACATGCGTGGCATCCGCTGCGTGCAGATCCCGACGTCGCTTCTGGCGATGATCGACTCCGGCGTCGGCGGCAAGACGGGCGTGGACCTGCCCGAGGGAAAGAACCTCGTCGGCACGTTCTATCAGCCGAAAGCCGTGCTGATGGACACGCTGTTCCTGGCATCGCTCCCGCCCCGCGAGATGTCGAACGGGTTCGCCGAGCTCATCAAGCACGCCGTCCTCTTCGACCGCGCTCTCTTCGACGAGCTGGAAGCCGCCGGGGATACGCTCTTCCGTGACCATGCCCGCCTCGCGTCCCTCGTGGCGCGTTCCTGCGCGCTGAAGGCCGCCGTGGTGTCCCGCGACGAGCAGGAGCGCGGCGAACGGATGCTGCTCAATCTGGGGCACACGTTCGGGCACGCGATCGAAAAAGTGCAGGACTACCGCGGACTGGAACACGGCGAAGCAGTCGCGGTCGGGACCGCCGCCGCCGCCCGCCTTTCGGTCCGGCTCGGTCTGCTGGACGCGGATTCCGCCGAAAAGATCGCCGTCTTGCTCCGTCAGTACCGCCTGCCCGTCACGGTCTCCGGCTGCGAACCGGCCGCGCTTCTGGCGGCGATGTCGTCGGACAAGAAGGCCGTTTCCGGCGTGCCGCGCATCGTCCTGCCGCTCGCAATCGGACGTGCCGAGGTTCGCACGGACGTCCCGCGCGAGGCCATCGAAGCCGTCTGGGAGGAAGTCTGTGAACGATCATGACGGCTGCCTCGTCCTGAACATGCTGAACGGCATCGGCGGTTCCCGCGCCAATGCCCTGATCGAATTCTGCGGCTCCGTTTCCGCCATCTTCGAATCGGACGCCGCCTCGCTTTCCCGCATCCGCGGCATCAGCGCCGAGCTCGCCGACCGCATCCTCCGCTGGCGCGATTTCGTCGATCTTGACCGCGAGCTGGAGATCGCGCGGAACGGCGGCGTGACCATCCTGTGCCGCACCGATGACGAATACCCGGCGGCCCTGCGCGAACTCCGCGACGCCCCGCTCTGCATCTACATGCGCGGCAGCCTGCCCGCCGACCTCGCCGTCCGCTCCATCTCCATCGTCGGCACGCGCAACGCCTCCAACTACGGCGCACGCATGGCGCGTCATCTTTCGGAATCCGCCGCGTACGGCGGCTGGACCACCATCAGCGGCCTCGCGATCGGCATCGACACCATCGTGCATCAGGCCACGGTCGACGCCGGCGGCAAAACGATCGCCGTGCTCGGCGGCGGCCTCGCCAAGCTTCACCCCGTCGAGAATCTCGACCTCGCCCGCGCCATCATCCGGACCGGCGGCGCCGTGATCTCCGAGTTCCCCATGACCACCGCGCCCACGCGCCACACGTTCCCGATGCGAAACCGCATCATCGCAGGGCTTTCCTGCGGCACGCTGGTCGTCGAGGCGGGCGTCAACAGCGGCTCGCTGATCACCGCGGCGCAGGCGCTGGAGCAGGGGCGCCATGTCTTCGCGGTGCCGGGCGAGGCGGACAACCCTTCGGCCGCGGGCTGCAACACGCTCATCAAGCAGGGCGCGAAGCTCGTCATGAACTTCGACGACATCCTCGACGAGTTCGATTTCCTGCCCGGTTTCCATCCCGCCGCGCTCAGGGAAATGCCCGCGAGTCCGTTCGGTCCGGACGATGCGGACGGCGCACAGTCCGAACCGGATGCGCTCGACGACTCCATGTTCTCCGAGGAGGAGGCCGCGATCCTGAATGTGCTGGCGAAAGGCCCGGCGAACGTGGACACGATCTCCGGGGCGACGGGCATTCCGCCGTCCACGGTGATCTCCACCATGATCGGCCTGGAAATCCTTCACCGTGTCCGCAAGAACCCGGACGGTTCCTACTCGAAAAAGCGTTGAGGCCGCGCCATGTCGTTCCGCCTCGAATCCCTGCTCATCCCGTGTCTCTCCGCGGTCGCGCCCTTCCGCTGTCCCGTCTGCGGGAAGCCGCCGTTCGACGGTACGCCGGGGATGTTCTGTGCGGAATGCCTGGAGTCGCTTCCCTTCATCGCGCCGCCGTACTGCCCCGGCTGCGGCGGGCCGATGGACGGCATCCTGGACGTCTGCCCGAAATGTCTGCACCAGCCGCCCCGCCCGTGGAGTCAGGCGTTCTCCCTTTTCCACATGGAGGGAAACGCCCGTCTGTCGATCATGATGCTGAAATACCGCAACCGCCCGGAGTTCGCGCGTTCGATCGGCAGACTGCTCGGGACCAGGCTTGAACGCGAGCTGCCGTGTGCCGTCGACATGATCGTCCCCGTTCCACTTCACTGGACGCGCTTCGTCCAGCGCGGCTTCAACCAGGCCGACCTGATCTGTCAGGGCATTTCCGCGGAACTCGGCGTCCCGGTGGTGCGGGCGCTCCGCCGCTGCAAACGCACCCGGCAGCAGGCGCGTCTGACCCGCAAGGAAAGATTTTTGAATTTAAAGGGCGCTTTTTCGCCGACGGATTCGACAAAATGCGAAAAGCGTGCTATATTAGTTGTAGACGATGTTTTGACGACGGGCGCCACGCTGGCGACGGCGGCGTCTGTCCTGCTTGAGGCGGGCGCGGCCAAAGTCTTTGCGGTTTCGGCCGCCCGCCGCTGATGATAGAACGAGCCGGAATCAACCCAATCCATAAGGTGCTGTCATGGCCGCATTTGCCAAGAAAATCAAACCTCTGCCCACGACTCCCGTGGTCCCGTCCAGCGTCATCTCGCATCACGGCCTCCAGAAACAGAGCGAGGTCGCGAAACGGAAGGACATCCCGCAGGGGCTTTGGGAAAAATGCAAAAACTGCAACGAACTGATCTTTTCCAGCCGCAAGGAGGAGAATCTGCAGGTCTGTCCGAAATGCGGCTACCATTACCCGATGACCGCGCTGGAGCGCATCGACCTGCTGACCGACCTCGGCAGTTTCATGGAGCTCGACCCGAAGCTCGAATCGGTCGATACCCTCAAATTCGAGGGCGTGTCCTCCTACGTGGATAAGCTCCGCTCCAACCATGAGAAGACCGGCCTCCATGACGCCGTGATCTCCGGCGTCACCGCCATCAACTTCATTCCGTACGTCCTTGCCGTCATGGACTTCCGTTTCCTCGGGGCCAGCATGGGCGCGGTCGTCGGCGAGAAGATCACCCGCGCGATCGAGACCGCCACCGCGAAACGCCTCCCGCTCGTGATCGTCACGGCCAGCGGCGGCGCGCGTATGTATGAGGGGCTCATCAGCCTCATGCAGATGGCGAAGACCAGCGGCGCGCTCTATCGCCACAAGGAAGCCGGGCTGCCGTACATTGTGATTCTGACCCACCCCACCACCGCGGGCGTCACCGCCAGTTTCGCCTCGCTCGGCGACCTGATCCTGGCCGAACCGGGCGCCATGGTCGGTTTCGCGGGCCGCCGCGTCATCGAGGCCACCACGCAGGCGCAGCTCCCGGAAGGGTTCCAGACTTCGGAGTTCCTGCTTCAGAAAGGTTTCGTCGACCGGATCGTCGAACGGAAAAATTTACGCGCGGAACTCACTCTTTGCCTTGAATATTTCACAAAACGGTGTAAAGTAAATAATACGGGAAAATCTTCCCGCAAACAGAAACCAGCATAATTTGCCGTCGTCCGCCGGACCCTGTGCGATGGAATTGCGTGAACCGAGTCAGGTTGGGAACAAAGCAGCTCTAAGCGTTAAGACCTTGCGCGTAGGCCATCTGTCGGGCGGCGGCTTTTCTTTTGAACCGTTGAAATGGATCCCGCATGAACAACACCAGACGCATTGACGGCCGCGCGCCGTCCCAGCCGCGCAAATTCCGCATCACGCCCGACTTCCTCGCCCATCCGGTTGCCTCCGCGCTCATCGAGGTCGGCGGAACCAAGGTCATCTGCTCCGCCTCGTTCGAACAGGGCGTCCCCGGATGGATGCGCCAGCAGAACGTTTCCGGCGGCTGGGTCACCAGCGAGTACGGCATGATCCCCGGCGCTGGAAATACGCGTGTCGCCCGCGAAGCCTCCCGCGGCAAGCAGTCCGGCCGCACCATGGAGATCCAGCGCCTCATCGGGCGCTCCTTCCGTTCGGTCATCGACCTCCAGGCGCTCGGTCAGAACACGCTTTACATCGACTGCGACGTGATCGACGCGGACGGCGGCACCCGGTGCGCCTCCATCTGCGGCGCCAGCGTCGTGCTCCAGATCGCGTTCCGCAAGCTCCTGGCGGAGAAAAAGATCCAGCGGTTCCCCATGCGCGAGAACGTCGGCGCGATCAGCGTCGGCATCCGCGGCGGCGTACCCCTGCTCGACCTCTGCTACGAGGAGGATTCCGGCGCGGACGTCGATTTCAACGTTGTCATGACCGAGTCCGGCAAGTTCATTGAGCTCCAGGGCACCGCCGAGGAAGTCCCGTTCGACCGCGAACAGCTCGACAAAATCCTTGAACTCGCACAAATCGGCCTCGCCCCCGTTTTCGAGGCGCAGAACAGGATTCTCTCCGCCTACCCGCTCCCGCAGAGCAGCGAACCCTTCGGCAGCCTCGCCGCCGCGTTCTCCAACATCAAGCCTAAATAATTCATTTACAATATATAACACGAAAGCGTCCCCCCGCCTCATGCAAACTCCTTCCTCCTACAAAGAAGCCGGCGTCGACATCGACCTCGCAACTGAACTCCTCGGCCGCGTCAAGCCCCGTCTCGCCGCCGCACGCCGCCCGGAAATGCTCGCCCCCATCGGCGGCTTCGGCGGGCTCTTCCAGGCCGGTTTCCCGGGCTACCGCGAACCCGTGCTCGTCGCCAGCATCGACGGCGTCGGGACCAAGCTCATGGTCGCCGCCGAAATGCAGAAATACGACACGGTCGGCTTCGACATCGTGAACCATTGCATCAACGACATCGCGGTGCAGGGCGCGGAACCCATCTATTTCCTCGACTACATCGGCATCGGCAAGCTCCGCAGCCCGCTCTACGAGGACGTCCTCGGCGGCATCGCCGACGCCTGCCGCGCCGCGAACTGCGCCGTGCTCGGCGGCGAGACCGCGGAAATGCCCGGCATGTACGGCAACGACTTCGACCTGGTCGGCATCATCACCGGCATCGTCGAGAAAAGCGAGATCATCACCGGCGAAAACATCGTCCCCGGCGACGTCGCGATCGGCCTCGCATCCAACGGCCTCCATACCAACGGCTTCAGCCTCGCCCGAAAACTCCTCTTCGAGGCCGCCGGATACACCGTGAAATCCACCCCGGACGAGCTCGGCGGCGAATCCGTCGGCGAAGCGCTCCTGAAGCCCCATATCTGCTATCTCCCGGCCATCAAGGCCGCGAAAGCCGCGGGCGTCGCGATCAACGGCATCGCCCACATTACCGGCGGCGGCCTCATCGACAACGTCCCGCGCATCCTGCCGAAGACCGTCGACGCCGTCTTCCACACCGCGAAGGTTCCCTTCCGCCCCGCCATCTTTGACCTCATGGTCAGGATCGGCAGCCTCCCCGTGCAGGAAGCCTACCGCGTCTTCAACATGGGCGTAGGCATGGTCTGGTTCGTCCGTCCCGACGCCGCGAAGGCCGCCATGGCCGCTGCCGAATCCGCCGGAATCCGCGCGTTCGTCGTCGGCGAGGTCACGGAAGGTTCCGGAAAGTCCATCGTCACGGAGTGACCCGCATGGAATCCGAACCGGACCGGACCGGACACCTCCCCGCGGAATCGGCAGCGGAAACCTCCGCGCCGCGCAAATCCTTCTTCCGTCCGAAGTCGGACGGGTTCGTCACGCCCGCGCACGGGTTCATCCCGGTCTTCCTGATTCTGGTTCTGTTCCTGCTGGCCGCGGTCTTCGTGAAGCCGCTTTTCTTCGGCATTCTGGCAGCGGTCCTGTCGTTCTCGTTCGAACAGTTCCTGGAACGCCGTTTCTTCGGGACGAAGTTCATCCGCGGGGTCCATGCGTTCCTTCTGAAGATCAACGCCCCGTTCGCCGCCTTCCGCAGACGTATCACCCGCAAGTTCGACGACGGGTCGTCATCCCCCGCATCCGGAGAGGGGAAGCCCTCCGCAACGCCCGCCGGCGACGCCATCCCTGTCGAGGAGCGGCGCCGCATTGCGGCACGCGCCTCCGCCCTGACCGTCATTCTTGTGGTGGTCGTGACCATCCTGTTCGCCTGGATGCTCATCCATTTCATCCGTCCGTTCGCCGCGATGTCCGGCGAATCCATATCCAACTGGGCGCAGAACAACCATGTGATCGAAAAGATGGAGCAGAAGGTCGAAAACCTGCTGGACCGTATCGACCCGCCCTTGCAGGAAGACGTCCCCGCTGACAAACCGGAGACGGACGCTGCCGCCGTGTCTGCCCCCGACATGGATGCGGATGCTGCCGTCGCGCCGGATTCCGCCGCGCCGGATTCCGCTGCGCCCGATGCTTCCCATGCGGAAACCGGCAAACCGGGTTCCGCCGCGGGACCCGAAAAGAATGTCCGGGAGCGTTTGCGGGATCAGATATCCGATGTGCTGAAGGAGCACAACGTCGACGTGGCGAAATTCTCGCTCCGGGCGGGGAATGTTGTCCTGAAGAATCTATACCATGTTACCGCCTGGACCGGCACCTTTCTGTTCGATCTGGTCATGTTCCTTTTCTTCTACTATTATTTCCTGCTCAAAATGGCCGTTTATGCGGCCGGGCGCGAAGATTCCGGGCAGAACCTCGGCGAGTGGACCGTGAACAGCATCTACGAGAGCGGCTGGCTTCCGGACGCCTCCGAAAACGACCGCAAAGGCGCCGCCCGCATCATTGACCAGATCTACGTGAAGTTCCGGGCATGGCTGGTCGGCTATTTCTGGATCATCGTGCTGGAGACCATCCTTTACGCGCTGATCTTCATTCCGTTCAACGTGCCGGGCTGGCCGATCCTTGCGCTCATCGCAGGTTCCACGATCCTGCTGCCGTTCCTCGGTCCCGTACTGGCGGCGATTCTGTCCGTCATCGTGACCATTGTTTTTGCGCAGGGCGGCATCGTGATGCCGATCGTTGGCATCGCGCTTGCGTACCTGCTGATCCATGTGATTCTGGAACAGCTCCTGCTGTATCCGGTCCTGGTCGGCGAAGCCATCGGCCTGACGCTCGTGGAGACTATCATTGTTGTGTTGCTCGGCGCGGTCGTCGCGGGCATCTCCGGCATGATCCTGGCCGTCCCGGCCGCTGCGCTCCTGAAAATGCTTGCTCCGCTTTTTTACAAGACACTGAACAAGCAGCTCCGTCTCCGCAGACTCGCGAAAAAAGAGGATTCCGGCACATCATGAGGCCCGGCGAACAGTTCACCTGTCCCGCCTGCGGGCGCACCGCCTTCGCGAAGCTCGAAAAGATCCTCGACGGATGGGACGTGAAGGGCGAACGCCTGGTCTGTCCGTTCTGCGGCGCGGACGCCGGCGCCCCGGACGCCCCGAAAACGTCCGATCCCGCCTCGGTTTCCGCCGGACGCAAAGCGCTGGACGCGCTCTTCGGCAACGATGAAGCCGATGCTCCGAAGAAACCTTCGATCCTGGACATGGATTCCCCCGCGGATCACCGTTTCTGCCGGGACTGCGCCCACGCGCTCGTGAACGTCTTCGCCGTGATCTGCACGCGCAAACACTGCGAGGTCCAGCCCATGGACGACTGTCCGGACTACGAAAAACGCCCGGACCACTCCGCTTCTTCCGGTTCCATCCTGGATTTCGGGAATAAATGACTGCCCGGTTTTTCTTTTTTGACGGTTGCGTCCGGTGTCCGGAGCTTTAGCTCCGTTTCCTTATCCACTGATAAAAGGAACGTTCTTTTATTTTTTTGCGCTTGACATTCGCGGGGTAAGTCGTTATATTAATAGAATATGGCAAAACAACCCTGCCGGCTCGGTGCGGGACATGGAAAAACCGCACGGATTTCCGGCATTTCCCGGAGCATACAGATATGAGCAAACAACTTGTCATCGTGGAATCCCCCGCGAAAGCGCGCACCATCGGACGAATCCTGCCGCCCGAATACATCATCAAAGCCTCGATGGGGCATATCCGCGACCTGCCGGAAAACTCGTTCGGCGTGGATATCGAACACAATTTCGCGCCCCAGTACGAGGAGAGCAAGGCGCGCGGCCACAACCTCGGCGAACTCAAGACCGCGGCGAAGAGCGCCGAAGACATCTATCTGGCGTCGGACCCTGACCGTGAAGGGGAAGCCATCGCATGGCATTTGCAGGAAGTCCTCCGCAAGATCAACAGGAAGGCGCGCTTCCACCGCGTGTCATTCCACGAGATTACCCGCGGCGCCATCAACCGCGCATTTCAGGCGCCCGGTCAGATCGACATGAACCGCGTGGACGCCCAGCAGGCGCGCCGCGTGCTCGACCGCATCGTCGGCTATCAGATCAGCCCGCTGCTCTGGTCGCGCATCGAACGCGGCATCAGCGCCGGCCGCGTGCAGTCCGTGGCGCTCCGCCTGGTCTGCGAGCGCGAACGCGAGATCCTGGCGTTCATCCCGAAGGAATACTGGGTCTTCGAGGCGCTTTTCCATCCGGAGATCGCCCCGGAGCGTTCCTTCCGCGCGAAACTCGCGAAAATCGACGGCAAAAACGCCGACGTGGCCAATCAGGAAGAGGCGGATGCTCTGCACGCGCTGATCGGAAAAACCTCCGCCTGGCGGATTTCCGACCTGGAGACCGTCCCCCGCCGCAAGTTCGCCCCGCCGCCGTTCATCACCAGTACGCTCCAGCAGGCCGCCAGCTCCGCCATGGGCTTCACAGCGAACCAGACCATGCAGACCGCGCAGCAGCTTTATGAAGGCATCACGCTCGACAACGGCCCCGTCGGCCTCATCACCTACATGAGAACCGACGCGGTGAACATCGCGACCGAAGCGCAGGTCGCCTGCCGCGCCTATATCGAGGCGACGTTCGGCGCGGACTATGTCCCGTCCAAGCCCAATATCTACAAATCCAAGGCGAACGCGCAGGCGGCGCACGAGGCGATCCGCCCCACCGACGTCAACCTGACCCCGGACAAGCTGCGTCCGTTCCTGAATCCGGCCCAGCTGAAGCTCTACACGCTGATCTGGCGCCGTTTCGTGGCGTGCCAGATGAATCCGGCCCTGCTCGAAACCACCACCGTCACCGTCGAAAATCCCGCGCCCGCCCCGCACGTCTTCACGTTCCGTTCCTCCGCGACCGTGACCAGGTTCCCCGGATTCCTCGCCGTCTATAACGTCAAGGACGAGACCCACACGCCCGAGGACGACCAGGACGAGTCCGCGCCCGATCCCGAACTCCTCGGAATGCTCCGCACCGGCACAGGCTGCGAACTCGCCGGATGCAAGCCCGAACAGAGATTCACCGAGCCCGCCCCGCGCTACTCCGAGGCCACGCTCATCAAGGAACTTGAGTCCAACGGCATCGGCCGCCCGTCCACATACGCCACGATCGTGAACACCATCCAGGTCCGCAAGTACGTGAACCGTGAGAAAGGCAAGCTCATTCCGACCGACCTCGGATTCCGCGTGAACGACTACCTCGTGAAGTCGCTCCCCGAACTCTTCCAGGTCGGATTCACCGCCGATATGGAAAAGAAGCTCGACAACGTCGAGGACGGCGAGGTCGAATGGACCGCCATGCTCCGCGATTTCTACGGCGTCTTCTCCGAATGGCTCAAGGGCGCGAAGTTCGCCGACGCCCCGGACGACGGCAAGGCCGCCGCCCTTATCGGCATCCTTTCCGAGTTCCGCGGCTGGGAAAAGCCGGTCGCGCAGCCCGGCGCGAAACGCCCCTTCAACGAAAAGACTTTCTTCAACTCGGTCGTCTCCAAGAAGCAGTCCGGCGTCCCGGTCACGGTCAAGCAGTGGAACGCCCTCCTCTCCATCGCGGCGAAGTACCGCGACAGGCTCCCCGGCCTGGAGGAGGCCGCCGCGAAGTACGGATTTACCGGCGAACTCAACGACGCCCAGGAGAAACTGAACACGCATCTGCAGGCGATCCGGGAACGTCAGTCCGAACAGGTCGAAGTTCCGAAATTCGAGGCCGATCCGCGTCTGGAAGCCGTTTTCCAGGCGGCGGAAAAGGTCAAGTGGAACAAGGCCGAGCGCATCCGCGGCCGCGTGTACGACGACGCGGCGTTCGTGGAGTCCCTCCGCAAGCAGTACAAGGCCGGCAAGACCCTCAGTGCAAAACAGATCGCAGCGCTCCTCCGCGTCATCCGCAAATACCCCGGGCAGTTCCCCGAAGGCGAGCTCACCGCCTCGACGCCCGCCCCGGAACAGAACCCCGACGCGAAAGCCCAGATCGACGCCCTTCTGAACGCGTTCAAGTCCTTCGAAAGCTGGAACGAACCCACGGTCCGCCGCGGACGCACCTTCAGCGACCGCGACTTCATCGCCTCGCTCGCCAAGCAGCACGCCTCCGGAAAGGTCCTCAGCGAAAAGCAGGTCGCCGCCCTTGAGCGCATGGCCGCCAAGTACAATCTGAAACCGGTATGACCCGTGTCCGCCGCATCAGCCGTACCAGGGGGATCGTTCTCTTCTGGACGGCGGCGGCCGTACTCGCCGCCCTGGAGGCCGTCCTGACCGCGGCCTGGCTGGTCGGCGCGACATCTTCGCGCGTCTGTTCCGACGTGAACGGCATCCCCGCCCGTAAGGTCGGGATGGTCCTCGGCGTTACCCCATATTCCGGCGGCCGGCCGAATCCCGTGTTTGCGGGACGTCTTCAGGCTGCGGCGGAACTTTACCATGCGGGCAAGGTGCAGTTGCTGGTCGTGTCCGGCGCGGACTATTCCGAACGGTTATATAACGAAATCCCCGCCATGAAGCAGGGGCTGGTCGCACTGGGCGTCCCGGAGGATGTCATCATCGGCGACGGCAAAGGCCTCCGCACGCTCGATTCCATCCTCCGTATGAGGGACGTTTTCGGATACGACGACTTCATCACGATCTCCCAGCGGGACCACTGCGAACGCGCTCTTTATCTGGCGGACCACCACGGGATCAGCACCATCGGGTTCGAGGCGGATGTCGCCCCGCCGGGGCTGACGGCGTGCGATTACCTCGTCACCGCGCTCTACGGACCGCTGGCCTGCGTGAAAGCGGTCCTGGACATCGCCGTCGACCGCCGCGCGAAATACCCGACCGAACGGTAAACCCAATGAACGGACAAGGAGAAGGCAAACCATGAAACCTGTTTCCGACACGGTTCTGATCCTGGCCGCGGGCGGGGCGTCCACCCGGTTCGGCGGTGGCTCCAAGCTCTTCGCGGACCTCGACGGCATCCCCGTCTTTCTCCATGCCGTCCGAACTGCGGCGTCCGTGCTGACGCCCGGCTCGATCATTCTGTCCGTCCCGGCTGCCGCCGAGGCGGATTTCCGCGCCGCGGCGGAAACGCATCTCCCCGGCGTCCCGCCTCATTTCACGCACGGCGGAGCGACCCGCACGCTGTCCGTGCTGAACGCCCTCGAAGCGGCGGCGAAGCTCGGCGAATCACGTTTCCGGCTCGCCGCGGTCCACGACGCCGGACGCCCGATGCTCACGCCCGAACTCCTGCTGGCCTGTCTGGACGCCGCACGAATCCACGGCGGCGCGATGGCTTGCCGCAAGGTCGCCGAAACCGTCAAGCGCATCACCCCGGACGGATTCCTCGGCGAGACCGTCCCGCGCGATGAACTCCGCACCGCGGAAACGCCGCAGGTGTTTCAGTTCGAGCCGCTCCTGAACGCCTACCGCCGCGCCGCAGAGTCCGGCGAAGTCTTCACCGACGACGCGCAGGTCATGGAACGGTTCGCCCCGGTCCGCGTGTTCCCGGTCGAACACGATTTCCCGAATCCGAAGATCACCTATCGGCCCGACCTGGAGCTTTGCCGTACGCTGCTGAAACTCCGCAAAGAAGGAGCCGGTTCGTGAGCAAAGCAAAGTCATCACCCGCCGACGATCCGTCACCCGCCGGTTCATCACCCGCCGGAAATCCGCCAGTCGGGGCGGACTCGAGGCGCACCAATGTCAAATTCGAGCTGTCTCTCCTGGGGATCGTTGTCGTCTCCGTTCTGCTGCGAATCTGGATGTCCTTCCAGGTCGTCGCCACGGACCCGTTCGCCTTTGCTCCGCCGGACGTGACGGACATGGCGACCTACCACGAGCTTTCCCGCGCGATTCTCCACGGTCACAGCCCGGCGGAGTATGTCTACCAGCCGTTCTATTATGCGGTATTTCTCCCGTTCGTGAAGACGCTGTTCCGCTCCGAATATCTGGGCGTGGCCATCGCGCAGTCTCTGTGCGCGGGCGTGGTCATCTGGTGCGCGGGCATGGTCGGCGCGATGCTGCGTTCGCTCCGCGCCGGGCTGTTCGCCGCGCTCCTGTGCGCCTTCTCCACGATGCTGTTCTTCTACGTGCCGTACGCACTGATCGAGATCCAGCAGGCCATGTGGTTCGCGATGCTGCTGTATTTCACGCTGCGGGCGATGCAGACCGGGCGGCTGTTCTATTTCATCGTGACGGGGGTCGATCTGGCGTTCGCGATTCTGTCGCGCGGCAACGCCTGGTGTTTCCTGCCCGCGGTCGTTTTCGCTTTCATCGTCGCCCTGCGGCAGAAACGCTTTCCGACGCGCCGCAGGGCCGTTCTGACGGCGGTTCTCTGTCTCGCCGCGATCATCCTGCCCCAGGTGCCTTTCGCCGTCAAAAACACCGTTGCGACGCATTCCCTGTCCGGCCCATCGACGGCGGGGCCCGCGGTCCTCACGCTCGGCAATAACCCGGAATCCCCGCCCGGCGGCCTCCCGATCCCGTATCCGCCGACCTACGACGAATGGATGGAGCACGAGTCCGAACGCTCCATCCCGCTGCGAATGTGGGACTGGTTCCGCGCGGAGCCGGCGGCATTCCTTCAGCTTCAGGCGGAGAAGTTCTTCCTCTTCTTCGATTCGCACGAGATCCCGAACAACATCCAGCTCGGCATGAACGCTTCGGAAAGCTCCATCTTCCGCATCTTCGGCTTCGTCCCGACCGGACTGGTCGTCATGCTGGCGCTCGCCGGGTTCTTCCTCGGCATCCCCCGGCTGAAAGAACGTCCCGGCGAGGTGTTGCTGTATTCGTTCATCTTCCTGTACGCCCTGGCCACCGTGGCGTTTTATGTGCTGGCTCGGTTCCGTGTGCCCGCGTGGTCGTTCTTCGCGATCGCGGCGGGGATATTCCTCGCGGACCTTCTGACGGCTCTGGCGGCCTGGCGGAAAAATGCCCGGCATCTGTGGCTTCATCTCCTCCCGGCTCTGCTCGCGGGCGCGTATTTCGCGTACGTCTTTTATCCGAGCTACCGGATATGGTATGAACCCCGGCTGACGAAGCTGACGCGCCCGGACGGCGTGCGGCTGGAGACGGATTCCAGGCTTCTGATGCACGACAACGGGCCGAATTACCTCGGCTGCTGGGGGCTGGACGGCTGGTCGGTTTTCCGGATGGTCCGGATGGATGACGCACAGCTCTCCAAGTCGTTCTCCACCAGCGGCCTGGACCTGACGAAATACGAAAGCGCCTATGTGACCATGTATTTCTACACGGAAGTCCCATGTACGCTCCGCACTGTCTGCAACGGCAAACCGTTCACACTCCCCCTGATCCCGACGGAACAGCACCGCCTGCCGCTCATTCCGGTCCGGCTCGGGCCGTTCCCCGTCACCGAAAACCCGGAGTTCATGTTCGAATTCCCGCAAACGGAACTGCTTCTTCAGCAGCAATACGAAGGCAGGGAATCCGAACTTGTGCGCGGCAACCGTCGCGCGGTCATCGGGCTTGTGGTCGATCCCTACCGCGACTACGGCCGCACGAAGTACCTGGGAAAATCATACCCGGTGGAAGCGGTCGTTCAGCTTGAGTTTGTGAAAGCGGACGCGCCGCCGGAGGCAGAGCCTCCACTGCGGTAGTGTCCGGCTCCGCTCGGACACAAAGGAGACATTGCCTCCGCTGATGCGGCATCCGGTTCCGTTTCAGAACCGGAACTCCGACGACGCGCCCCGAATAGAATAAATCAGCTGAACAGGAAATCAGCGGCTCAGGCTTCCTGTTTCACGCACATCACGTGGTACACGCCGTCGATGGTTTCGGTGCCCTCGGTGACATGCTCGAACCCGGGGAACTCGGCGTCCCACGTCTCCAGCTGTTTCAGGTACTTGATCTGCGGGCAGTCCGCACCGCCGAAGACCTCGCCGGACATCAGCATCGGGATCCCCGGCGGATACGGGATCACGGAGTTCGCGCTCACGCGGCCTTCGAGCTTATGCGACGGCACGAGCTCGACGTTTCCGGTCACGATGTGCCGGTACGCTTCGCGCGGCGTGAGTTTCTGGCGCGGCAGTTCGCCGAACGCGCGGTCGAGCATGGCTTCCGGCGTCTTCTCGCGGATGTAGCGGAACATGCGGTCGGAGAGCGTGCGGACGCCGTCCTTCCCGTAATGCTCCGGATACGCGGCGGCGAGCTCGGGGAAGACCTCGGCGACGGGCGTGTCGGCCTCGTAGAGGCGCTTGAAGTTCAGGAGCGTGTTCAGGAGCGTGCCCCATTTGCCCTTCGTGATGCCCATGGAGAAGAGGAACATGATCTGGAAGTCCGTGGTGCGCGTGGGCACGATGCCCTCGCGGTACAGATAATACGACACGAGCGCAGCCGGGACGCCGCTCTTCAGGATCGTGCCGTCGTCGCCCATGCCGGGCGAAAGGATGCTGACCTTGATCGGGTCGAGCATGACCCAGTTCTCCTCCAGCCCGGAGAACCCGTGCCAGGACGCGCCGTTTTCGATGCGCCAGCAGCGCTGGTCTGTCGTCAGGAGCTCGCGCGGGGCGTCGGCGAAGGCGAAGGAATGCCCGGTCTTGAAGTCCGTGACCGTGTCGGCGTTCCACGGCCTGAAGAACCAGCTGCCGTCCTTTTCCGCCTGGCGGCAGATGCGGGCGAGCGCCTGCCGGAAGTCGACTGCCTCCTCGATCACCTCCTGCGTGAGGGAACGTCCGCAGCGCGCCATCATGGCCGCGGAAATGTCGTTCGAGGCGCAGATGGCATAGAGCGGGGACGTGGTGGCGTGGAGCATGTACGCCTGGTTGAAGCGGTCGAACGGGACCGGGTGGCGCCCCTCGCGGACATGGATGTAGGATGCCTGCGACAGCGCGTTCAGGAGCTTGTGTGTGGAGTGCGTGGCGAACACGGTCGCGCCCTTGTGATCCGCCGGATCGCCGCGCATGGCGAAATGGTCCGCGTACATCGGGTTGAACCGGGCGTAGCCGTACCATGCCTCGTCCATATGGATCACGTTGACGGAGTGGTTGAGCTCGGCCTCGACCTTCGCGCTGTTGTAGCACAGCCCGTCGTAGGTGCAGTTCGTAACGACCGCGTAGGCGGGGCGGCCTCCCTCGGGCGCGATCGGGCTGGCGGCGATCTTTTCGCGGATCGCCTCGGGCGTCATCTCCGAACGGTGGATGGGGCCGATGATGCCGTAGCGGTTGCGCGTCGGGATCATGTAGACCGGGGCGGCCCCGGTCAGGATGAGGCCCTGTTCGATGGATTTGTGGCAGTTGCGGTCGCAGACTGCGATGTCGGCGTCGGTCAGCACGCCCTGGATCACGGTGCGGTTGCTGCCGGAGGTGCCGACGACCACAGAGTACGACCGGTGTGCGCCGAATGTCTTCGCGGCGAACTCCTCGCTCTTTTCGAACGCGCCCTCATGGTCGAGCAGGGACCCGATGCTGCCGCGTTCGATGCCGGTGTCCGTGCGGAAGAGGTTCTCTCCGTAGAAGTCGAAGAATTTCTTGCCTTCCGGCGACTTGGTGAAGCCGACGCCCCCCTGGTGGCCGGGCGCGGCCCAGGAGTATTCGTGGCTGGATTCGTTGTAGTCCCAGATCGCCCGCATGAGCGGCGGGAGCAGATTTGCGCGGAAGCGGCAGATCGCGGCTTCGATGCGCCCGGCGATGAACCGCGGGCTGTCCTCGAAGATCCAGACGAACTCGTTGGCGAGCGCCATCAGCGATTCGCTGAGGTTGCGGCTGGTCCCGGCTCGGTCGGCGAGCAGGAAGACCGGGACGCCCGCCTGTCGTTCACGGACGTGCCGCAGGAAATCGAGCGTGCGGCGTTCGGCGGCCTGTTCGAATTCCATGTCGGTGGCCACGAGGAACGCGTCGAGGTCCATGTTCGTGGCGGCGATCGGGAACGCCTCGCACACGCTCTGCGCGTACTGCACGGCGATGTCCCGGTCGGCGAGTGCGTCGGCCAGTCGCACGACGGCGTTGTGCAGGGTGCGGCTGGATTCGGAAAGCAGATCCTCCACGATGAGGACCTGTCTGCCCTGAAGTTCTGTGTTGTTCATATCGGTACCCTCCTTTTTCGGCTTGGATGAACGTTATCGGAGTTCGTTTTTCAGATCTTGAGCTTGCCGGTGGCCGCCAGTACGACGGCGATGATCGCGATGATGACCATGGCGATCGCGCAGGCCGCCTCGATGGGCGTAAACGACGGTTTGCTCTTCGCTGCGGCGTCCGTCGCGTCCTCGCGGGCCTGGGAACATGCCCGGATGTACACCGGGATGCCGACCACGAGGAAACAGAACGCCATCAGCAGGTAGGTGAGCCCGGCGGCGTAGATCATCCAGAGCGCGTACAGCGTGCCGGCCACGCCGCAGAGCATCGCGAACGGGCGCTTCACGGGCAGGTTGTTCGGGTATTCGTCCGTCATGCAGAGTTTCCACAGGTACGCCGTGCAGGCGAGGTACGGCGGCAGGATCATCACGGACGTGATCGAGAGCATCGAGTTCCAGGCGTTGTTCTCGAAGTAGACGAAGATCATGGTGAGCTGCATGAGGCCGCTGGTGACCCAGAGCGAGGCGGACGGGCTTTCATGCGCGTTCGTGTGCTTGAAGAACCGCGGGAACGTGCCGTCGAGCGCGGCGGCGTAAGGGATCTGCGCGATCATGATCGTGAACGCCAGCCAGCTCGTCATGAGCGCGATGATCACGCCCAGGTTCATCACCCAGCCGCCCCAGGAGCCGACGACCTTCGTCAGGATCGGCGCGGTCGACGGGTTTTCCAGCGCGGCGAGGTGTCCCTGCGACATATAGCCGAACGGCAGCATGGAGAGCAGGAAATAGATCGTGAGGCAGGCGAAGAAGCCGAGCACGGTCGCCTTCCCGACGTCGCTCTGGCTTTTCGCGCGGCCGGAGATCACCACGGCGCCCTCGATGCCGATGAATGCCCACAGCGTGACCAGCATGGTCGACTTGATCTGGGGCAGGATGCCGCCCAGCGGCTTGTCCGCCAGCGCCTTCGAGAACGCGTGTCCCCAGAAGTCGAACTTGAACGTGTCGAACCGGAAGACGAACAGCATCACGAGGATGAACAGGATGATCGGGACGAGCTTGCAGATCGTGCCGACCACGTTCAGGAACGCCGCCTGCTTCACGCCGCGCAGCACGAGGAAGTTCATGAGCCAGATCACGCAGGAGCCGCCGATGATCGACGGGATGTTGTTGCCGTGCGTGAACGTGCCCGGGAAAAAGTAGTTGAGCGCGTCCATCAGCAGCACGGCGTACGCCACGTTGCCGAAGACGTTGCACAGCCAGTAGCACCACGCCATCTGGAACCCGGCGAACCTGCCGAACCCGAGGCGGGCGTAGGCGTAGATGCCCGTGGTGGCGTCCGGCCGCGCGTCGGCCAGGATCCGGAACGTGTTGGCCAGGAAAAAGATGCCGACGCCGGTGATGATCCATGCGATCAGCACGGCTCCTGCCCCCGCCCCCTGCGACATGTTCTGCGGCAGGCTGAATATGCCGCCTCCGACCATGGCGCTGACGACCAGTGCCGCCAGGCTCATCACGCCAAGTTTCTTCGATTGATCTCCCATAAAAATCCCTCCCGGTTGCGATTGTTTTTCTAGACCGGGAAGGGACCTGCGGACGCGGTCGAATGCGGACGCCCCCTCCCCGGATGTCCGTTGTTCGTTTAACATAGCACAGCTTGGCGGGATTTCAAACGCCAAAAAAGGCCCGCGGAAGCCGGAAAAAAGGGCGGAATGACGGGAAAAAGCGCTTGCTTTTTGGAGAAGATGATGTATAATATTCCGCAGAAAATCAAGCACCCCGTTTTTTCCAAAATTTCATCCCAATCCCCACTGCACGCCGCCATGCTCTATTATCTCGTCTCCCTCATCCCCGACTTCGAAGAAACCCCCCTCCGCCTGTTCAACTACTTCACCTTCCGCGCCGCCGCCGCGCTCGTCACCGCCACGCTGCTGGGCATCCTGCTCGGCCCGCTGACCGTGCGCCTGCTGAAAGACTTCGTCGCGCCGCCTCGCCTGGAGGGGATCGTGGCGGAAGAGTTCGTGGACCATTCGAAAGACAAGACGCCGAGCATGGGCGGGCTGCTGGTGGTGGCGAGCATCATTCTGGCGACTCTCCTGTGGGGCGATCTGACGAACCGCCTGCTCCTGCTCTTCCTGTGCACGCTCGCGGCGTTCAGCGCCATCGGGTTCATCGACGACTTCACGAAGATCAAGAGCAAGAAGGACGGCGTGTCCGCCAAGTACAAGCTGGTCTGTCAGTTCGCCGTTTCCATCATGGCGATCCTGATCTATTCCCACCTCACGCCCGAGATCGCGAAGACGTTCTGCCAGCTCTACGTGCCGTTCATCAAGGAGCCGGTCTGGACCATGCCCTACCCCGTGGCGGTCGCGTTCGCCGTGTTCGTGCTGGTCGGCACGTCCAACGCCGTGAACCTGACGGACGGGAAGGACGGCCTCGCGACGGGCTGTACGGTCTGGTGCATGATGACGTACGCGCTGATCGCATACCTGTGCACGAACTCCATCTTCGCCTCGCACCTGGACCTGCCGTTCATCCGCAACGGCGCCGAAATCGTCGTGTTCGCCGCCGCGATCATCGGCGCGTGCGTCGGGTTCCTGTGGCACAACTGCAAGCCCGCGTCCATGTTCATGGGCGACACCGGCAGCCTCGCGCTCGGCGGCATCATCGGGTTCATCTCCATCCTCGTGAACCAGGAGCTCCTGCTCATTCTCGTGGGCGGCGTCTTCGTGATGGAAATCGGGTCCGTCATCATCCAGGTCACCAGCTTCCGGCTGACCGGGAAACGAATCTTCAAGTGCACCCCGATCCACCACCACTTCGAACAGCTCGGCTGGACGGAGACGCAGATCGTGACGCGGTTCTGGATCCTTGCGGGGCTCTTCGCGCTCGCGGGCGCCGCCACGATGAAACTGCGCTGAGGACTGCTCTTTTTTCCGTTTTTTGAGGGGGACAGCCATGAAAAAGAAATACGAATGCCTGATTTGGGGCGGCGGTTTCGTCCTTCTTGCGGTCCTTGCGCTTTCGGTTTATGTTTTCATTTCAGGGCGCAGTCGCGAACCGGTTTTCGATCCCGCCCCGCTGATCGGATTGACGAAGGAAGAAGTCCTCGGACTGGCATTCGACCAATACCGGAAAAGCGGGGCCGAACTGGAAATTCGTGTTCCGGCAATCCGTGCTCAGGTAATCAGAGGAGAGAGACACCTGTCGATGATGGATTGCTCGTACAAAACCATCGGGGACGCAAAGAAGGACGATTATCTGATGAGCAGCGACATCTGGGAAACCAACGAGCGGAAAAAGTTCTCCCTTTCCATGATCCAGAAACCCAGGGAAGTCTATGTTTTTTATTTCGAAAATGGAAAAGTCTCGAAAGTGAAAACAAAGATCTTTTACAGAGAGTGACTTTTTTAAGCCCAAAACGGAAATCTGTTCCGTCGAATCACTGTGCGCCTGTGAAATGCTACGGCAGGCGCAGGCAGACCGTCTGGCGGAGGCAGAATCCGAGCAGGATCGCGCCGAGACCGATCCAGCAGAAGATCGGGTAGAGTTCGCGCCAGTTGACCACGACGGGCTGTTCCACGCTCGTCTTTTCCAGCTTGTTGATCTCGTCCATGGCCTGTGCCATGCCCTTGGCGTCGGCGGCGCGGTAGTAGCGCCCGCCGGTCATGTCCGCGAGCTCGCGCAGCAGCGGCTCGTCGAATTCGTCCGGGTAGTTCTGGAGGATGACGCCGCCGAGCAGGCTTTGAACGGGAAGCCTGGCGAAGCGCGATCCGATGCCGACCGTGTAGATGGTGATGTCGAACGTGTCGGCGAGCTTGCCGGCATCGCGCGGCGAGATCTGGCCGTTGACCGTGTTCGAACCGTCGGTGAACAGCACCAGGATGCGGCTTTTCGCGTCGGAGTTCTTCAGGCGTTTCACCGCGCTGGCGATCGGCGCTGCGATCCCGGTTCCGTCGCCGATCTGGCGCGAGGAGAGACGTTCCAGGTTGGCCAGCAGGAACGCATGGTCGAGCGTGGGCGGGCACACCACGTAGGGCAGGCTGGCGAACGCGATCAGGCCGATGCGGTCGTTCGGGCGCTCCTCGATGAACCGGGCGATCTCGTCCTTGGCGGTCTCGACGCGGTTCTTGAGCGTGCCACGCTGGATCATGCCGATGATCTGCGTGTCGGTGAGGTTACGCGCGGGCGGATCGTATGCCTCCATGCTGGGCGACAGGTCGAACGCGATCATGATGTCGATGCCGTCCGCCTTCGAGCGGATTTCCTCGATCCCCTCGCGGGGCTGCGCCAGCGCGACGATCATGGCCGCGCCGCCGAGCGCGAAGAGCACGAACGGGATCAGCTTGCGCCAGTTCACGCGGCGGCCTTTCTGACCGGCGGCGCGTTTGAACGGAGCCAGGCCGGGGACCCGGATCGACGGCGCGTGCAGGGTCCAGGCGTAATACAATACGGCGGCGTACGGGATGAACAGCAGAAGCAGCCAGGGATATTCGAGTTTCATTTACGGCCTCCATTTTTTCCATTGGCCTGAAGGTCGTCTTCCCGCGGAATCGTGCCGGAAATAAGCTCCTCCGCTTTCTCGGACGCCTGTTCGAAGAGGTGCGGATCGGCGGGCAGCCGGGCGAACTTCACCATGTCGGCGGACGCGAGGAACGAACGCAGGAACTTGCGGTCCTTGTCTTCCAGCAGTTTGTCGCTGCGTTCCAGGTCGGCCAGGAATTCCGCCGTGGTCTGTCGTTCGGCGCGCAGACGGAACCGCGCCTCGAGATAATGCCGGACGACATCTGTGAGCCCGGCGATGGCGAGTTCGGGCGACGCCATGCCGCCGCGGACCTGCGCCCGGAGCATCCGGATGGCCTCGATGGCATGTTCCCAGGCGGTCTTGATGTGCTTTGCTGCCTCGCGTTTCTTATGGGCGAGTAGTGCCCAGACGGCCAGGGAAACGAGGATGATGATGGCGGCGACGATACCCGCGACCAGCCAGGACAATTTCCTGTCGCGCACGTCGATGCGCGGCGCCAGCGAAAGGTCGGTGCCGTTGTCGTCCAGCGGCAGCACCAGGTCGGCGACCTTCAGCTCGGGCAGGGCCGTTTCGATGCTCTTGCCCGCGAAGAATTCGGCCAGGACCGAGCCCCCGCCGGATTCCCCGCCGCGGTACGCCTGAAGCGGGATCACGAGCGTCCAGTCGGAGTACCCCCAGCGGATGCGCGAACGGTGAAACGCCGGGTCCGAGGTAAGTTGAAGATTTTTGCCGGGTTCGGCCGCGGCCAGCTTGAACGAGTCGGTCCAGGGAAGGCGGTATTTCAGGACGGCGTTGAAGTGCGTCCCGATGGTCGGTTCACCGCCGTCCGCGAACTCGTAGGCGGGTTCGCCGAGCAGGACGGGATCGGCGGCCTCTTTTGCGGACATGCGCCAACGGATCGCGACCGCCGCGCCCGCGGCGATCAGGAGCAGCAGGATGCAGCCGAGGATGAGCGGGAGCATCCGGAACCAGGTCTTTTCGATCAGTTTTGACTTCATGGCAGTTCGTCAACCTCTGGATTTGCGTTTGCCGCGCTTCTGGAAGAATCCCATCAGCGGTTTCACGATGTCGCCCGTGCACGGAAGCTCGATCAGGTCGACTTTCGCCTGGCGGCAGTTCTCCTCAAGTTGCTGGTCGAACAGCTCCTGCGCGGCGGCGTAGCGCGCGGCGGCCATTCTGCTGCCGGGGAACGCGAAGCTCGCGCCGGTTTCGGCGTCTTCGAGCTCGAGCGCGGCTGCGGCCGGCAGGGCGGTCTCCAGCGAATCCACTACGCGGATGGCCGCCAGGTCGTGCCTGCGGTTCAGGATCCGCAGCGGCTTCCAGTAATCCCCTTCGTCCATGAAGTCGCTGATGAGGAAGATCACGCTCTTCTTTTTCAGCGTGCGGCTGAGCGATTCGAGCGCGGTCGCGATATTCGTGCCGCGGCCCCGGGGATGCGTGGCCACCAGGTCGCGGATCACGCGCATCACGTGGGCGCGCCCGGAACGTGGCGGGATGTAGGACTCCACGCGGTCGGAGAAGAGCAGCAGCCCGACCTTGTCGTTGTTGCGGATGGCGCTGAACGCGAGGAGTGCGGCGGTCTCCGCCATCTTGTCGCGCTTGTCGTCCTCGGCGGACCCGAAGAGCGTGGAGGACGAGATGTCGACCGCGATGATCACGGTGAGCTCACGTTCCTCGACGTATTTCTTGATGTGCGCGACGCCGGTGCGGGCGGTGACGTTCCAGTCGATGTCGCGGACGTCATCGCCCTCGGTGTACGTGCGGACCTCGCTGAACTCGATGCCGCGTCCGCGGTACACGCTGCGGTACGCGCCGCCGGTCATCTCTTCGACGACCTTGCGCGTCTTGATTTCGATCTTCCGGATCCTGGCGAGCAGGTCTCTGGTCAACATGTGGTGAACCTCGCTGAATGACTGTAAATCTGCGATGGATGAACGTATCGGGGAGAAATGCAAATTACGGCGTGCGGAGCTCGTTCAGGATGCGTTCGATGATGCTGTCGGCGTCGAGTCCTTCCGCCTCGGCCTCGTAGCTGAGGATCAGGCGGTGTCGGAGCACGTCCGGAGCGAGCGCCTTCACGTCCTGCGGGATCACGTAGGCGCGGCCTTCCAGGAACGCCGCCCCCTTCGCCGCGAGGGCCAGCGCGATGCCGGCTCGCGGGGATGCTCCGAACTGCACCAGCTCGGCGAGTTCGCCCAGCTTCACGCCGTTCTGGCGGCTGGACAGCTCGGCGTGGTGCTTCGGACGCGTCGCGATCACGATGTCGAGGATGTATTCGAGGATCTTTTCGTCCATGTAGACCTTGTCGACCCATTCGCGGGCCTGCTCGATGTCGGAGAGTTTCGCCACTGCCATCGCGGACAGTTTCGTCTCCGGGTGCGCCATGCGGTCGATCACGGAGCGTTCCGCCTCGCGCGTCGGATAATTCACTTTCAGCTTGAACATGAAGCGGTCGACCTGGGCTTCGGGCAGGGGGTATGTGCCTTCCTGCTCGATCGGGTTCTGCGTGGCGAGCACCAGGAACGGCGACGGCATGGGGATGGTCTCCCCGGAGATGGTCGCCTGGCGTTCCTGCATACATTCCAGCAGCGCGCTCTGCACTTTCGAGGGCGCGCGGTTGATCTCGTCGGCGAGGACCAGGTTCGCGAAGACCGGACCCTTCTTGACCGAGAACGTGTGGTCGTTCTGGTTGTAGATCGTGGTGCCGACTACGTCCGAGGGCAGCAGGTCCGGCGTGAACTGGATGCGGGAGAATGCGCCGTCCATGGCCTGCGCAACCGTCTTCACCAGCAGCGTCTTCGCCAGGCCGGGCACGCCTTCCAGCAGCAGATGCCCGTTCGCGACCAGCGACAGCAGCACGCGGTCGACCAGCTGTTCCTGGCCAGCCACGATGCGTCCGATTTCGGTGCGGAGCGGGCGGATGAACGCGGACGCGTCCGAAATTTTGCTTTGGAGTTCCTGAAGTTCTTCCTGTCTCATGCCAATTTATCTCCTCAAAAATGGGTCGGTGTTGAAAAGCTGCGACGATGCGGCGGGGGGCTGTTTTGTCCGGATGCTTCACGGCGGTCTGCCCACGTCCGGACGGGGGCTGTGGACTCCCGGCACAGGGTATAGACACCGGTTTTCCGGAAAAGTTCCCTCTTTTTCGCGCGGTCCCGCAAAAAAGCCGTCCTGTCCGGTTTCATCCGCCCGGCGCCATGTGCATCTTCCGCGGGTTGAACAAAAAAGGGCTCCTCCATTAATTGGTTTTCGGCGGCTTTTCGCACCCGGGCAAAGTCCAACTGGTAAGGTTTTAGCTGGTTTCTTTCAGGTAGCCACGCTCGAATCTTCCTGCATTGTCTTGTTTGCCCATACGCTGAAAATCCATCCGCTCGAACAAATAGAGATACCCAAAAGAGCGCTGTTGCCGTCCTCTCCTGTTTCATCGGGATTGACAATAAATTGAAAGTTTTTGATTTCTTTTTTGAAACATCCTTGAAACTTCTTTCAACGCGGTGTATAGTGTATCGTTCCGACACGTTTTCATTCGACATCGGTCCAGCCGTTTGCCTTTACCTTTTTTTCAGAGGGGTCTTTCATCATGGTCATTACAGAAGCAATCCAGAATGCGATCCGGGACGCGATCAGCAAATGCGGCAGCTCGCTCAGTTTTTCCCGTTTGATCGGGGTCTCGCACACGACCGTCGCCTACTGGCTTAGCGGGCGCACCCGCAAGATCAATTCCACGGTTTGGGACAATCTGCTGCCCGTGATCCGGGAGTTCCTGGAATCCGGGGGCGACAAGTCCGTTTCCTATCCGAGCGAGCCCGAGGCGGCGGGAGGTCCGGCCTATGTCCTGCGCGAAAACTATGCCGGGCGCTACTGCGTGCCGCCGAATACGTCGGCGCCCCTGCTCCAGCTGGACGACCTGAAGAATTTCGATCCCCAGATCGATTCGATCGAGGAGATCGTCAGGAAAAAGTCCCGGCGCGTCGTCACGTTCACTTCCGCGGTCCAGTCCGGTTTCTTCGCGGTCGAAGTCGACAAGAAACGCAGCGGTTTCTTCCCGACCGGGACGCGTCTGCTGCTCCGGGGGCTGGATGCGCCGCGCGACGGCGACACGGTGCTTGTGAGGTTCCGCGGCAAAAAGGAATACATCTTCGCCCTATACTCCCGCAAGGACGATGATGTCGTCCTGACGCCGCTCCAGGACGACGCCCCGGAGCATCGGATTTCCCGCGAGGATTTCCACAACGTCTGCTGCTGGATCGTCCCGGTCCGCGAGGCGGTCCGGGTTTTCTGAGTCCGACATGTCCTCTTCGGCGGCGGCGTGACCGGCGATATGGCCGCGTTCGCCGCTGACAAGGTGTGAAATACGCGGAGAAACACGCGTTTCCGCTTGTATTTTTCATTGGCTTCAGATATATTATTCGTTGAATTCAACTTCATTTTTCATAAACGAAAGGATTCACCATGTTTCTCGGTCAGGACTACCTCATCGCCAACGAAACCGGAAAACGCATTTTCGCCTCGGTCAAAGACCTCCCCATCCTCGATCCCCACAACCACGCCGACGTCGCCGCAATCGCGCGCAACGAGAATTTCAAGGACGCGTGGGAACTCTTCGCCGCCACGGACCATTATGTTTGGGAAGTCCTGCGGAAGACGGGCGTGCCGGAGGAGAAGATCACCGGCGGCGCGTCCCCTCACGACAAGTTCATCGCCATGGCGGAGGTCTTCGACCGAATCGCCGGGAACCCGGTCTACGAATGGATCCACCTCGACCTCCGGTTCCTCGGCATCGAGGAGCTCCTGAGCGCGGAGACGGGCGAACTGATCTGGCGGAAAGTCAACGAAATCCTCGCGAAGGAGGAAAGCCGGCCGCAGGCGCTCCTGAAGCGCATGAACGTCGGCGTGATGTGTTCGACGGACGACCCCGCCGACACGCTCGAATATCATAAGGCGGTCAACGGGAGTTTCGGCCGGACGGTCGTGCGGCCGACCTGGCGTCCCGATGCGGCCATGAAGGCCTGCAAGCCCGGATTCCCCGCCTACATCGAACGCCTCGGCAAACGCTGGGGCGTCACCATCTCCACGCTCGCAAATCTTCTCGACGTCCTTCGGAAATCCCACGATTTCTTCGCGGAAAACGGCTGCCGCGCCAGCGACCACGGACTTGAGCTCGCGCCAGGCGGGACCGGCGACGCCGCGGTCGCCGCGGAGACGTTCCGGAAGGCTCTCGCCGGCGAACCCGTGAGTCCCGAGGAGGCCTCGAACTATGCGGACTACCTGCTCGGCGAATTCGGCGAGATGAACAGCCGGAGCGGCTGGGTGATGCAGCTTCACATGGGCGCGGTCCGCGACGTGCGCGAATGTCTTTTCCGCACGCTCGGCCCGGATTCCGGCGGCGACGTGAGCGACCTTTTCCAGTCGCACGAGGCGAAGCTCATCCGGTTCCTGAACCGCTTCGACGGTCGACTGAAGGTCGTGCTGTACTGCCTGGACCAGGCGCATCAGGCCACCCTCGCCGCGCTCGCCCGCGCGTTCGGAAGCACGGTCCGCCTCGGTTCCGCCTGGTGGCTCTGCGACACGCCCATCGGGATGAAGCGTCAGCTGGAATACATCGGCAGCGTCGATCTCCTGAGCGCGTTCGCCGGCATGGTCTCGGACTCCCGAAAGCTCCTGAGCTACGGGTCCCGCTTCGAGATGTTCCGCAGGATACTTTCCTCCACGCTCGGCGGCATGGTCGAGGCCGGACAGATGCCGGAGCCCGTCGCCGTGAAGCTTGCGAAGACCATGTGCTACGACGGCCCGCTCGCATTCTTCGGCCTGTGATTCCGCTCCCGGCGGAAGTCCAGCATCCCCCCGTTTCTTATGCCGTCCGATCGGGATCCGCAGTCCGAACGCGAGCAGATCGAGGCGAAAGATGCCGAGATCGTCGCTCTGAAGAAGCTCGTGGACCGTCTTTCGCGTCAGGTTTACGGACGCGTCATGCCGGGGCTTTATGCGTTGCCGTCCGAGGAAAAAGCATGTCCTTCCGATGCCGCCGGTCCGCGGCCGGACGCCGTTTCGGAAAGGCCGCCTCGGGGGTTGCACGAATCCGCTGCGCCCTATCATGCCTCCGAACCGGTCTTCGTTCCGCCTGATTTCCCTTCGGATGAGTTGATCCTCGAACTGCCGCCCGCGGAATCCGGCGCAATGGCCGTGGTCGCCTTCGAATCGGCGGAGGCGATCGCCGCGCGTCCCGCGGTTGTCCTGCGGACGGTCCGCCGTGCGATGTATGCGGCAAACGACGGTTCGGGGATGTCCGCCGCCGCGCCTCGGCCCGCGCTGTTTCCCGATCCCTCCGGCGGCGGGCGGATGTTCGACGCCTCGTTCGTGGCGTATGCGGCCGATCTCCGTCTGGCGGGCATGACGTTCCGCACGATCTCCGACCGCCTGAAGACGGAATCCGGCCTGGTCGTTCCCGAACCTGCCCTGCGCGGACTGGTCCTGGCCGCGGCGGAGACGATCGGGCCTGTCTGCTCCGCCATGGTCGCGCGGACGCTTCCCGACTGGATGAACCTGCGCCGCATGTTCGGGGAAGCGAAAGCCGGAGGCGACTGGCTTGCCGATGAGTTCCTGCAGAGGATCCATGCGCTCGGCGAACTGGAGGACCATGCCCGGATTCGTGCGGAACGTCTCGGCGGGTCGCCGGAGGACCTGTACCGCGAACGCCGCGCCGTCCGTACGGAATCGGCCCGGATCGCGGCGAAGATATTTGAGCGCTGCCGGGAGACGCTTCCGGCTCAGGATCCCCGGTCGATTCTTTCCGAGGCGCTTTCCTTCGCGCTCGAACACGAGACTTCCCTTTCCGAATTCCTGCACGATCCCCGGCTGGAGCTCTTCCGTGCGAATCCGGAGACGCCCGTCGCCGATCCGTTTGCCGCACTGGCGATCTGCGCGGACGAATGCCGCTCGCGCAGCGTGTCATTCCGTGTGTGGCTCGAAAAGACGCTCGTCAGACTGAACCGGCCGAATCCGCCGCCGCCTGCCTCGTTGTTCCCCCGTTAAACAGTTTCCGGGGCGCTTTCAGGGCGGATTCGAAGCGGAATCGAGGGAAGAACGATTACAGCGCGCCCGCCGCTGCGAGGCCCGCGAGGCGTCCGCTTGACAAGGCGAACTGGATGTTGAACCCGCCGGTCGGTCCGGTCAGGTCCAGGATTTCCCCGGCGAAATGCACGCCTTCGACGAGGCGGCTTTCCATCGTGCGCGGATCGACCTCCTTCAGCAGGACGCCGCCGTCCATCGCCATGGCCTCGTCCATGGAGGCCGGCTCCGACACCGTGAACGGGATGCGGTCCAGCAGATGCGCGAGCTCGTGAGCCCCGGCGTTCGTGAGGCGCTTGGAGTGGAAATCCTCCCCGAAAAGACGTTCGCAGACGAGCGCCGCCAGCGAACGCGGCATGATGCGCGCGAGGGAATTTTTCAGCAGGTGGTCCGGTACGTTTTCCCGTTCGTCGACCAGGTAGTCGTACAGTTTTTGCTCCTTTTTGTCCGGCAGGACGCGCAGGTAAATGTGTGCCGGTTCCCCGCCAGCCAGGACGCGGTTCACCGTGCCGGAGAGGTTCAGCGCCGCCGGACCGGAGAACCCGGTGTGCGTGAAAAGCAGGCTGCCGCGCATGGAGACATGGCGTGTCCCGACCATGACGCCGAGCTCGGCATCTGGTACGGTCAGCCCGGCGAGTCCGGAAATCCACGGGTCGTCGACGTGGATCGGCGCCAGCGCGGCGACGGGTTCGCGGACATTGTGGCCGAGCGCCTTCGCGAGTTCCAGGCCGGACGCCGTTCCGCCGAGCGAAGGGGCCGCCGTGCCGCCGCACGCCAGGATCACGTGCGGCGCGCGGATGACGGCGCCCCCGTCCGTTTCGACGCCCGCCGCCGCGCCGTTCTCCACGAGCACGCGCCGAACAGAGATGGACAGGCGTGTTTCCGCCCCGGCGCGCCTGGCCGCGCGCAGGAACGCGTCCCGGACGTCGGACGCCCGCCCGTTCAGGGGGAAATAATGGATTTCGTCTTCGACCGTCGGGCGAATGCCTTCCTTCTGAAGCAGGTCCAGGAAGAACTCGCGCGGCGCGGCCCGGAGCGCGTCGGCCATGAACCGTCCGTGCCGTCCGAACTCCGACATGAACTTGAGGGGCGGCAGCGTGTTGGAGAAATTGCAGCGTCCGTTTCCCGTGGCGCACAGTTTGCGCCCGATGACATAGTTCGGGTCCAGGATGACCGTTGATGCGCCGTGCGAGGCGGCGGCGAGTCCGGCGGCGAGTCCGGCGGGACCGCTTCCGCAGATGATGACGTCGAAAGATTCCATGCTTCGGGAGTCCGGATTGAGCTGAAAAGAAAAAAGGGCGGGAACAAAAGACAAAACATAAAAATAGTTTCATCCGGAAAAAAATCAAATCAAAATGGAGGAAAAGGGGGATCATTTGCGAAAAAAAACTTGAAAAAAAGCGGAATCGGGTGTACATTAATTAGTTATCCATACAAATATGCTGCTTGACTAACTGACGTCGAAGGAGACGACAATCTATGAGCATCAATGACTTTTCTCTGCCGGACCTGATCCTGTACGCTCAACTGGAACAGCACGACGACGCTGTCAATGTCCTGTTCGAACGCGTCAACCGCCTGGGGACGGCGGACGGCATCCAGGAACTCCGGGCCGCGGCGCCCCAGTTCGAAGCCTTGTTCGAGGCCTGGGACGATGCGATTTCCGCCTCCGTCGACAAGGCCAGGTTCTGTGTCAGGATCGCCGAACTTTCCATCCTGGATTCCGCGAACTTCCGCAGCGCGCTGAACTATGCGGTCCGCAAGCTCCTTCCGCCCTACATGGTCAGCGGCGCCGTTGTGAAGGCGCTCGGCGCGAAGGACGCCAACGTCGGCGTCCGCGAGGTGGCGCTGCGCCTCAAGAAACTCCAGCGCCTGCGCTCGACCGCGATCATGTACCAGTCCGAGACCGGGCAGTGCGGCCGCATTACCAGCATCGACCGCGTGACCGGCACGATCGCGGTTTCCCCGGTCGACGGCTCCTCGTCCTCGTCCATTCCGATCGCTTCGGCGATCGTTTCCGCGTATTTCTTCGAAACCACGCCCGAGCTCGTCGAGCTGATTTCCCCGATCGGGTCCTCGATCCGTTCCTCGTCCGAATACCGCCGCGTCCTGAACCGTCTGGCGCTCTCCGAAGTGCCGGAGCAGAAGATCCAGGAGCTCGTGCAGAAGCTTCTTGTTCCGCGGTATTTCACGCCCGCCGCGTTCGCCGCATGGTGGGACACCGCCCCGGCGGCGGCCACGCCCGGCGGGAAACGCCATTTCAGCGACTCCCGCAGCGTGCTGGAGCTTTACACGCTTCTGAAAGCCGTCGTGGACGGCGGCGGCACGGTTTCCGTCGACGCGGCATCCGCCGAAAAGCTCGGGAAGCTGTTCGTCCGCGTCAGCTCCAGACTCCTTCCGAAGGACGTCCAGATGCTCGCCGAATCCATCTCCTGGCTCTCCCTCGACGCCGCCCCGGAGGATCTCGCCGCGATGTTCTCTCCGCTCCGCGGACAGGTTCCGTTCTGGCCCGCCTCGATCCCCGAGGGCGTCAAGCTCGCGAACCTCGCGATCTGGGCGAAGATTTCGGTGAAGGACCTCGACGGTCTTCTGGCCGCCACGCGCGCCATCTACACGCAGGACGAGTTCGTTTCCCTCGGCCTGATGCTCCCGCTCCGCTGCATGACCGTCTTCTTCGAGCCGCTGAAGAAAGCCGCGAACGAGACGAAGGAAGACGCCGCCGCCCGTGAAGCGGCCGACGCCGCCCTTATCCAGGGCATCATCACCAAGATCGCCGCGATGGACACCCTTTCCGCCGACGTCTGCCTGTGGATATGGAAGAACAAGTCCCGCATCAAATCCAAGATCATCACCTCGCTGGTCGACATGGAGACCGTCGTTGCCGCCCTGAACCGTCAGGACCTCCCGAAGGAATGGGGGGCGGCGCAGCGCGAACTCAAACGCATCCTCCTCGGCGAGAAGCCCGATTTCCGCAAGTACCTGATCGAAAATGCAGACGGCGACATCCCGTCCATAGTCGGCAGCCTTCAGAAATTCCGTACGCAGGCCAGCGAACTTCAGAGCGTCATGGTCAAGATGGGCCGCGTCTCCCCGGAATTCATGGAATACATCGAAAGCGGCGAGGGCAGCAAGCTGCTCGGCCTCCACGGGACCAACACTTCCGAACAGCCTCCGATCGCATCGTTCGCCTCCCAGAAGCGGATGCAGACCGAACTCAAGAATCTCATCGAGGTGCTTATCCCGCAGAACGCCAAGGCCGTCGCCTACGCGAGAAGCTTCGGCGACCTCCGCGAAAACGCGGAATACGACGCTGCCAAGGAACAGCGCCGCTTCCTCCAGAGACGCCGCTCCGAGCTCGAAAAATCCCTCGGTTTCCTGGACGTCACGAACTTCAGCGACGTCGAGCTTTCCGACGTCGTCGTACCGGGATGCCGCGTCTTCCTCAAAGACGCCGGCGGCAAGGAGTTTTCCTACTACATTCTCGGCGCCTGGGACGGCGATTTCGACCGCGGCCGCATCGCCTACAAGGCCCCGCTGGGACAGGCGCTCGTGGAGCACAGGATCGGCGAAAAGGTCAAGCTGCCCGAACTCGGCGAGTGCGTGATCACGAAGCTTGAGCCCCTGCCGGCCGAAATGATCAAAGAACTCTCCGGCGAATGAGCCCGCAGCCCGCATGCCGGCCATGTCGGACGTTTCCACGTTCAAATCCCGGATCTATGGCGGGAGAAAGAAACCGACGCTGACGGCGGAGCAGCGTGCGGGCGTCCTGCTCTGGCAGCCCGCTCCGTCTTTGGTCGTCGGCAGGACGCGCATCCTTCCGTCCGGACTGCGTGTCCGGTTCCTCCGCATTTCCAAACCGCAGCTGGCCGGCCGCACCCTTCTGTTTTTTTCCGACACCCACATCCGAGCCGCCGGTTTGCGCGGTTTTTTCCCGTCCGTGCGCCAGCCCGGCGGAACGGAATGGCTCGGGAGGGCCTTCCATGAGCTGTTCGAGGCCGTCCCCATGCCGGACTGCATTGCGTTCGGCGGGGATCTTTCCGGGGATGCCGCCTGGATCGGCAAATCGCTTGATTTCCTGCGTGCGATTCCCTCCGGCCCGCACAAGTTCGCGGTCTGCGGCAATTGGGAACTCCGGCGCAGGTGGCTCCCCGCGGACCGCTGGCGGGAGCTTTATGCCGAGGCGGGTTTTCAGCTTCTTGTGAACGAAACCGCCGAAGCGTGCGGGATCCATTTCCTGGGGCTGAACGACGCCAAGGAAGGTGACGGGTTGTCCTGCGAAGCGGCGATCCCGCATTCCGAAAATGTCTGCGTACTTTCGCACAACCCCGATACGGCGTCCGCCATGCTCCTCACGGATAAACTGAAGGGCGCGCCGCTGATTCTCTGCGGCCATACGCACGGCGGCCAGTTCCGGGTCCCCTGGTTCGGCGCGGTCGTGACCTCCTCGCGTTTCGGCAAGCGCCTGGAATACGGCGCGTACCGGCACAGCTCGACCGGCGCGACGATGTACGTGACCGCGGGCATCGGCGCGACCTGGTTCAATGCACGCATCTGCTGTCCCCCGGAGGTCCTGTTCGTCAACTTTTGCTGAACTTTCGGATTCCGGCTTGAAAGCCGGGGTAAGCCGTGCTATACTAATAGATTAAACTGTTCTTCAACCGAATTCCCGGATACGGAGCGACAACCATGAGCGAAAACGAATTCAACCTCCCCGACAATTTCATCCACGAGATCATCCGCAAGGACCTCGAAGCCGGCAAGAACGGCGGCGCGGTCAGGACTCGTTTCCCGCCGGAACCGAACGGATACCTTCATATCGGGCACGCCAAGAGCATCTGCCTGAACTATGGCACCGCGCGGAAGTTCGGCGGCAAGTTCAACCTCCGCCTCGACGACACCAACCCCGTGAAGGAGGACACCGAATACGTCGAGTCCATCCTCGAAGACGCGAAATGGCTCGGCGCCGACTGGGAGGACCGTTTCTTCCACGCGTCCGACTATTTCGATCAGATGTACGAGTACGCGCTCCAGCTCATCAAAATGGGGAAGGCCTACGTCTGCGACCTCTCCGAAGACGAGTTCAAGGAATACCGCGGCACGCTGACCGAACCCGGCAGGGAGCCGCCCGGACGCAAGCGCACGGTCGAGGAGAACCTGGACCTCTTCGAGCGTATGCGGGCCGGCGAGTTTCCTGACGGCAGCAAGGTGCTCCGCGCCCGCATCGACATGGCGTCGCCGAACATCCACATGCGCGACCCGGCGATCTACCGTATCCGCCACGCCGACCACCATAACACCGGCTCGAAGTGGTGCATCTATCCGCTCTACGACTTCGCGCACTGCCTGGAGGACGCCATCGAGGGCATCACCCACTCCATCTGCACGCTTGAGTTCGAAATCCACCGTCCGCTTTACGACTGGATCCTGAACACGCTTGACACCCCGTGCAAACCCCAGCAGATCGAGTTTGCGCGCCTCAACCTGACCTACACCGTCATGAGCAAGCGCAAGCTCCTCGAACTCGTGAAGACCGGCCTCGTGAACGGCTGGGACGATCCCCGGATGCCCACCATCTGCGGCATGCGCCGCCGCGGCATCCCCGCTTCCGCCATCCGCGACTTCTGCGAGACCATCGGCGTGACCAAGTTCAACAGCCTCACCGAGATCGAGCTGCTCGACCACTGCGTCCGGGACGACCTGAACAAGTCTGCCCGCCGCGCCATGGCCGTCATGAACCCGCTCAAGCTCGTGATCGACAACTACCCCGAGGGCCAGGTCGAGGAGGTCGAGACCGTGAACAATCCGGAAGACCCCGACGCCGGCACCCGCATGGTCCCGTTCTCCAGGACGCTCTACATCGAGCGGGATGATTTCATGGAGAACCCCGCGAAGCAGTTCCACCGCCTCGCGGTCGGCAAGGAAGTCCGCCTCCGCAGCGCCTATTTCGTGACCTGCACCTCGATCGTGAAGGACGAAAACGGCGAAATCGTGGAGCTCCACGCCACGTACGACCCCGCCACGAAGGGCGGCAACGCCCCCGACGGACGCAAGGTCAAGGGCACCATCCACTGGGTCTCCGCCGACCACTCCCTGGAGGCCGAGGTCCGGCTCTACGACAGGCTTTTCACGATTCCCGACCTCTCCGCCATCCCGGAGGACGCCGACTGGAAGAGCTACCTGAACCCGGATTCCATGAAAACCGCCACATGCCGCATCGAACCCGGCCTCGCCGAGCTTCCGCCGTCCACGCACGTCCAGTTCGAGCGCGTCGGCTATTTCTTCTCCGATCCGATGGACCATTCCAAAGAGCATCCGGTGTTCAACCGCACGGTCGCGCTGAAGGATTCCTGGGCCAAGATCGCGAAGAAGGGAGGCTGAGCCTCCACTGCGGAAGTGCGCTCAGCTTCGCTTGCGCACGAGGGAAGGCTGAGCCTCCACTGCGGAAGTGCGCTCAGCTTCGCTTGCGCACGAGGGAAGGCTGAGCCTCCACTGCGGAAGTGCGCTCAGCTTCGCTTGCGCACGAACACAAGGGAAAAATGGATAGTCACCGGTTCCGCGGGAACACGATTATCGCAAAACCTTCGTGTTTTCCGCGGAAACGATTTGACAAAACGCTTTTCAGCGTGTAAAATACATCCGGGATTTCCTGTTTTCCGAATCGAACATCATTTTTTATAAAGGAGAAAATCCAGATGGAAGGATCCATGTTCTGCTACCAGTGCCAGGAGGCCTCCGGCAACAAAGGGTGCACGTCCGGCGGCCGCTGCGGCGAGACCTCCGAGACGGCCAATCTTCAGGACCGCCTCATCGCCGAGCTCAAGGCCGTCGCCCTGACCCTGGAAGGCCGCACCAATGTCACGCGTGAATTCAGCCGGTTCATCGTGCGCGCCATGTCCGCCACGCTTGCAGATACCAACTTCAACCCCGACCGCATCTATTCCCTCATCGACGAGGCGAAACGCGCGCTCCGCACGCTCGACTCGGACATCCGGGTGGAGCCGTCCGACCCTGCCGCCGAGGATCTGGAGGAACGCAGCTACCGCGATATGCTCCTGTGCGGTCTGAAAGGCGTCTGCGCCTTCGCGTTCCACGCGCTCGCCCTCGGGTACGAGGACAATGCCATCTACAATTTCATCATCAAGGCCCTGTCCGCCACGGCCAAGCCCGACACCCCGCACGAACGCCTCGCCCTGCTGATCGTGGAGTGCGGACGCATCGCCGCCGTCGCCATGGCGCTGCTGGACGAGGCCAACACCGAGACCTACGGCTCCCCGACCATCTGCCATGTCTCCTGGAAAGCCGGCCAAAATCCCGGCATCCTGATGTCCGGCCAGGACCTGAAGGACCTCGAGGAACTCCTGATCCAGACCGAACATGCCGACGTCGACGTCTACACGCACGGCGACATGCTCCCCGCCAACACCTATCCCGGATTCCGCAGATTCCCGCACCTGAAGGGCAACTACGGCGGTTCCTGGTGGACCCAGACGCAGGATTTCGCATCGTTCAACGGACCGGTCGTCATCAACTCGAACTGCGTCGCTCCGGTGCAGGACGCCTACCGCGGCCGCATTTTCACGACCGGCATGGCCGGCTGCAAGGGCACCCCGCACATCACGCACCGCCACATCGGGATGCAGAAGGATTTCTCCGAGGTCATCAGGCTCGCCAAGACCCTTCCCGCGCCCACGCCGCTCGACACCGATTCCGTCATCCTCACCGGCGGCTTCGGACACCACCAGGTCTGCTCCGTGATCTCCCAGATCGCGCGCTACATCGAAAACGGCACCATCCGCCGTTTCATCGTGATCGCGGGCGAAGACGGACGCGACGAACGCCGCGAGTATTACACCGAGCTTGCGAAGGCGCTTCCCCCCGACACCGTCATCCTGACCGCCGGCGGCGCGAAATACCGCTTCCTGAACCTCGACCTCGGCAAGATCACCGGGATCCCGCGCATCATGGACATCGGGCAGATCAACGACGCCTATTCCATCATCCGCATCGCGCTCGAACTTCAGAACGCCCTCGGCATCCGCACGCTCGACAAGCTCCCCGTCTCCTTCGTCCTCTCCTGGCACGAACAGAAGACGATCGCGGTCTTCCTGGCGCTCCTCACGCTCGGCTTCAAGAATATCCGCCTCGGTCCCACTTTCCCCGCCTTCTTCTCCCCCGGCATCCTCGAAGTCCTCACGCGCGATTACGGCGTGAAGCCGGTCACCACCGCCGAGGCCGACGCCGCGGATATGATGGCGGGCAACTGAGTCCGGTCCGGTTCCGCCGCTCCGATCCGGGTTCCCCGCCGGGGCGGCCTTCCGGTCCTTTCCGTTCAGCATGAATCCATCCGGCCACAGATCATGAAGCATTTCCGGTTTACATTCGTTTTCCTCCTCGCGGTCCTTGCCGCCTGCCTTGCCGCCTGCCGCTCCCCGCAGAAGATCTTTCTTACGAACATGGATTCCGGCAGGACGCTCGACCTGCGCGTCGGCGACACGATCGTGGTGGCGCTGATCTCGGTCGGCACCCCGGGATTCGACTGGTATCCCCGGCACGGCGCAGGCAGCGTGCGCATCCTCGCCGAGAAGGGCGAACGCTACGAATCCGATCCCGACCCGGACGGCACGCGGCAGTTCCGGCCCGTCGAGGGAAGGGAAGGCACGCATTATTTCGCCTACCGGGTCATCGGCCCGGGCGTCTGCGGCATCGCGATCGACTACAAGCGCAGCTGGGAAAAGAAGGACCCGGAGAAGTATTTCGAAGTCATGATCCGGGCCACCGGCACGCCGGAGGAAGCCGCCTCCGATCCGGCCGAACAACCCCCGGAGGAAGCGCCCGTCTTCATGACGGACTCCAAGGGCAACGTGACCGTCCGGCCGAACCTGCCGTAACATCGAGGCCTCCGTGGAAAAGCTCTACTTCAACGACACGTTTCAGAAAGCTTGGGGTAAAGACCCGTTCGCCAGTGCGTTCGCCGTGACGGGCGAGGTCTTCCGCGACGTCAAGAACCGCAAGACCATGCGGTTCCGCATGGACGGGAAATCCTACTTCATCAAGCTCCACGGACCGGTCGGCTGGCGCGAAATCTGGAAAAACCTGCTCCAGTTCAAGCTCCCCGTGACCGGGTCCGCCAACGAATACCTCGCAATCTCCCTGCTGAACAAGCTCGGCGTGCCCACCATGACCCCCTGCGCGTTCGGCATCCGCGGCGTCAACCCGGCCGCCATGGAGTCGTTCCTGGTGACCGAGGACCTCGTCGGCATGGTTTCCCTGGAGGATTTCTGCCGCGACTGGAAGACGAACCCGCCGCCGCCCGCGCTCAAAAACCGCATCATCCGCGCCCTGGCCGTGACTGTCGCCCGGATGCACGGCAGCGGCCTGAACCACCGCGACTGCTATCTCTGCCATTTCCTGCTGGACCCCGCCTCGCTTCAGGAGAAACGCGTCAGACTGCACGTGATCGACCTCCACCGGGCGCAGCTCCGGTCGCGCATCCGCCGCCGCTACCGCGTCAAGGACCTGGCCGGCATCTTCTTTTCCTCCATGGATCTCGGGCTCTCCCGGCGCGACGCCCTCCGGTTCATCGCTGCGTACACGCCCCGCGCGGGCGCCCTGGACGCGAAGATGTGGCCGGACGTCCTCCGGGCCGCGGTCCGGCTTTACCGCAAGGAATTCGGACGCGGACCCGATCTCCCCGCCGATTGTTCCCGCAACTGACCCCACAACCTCCCGATTCCGATCATGTCCTACTCCAAGTCCTCCGATCCCCATGTCGAACGCCATATCCAGGACGCCCTCGACGGCATCCGGGCATCCCTTGCCGCTTCCCCGGAATCCTCCGCGATCCGCGCCGTCGTGCTCGGCGGCGGCTACGGACGGGGCGAGGGCGGCGCCACGCCCGACGGCATGCCGTACAACGACCTGGATTTCTTCGTGGTGATGAACGAGAAGAAGCCATCCCCGGGAGTCCGCCTGCTTCTGTCCGACCTCTCTTCGGAATGGCGCGGCAAGCTCGCCATCGACATCGATTTCTGCTGCGTCAAATCCATGAAGGCGCTTTGCAAGGATGCTGACACGCTGATGATTCAGGAGCTTTTCGCAGGCAGCCGCATCGTCTTCGGCGACGAACACGTCTTCGACGATGCGCCGCGCCGCCCCTTTTCCGATCTGCCCTGGACCGAGGCCGCCCGCCTTCTCCTCAACCGAGGCGCGGGGCTGCTCTTCGCCCGGCAGCGCGCGTCCGATCCCGCCCAGGCGGATTTCGTCCGGCGCAACCTCCACAAGGCCGCCCTGGGCTGCGGCGACGCCATCCTGGTCGTGCACCACGATTACCGCAGGACCGGCACGGAACGTCTCGAGGCGCTCCGCAAGTATTACGAGGCGTCCTGGCTGATCCCGGCATACGAGGCCGCGCTGGCGTTCAAATACACCCCCGGCACGGGAAAGGAGCCGGACTACGCGTATCTTCTGGACTGCTGGTTCCGCACCATGGCGCTCGTCACCACGGAAATCACCCGGCACATCGCCTCCTCGGACGCATATTTCTCCGCCTGCCGCATCGCGGACGCGGGGCCGCGTTCGCTGAAGTCCATGATCCTCTCGCTGTGCAGCGCCCCGGTTCTGCCGGCGCTGCTTTTTCCGCTCGCGGTGCATCCGCGCGTGAAGCTCCTGCGCCTTCTGACGATCTGCCTGGAGGATCCCGGACACGAGACCGAAACGTTCATCCGCCTCTGGAAACGGTACAATTAACGCCGATCCGCACTTGAAAAATCACGTTTTTTGTGCTAAGTTATAATAAAAATTCATGCTTTGTTTTTGGGAGATGAAGCCTTGAAGGATCATGTCAAGATTTTTATGTTCAGCGATGCGCTCGGGTATGAGATCGTCCAGCGTTACCGTTTCATGACGGATGTTTTTCCCGTGCGTCTGCCCGTCCGCACGCAGTTCGGCTATTCCTCAACCTGCGTCCCGACGATCCTGACCGGCGAACCTCCCACGAAACACGGCCATTTCAGTTTTTTCTACCGTCCGAAGGGGGCGGAGTCCCCGTTCGCTTTTTTCCGGTTCCTGCATCCCTTTCTGCACCCGTCCGTTATCTTCGACAATCACCGCATCCGCCACCGCGTGAGCCTCTGGCTGGCGCGCGCCAGGAAATATACGGGATACTTCAACCTCTACCGCGTGCCGTACGCCCGTCTGCCGTTCTTCGACTACTGCGAGAAACAGGACATCTTCGCCCCGCACGGCCTGGCCCCCGTGAAGAACCTCCGGGACGTGCTGACCGAATCCGGCGTGCCGTTCCATATTTCGAACTGGCATTGGGACGACGACCGGAACATCGCCGCCGCGAAGAAACTGCTGGAGGAGGAACGGACGGAATTCTTCTTCGTCTACACGGCCGGACTGGACAGCATGCTGCATTTCCACATGCATGAACCCGAGGTCGTGGCGAAACATCTGGAGGCGTTTTCCGGCAAGGTGCGCGGACTGCTCGAAACCGCGCGGGCGCATTTCCGCCGGGTCGATTTCTGCATCTTCTCCGACCACGGCATGACGCCCCTGAAGGGCGAGACCGACATCAAATCCAGGATCGAGGCGCTCCCGCTCAAGTTCGGGCGCGACTACGTCGCCGCCTACGATTCCACCATGCTCCGCGTGTGGTTCCTGAAGCCGGACGCCCGCAAACCGGTCATGGACGCCGTCGCCGACGCACCGGGCCACTGGCTTGCCCCGGAGGAAAAAACCGCGCTTCACGTCGATTTCGCGGACGCCAGCTACGGCGACGAGATCTTCCTGCTCGACCCGGGCGTGCAACTGGTTCCGAGCGACATGGGGAACAAGCCCATCCCCGGGATGCACGGCTACTCGCCCGACGACCGCGACTCCACGGCCTGCATCCTCTCCGTGAACGAGCTTCCCGAACATCCGCGCGAGATCGCCGATTTCTTCCGCCTCATGAAACAGGCCGCCTCCGAGCTGAAGGCCGACGGAGCCTGAGTTCTCATGCCCGCCGATCCTGCAACGCCGGAGCACTGTCCGCCCGAGATCACCGTCGTGGTGCGGTCCCACAACGACCGCGACCTCATCCGCGACACGCTGACCAGGCTCTGCGAGCAGACCGTCGCGGACCGCATGGAAATCCTGCTTTTCGACGACGATTCCACCGACGGCACGCTGGAGATCGCCGCGACATTCCCGTCCGTCACGATCGTGCCCTGGGACGGGCTTCCGTACAATCCGCCTCGCGTGCTGAACCGCGCGGTCGACGCCGCGCACGGCAAATACATCGTCTTCAACAATTCCGATGCCGTACCGTGCAGCCGCGACGCGGTCGAACGCATCGTCGCCCCGCTCAGCGACCCCGGGGTCGGCGCGGTCTACGGCAACCAGCTCCCGCGTACGGACGCCCTGCCGCTGGTGCGGAAGGACTACGAACGCGCGTTCGGAGACGGCACGGTCGCGGCCTCCTGGGGATTCATGTTCTCGCTGGTCTTCTCCGCAGTCCGCACGGACGTCGCCCGGCGTATCCGGTTCAATCCGGCGTTCCAGTATTCGGAGGACATCGACTGGGCGCTCCGCATCCGCGAATCCGGGCTGAGGATCGTCTACGAAAAGGACGCCGTCGTCGTCCATTCGCACAATTATGCGCCGGAAATCCTCCGCAAACGGTTCTACAACGAGGGGATCGCGAACGGGATGCTCTACGGCGCGAAACCGTCCTTCTGCCGCGCGTTTCTCGGCTTCGCCGCCGAATCCGCGCGCGACATGCTCTACCTCTGCCGTCACCATGAACTCGGCTATTGCTTCAGGGGGCTCCGCTACCGCTGGACCCAGCGCATGAGCTGTTTCCGCGGCGAGAAGTACGCCTGGCGGCAGGATTTCTTCCACAGGAAGGATTCCCGGACGCCTCTCGTGCCGAAATCCTGAATCTTCTTATCCCATCCCATGCCGGCGCGCATTCGGTCGCGCCGATCTCCGCCGGGGCGGCAGTTCAGCGTCCCGGCATCATTTGTCTGTTTTTTTCTGATATGCCGCTTCGGACAGCCATGCCCGAATCTTCCCTCGTGTTTCCCCGTGTTCATCCGTTACTAGTCCTTCCGTTCGAACAGGATAAATGGAAACCCCCTGAATATTTCCCGAATGGAATAAAAAAATGCTTGATTTTTCTTCGATCCATATTATATTGTTGGTAAGAAATTTAGAAAGAATAAAACATGCTGAACAGGAAGGGGCATATCCCATGGCAAACATCATCATTTCCAGCGGCATCACCAGCGACGGCATCGTTATTGAGGAAGGCTGCATTTATGTCTCCAGCGGCGGCACGGCGAACAATACCGTCCTGGACGGCGGCGCCATGAACGTTCTTGGCGGGGCGGAGGCAAACGACACCACCGTCAATTCGGGAGGCAGGCTTTTTGTCAACACGGTCGATGTGAATTCCGTTACTGTCCGGAGCGGCGGTTCTCTGATCATCTACAGCAACTGCGGTGTCAGCGGTCTGGACGTGGCCAGGGGAGGGACAATGGTCCTGTCCGGGACGGTATCCATAAAGGACGCGACGCTCGAAAGCGGGGTCTGCGTAAACAACTTCTATTTGCTGGAAACCAACACATTGGAAAGCGGATTCCTGCTGTCCTCGCTCTATGTTCCCTCTCGGGCAAATGCCATATTGTACCAGAACCAGACCATGAAGGACGTCGTCATATCTTCCGGCGGCAGCCTTTACCTCTCCGGCGGGATAATCGAAGACCTGTATGTGATGTCGGATGGCGGAATCACCCTGGGCGTCAATGCTTTCCTGCGGAATGCGACGTTCGAAAAGGGCGCGAAAGTTAACGGTTTCACGCTTCTGGAGACAAACACCGTGGAGGATGCGCTGACGCTTTCCAACGTGGCGGTTTTCGGCGGTTACGGGAACCTGAGTTGGAACCAGTCGGCTGGAAACATCACCGTCAACCAGGGCGCGATCCTGAACCTTGGTTCCGGAGGTTCGGCGGAAGACGTCTTCGTTTCCCGGGGGGGGATTCTTCTTGTCTCGAACGGCGCTTTCGCGGAAAACTGCACCCTGGCCGCCGGCGCGCAATTCAATTTCATCACGCTGGCGGAAGCCGTGGAATTCGATACGGCGAACGGCATTGTCATCGTCGGCGGCACGGTCGTTCCCGTGAGTAAGGATTCGTGGAACATGACCAGCGCCTCCCTGTGCTTCAGCGTGAATGCAAGCGACACCCTGGTCTGTTCCAACACCCGGCTGATTCTTTCCAGCGGGGCGACCGCGCTGCACACGGTCGTGTCCGGCACACTGTCCGCATTCAACGGCGGATTCGCGCTCGATACGGTGGTATGTTCCGGCGGGACCGTTTTTGTTTCCGGCGGCGGAGTCCTGGATGAAACCGTCGTCAATTCCGGCGGAAGTCTTGTCGTGAGCCAGAACGGCACGGCATCCGTCGTCTTCAATCCGTGGCAGGGGACCGTTTCCTCCGGGTACAGGGCCTCCGTCACATTCCTTGAGCGGGACGCCAACGTGTATTACGGCGGAAACGAATCGGGACTGGTCGGCAGATCGGATTCATTCGACTCGCTCAACATTGTGTCCGGAAACACCGCGATCGTCTATTCCGGCGGCTTCGTGAGCAGCGCCTTTGTCAATGAAGGCGCCGTATTGCATGTGCTGGAAGGCGGCACGGCGTTTGTCGCCTATACCCCGTGGTCCGGCTCCGTCATCGCGGATGAGGGCGCCGGCATCACCATGCTCGAACGCGATGCGAACATCTATTGCTGCAGCCCGGAATCCGGTCTTGTTCTCAGGGCGGACGGAATCGACGGTTTCAGCGTCGAGGCCGGATACAGCGCCGTCATTTACGCCGACGGATCGGCCGCCGGTCCGGAGATTCATTCCGGGGGGCGCCTTGAACTCAAGTCGGGCGGAACGGCGGAAAATGTCCGGGTCAACAGCGGGGGCTCCCTGGTCGTTTCGGGCGGCGCGACCGTTTCCGTGGATTACAATCCCTGGAGCGGAACCGTCGTCGCGGAGGAAGGCGCGGACGTGACGTACTTGGACCGCGACGCGAATATCTATTATGGCGGCGATGCGTTCGGCATCCTGCTGAAAGGCGATGCCCTGGACGAATTGACGATCCATTCCGGCTATCAGGCGATTGTCCACGCGGGGGGAGCCGTCCGGGATGTCGTCATGAACAGCGGGGGCAAGCTTGAGGTATTCAGCGGCGGTTCGGCAAACGTGGTGTTCAATCCGTGGAGCGGCGGGACCGTGGTCATTGCTGCCGGAGCGTCGGTCACGAGCCTTGCCCGGGATGCGAACATCTACTTCGGCGGCTCGAAAACCGGGCTGCTCAGCCGCGCGGATTCGATGAGCGGACTTGAGGTTTCAGGCGGGAACAGCGCCATTATCTACAGCGGCGGCATGGTCCGGGACCTGACCGTCGATTCTTCCGGCTACGTTTTGGTCAACAGCGGCGGTGTCGTGGAGAACGCTTCCATTTTCGGAACCAACAGGCTGAGTATAAGCTCGGGCGGCTTCGTTTCCTCCATTTCCCTTCTCAACGGCGCTTCCGTCGACGTCATGGGCGGCGGCACGGTATGCGGCGTTTCCCTGGACAGCGCCTCCGGGTACAATGCGTGCAGTATGATCATGAACCCGCGCAGAGCCTATGCGGAAGTTGTTTTCATCGGCAGAAACTGTCTCGTTTCCATGTCTTCATACAACTCCGCCAAAAACATCTTTGTCGGCAGCGGAGGCGAGATCATCGTCGGCAGCTACTCCGTCATCAGCAATACGTCCGCTCTTCCGGGAGGCATCATCTTATTGGGCGCCAATGCTTCCGCCAATGACCTGTTCCTGGCTTCGGGCGCATCCCTGTCGCTTCCGGATAACGGCTTCCTGCGAAGAGCCGCAATGGACGCCGGGGCCATCGTGAACGGATTCCGGCTGCTCCAGCCCCATCTGCTGGACGGGGACCAGGCCTTCTCCTCGGTTTACGTGGGATCAAGCGCGACCCTGCTTTACAGGCAGAAGGCGGATCATGTCACGGTCGACAGCGGAGCAGTCCTGTCCATCAGCGGTTACGGCCTGGCGGAAAATGTATTCGTTTCTTCCGGGGGCGGGATCCGGGCCGGACAGAATTCCCTGGCCAGAAACGTGACCCTCGCTTCGGGTGCGAACATCAACAACTTCACCATGCTGGAGGATACCACTTTTTCTTCCTTCGAAGACATTGTCTTTTCCGGGACCGTGGTCTCGTCGAACAGTATTGCCGCCTCATTGAGCAACGGGCAGGCGGCCGTCAGCACCCTGGTTCTTCGCAGCGCCGGTCTTACTGTCCACGCAGGTGCGTCCGCCGAAAAAACGACCGTCTTCGGAAACCTTTCCATCCAGGGGAGCGCCCGGGACGTCGTCGTCTCTTCCGGAGGGGTTGTCTCTGCCTATGGCTGCAATCTTTCCGGCATGACCGTCCTTTCCGGCGGACGGGTCTCCCTCCAGCAAATCTCAAGCGGAATGTACGGTTCCCAGGTGATCGGATCGTTTTCGGACATCGTCATTTCGTCCGGCGGCACTCTGACAGCCGCAGTTCTCGAAAAGGATGCCACCGTTGAATTTTGCGAGGGCGCTGTCATCAGCGGATGGATCCGCAACGCGGCGAACCTGGTCATCCGCGGAGACATCGACGCCGGCAGTGCGCAGATCACGATGAACTTCTCGAAGCGCACCCGGAACGACGGGACCATGTTCAGCGACATGAGCAGCCTGATCGCCCTGGATATGGACCTGGTCGTCGATACCTGGCAGGATCCCGGGACCTATGTCATCGGCGCGAATGCAGCCGGTTTTTCCGGGACGATCACGGTCAAAAACGCATCCGGGACGGTCTACGGTCAGTTGTCGCTGGAGCAATCCCGGATCAACTGGAACATTTCGGAGTATGTCCTCTCCCTGAACGACTCCGATGAACTGTGCCTGACCATCGACACCGTTATCCCGGAAAACGACGGCATCCTGTTCTATAAGAACGGCGTCTTCGTGAGTTCCCTCAGGTCTTCCTATGAACTCAATCTCAATCAGAGCGACTTCGATCAGGTGTTCATCGCCTCGAACGGTTTCATGGAGGAGACCCGCGGGGGCTGCTCCATGACTGTCCTGAGCGGCGGAAGCGCGGTCCGGACAAGAGGCGGAGCGATCAACGTGATGGACGGGGGACGCGCGACGGGGATTACCAACGCGGCAAGCATCCATATCTATGAGGGCGGATTCGCCGAGGATATCGTGTCGGTGACCAGCATCACGGTGGAGTCCGGCGGAAGACTGATCGACACCGTAACGCCCTACGGAGAGGTCACCGTTTCGTCCGGCGGCGTCATGGAG
>JAGCTY010000098.1 GCA_017963105.1 Lentisphaeria bacterium
GAAGAGAATTACAATCTTTTTTTGGCGGACGATCCTGTTTCCGGTTGAGGATCGCCGGGAATGACGGGAAAAGGGGAATGGTCAGTTGGTTGCAGATGTATCATCTTCCGCCGCGGAGTCGTCATCTTCCGCCGGTTCCGGCCGATCCTGCGAATGCGCGGCGATGAACTCCGCCATGCGGATGAACTGTTCCGGCGTGACACGTTCCGCGCGGATGTCCGGGTCGACCGAGGCGTCGGCCATGGCGGCGGCGATCATGTCCGCGCCGAAGACGGATGCGGCCTGCTTGAACATTTTCTTGCGCCTGTGCGCAAACGAGGTGCGCGCGAGGCGGGAGAGGATGATGCGAATGTCCTGCGGCGGTACGACCGGTTTCCGGGTGAGCGCGAAAAGCGCGGATTCGACGGATGGTTCGGGGTAGAAGACTTCGGGCGGGACCATGCGGACGATGCGGCCTTCGTAGACGGCGGCGATCCGCACGGTCAGGGCAGAGTAGTCGGCCGTGCCGGGCGCGGCCAGGAATCGTTCCGCGACTTCCTTCTGAAGCATGAGGAGCATGTCCGCGGGGGGCGTTTCGAGGTCGAGGAGCTTCGCGATGACGATGGTGCCCGCGCTGTAGGGCAGGTTGGAAACCACGCGGAAGTCGCCGGGGAACAATTCGGCGTATTTGACGCGGCAGGCGTCGGCTTCGATGAGGTGGAGCCCGAGCGGGACGACCGCCGTGCGGAGGTATTCGGCGATCTTGCGGTCGAATTCGATCGCGGTGACGTCCGCGCCGGAGGCCACGAGGCCGCGCGTGATGGCGCCGAGCCCGGGGCCGATCTCAAGGATGGTCTGACCGGGCTTCGGGGCGGCCTCGTGAAGAATCTTCGCGCGGAACTGGTCGTCCACGAGGAAATTCTGGCCGAGGCGCTTGCTCGGCGCGATGCCGAGCTTCTCGAGAAGCGGTTTGAGTTCGGCTTTGACCATGGCTCAGTGATGCCCGGCTCAATGGTGGTGGTGTCCGCCGCATCCGCAACCGCATCCGCAACTGCCCTGCGCGGCCGCCATGCAGTCCTTCGACATCTTGCAGGAGCCGAACTCCGTCTTGGAGGCGGGGGCGAAGCGCGAGAGCAGGCGTTTTGCGCCGGAAGCGTTGCATTCGGGGCATTCGGGCGCGGGATCGGAGGCGGACTTGAGGAGCGCCTCGAACCGATGGCCGCACGTTTTGCATTCGTATTCGAAAATAGGCATAAGTCAGCTCAATGTTTCTCGAATTTCTTGATCAGCCAGAACACGAAGAGCGCCAGCCCGGTCATGAGGACGAAGAAGACCGGGAACGAGACGTACCAGTATCTGTGGTTCGGCCCGCTCAGGAACTCCGTGAATTCGCTCATGCCGAAGACGCCCGTAAAGAAGGTCGGGATGGCGACCGCGATCACGATGGCGTTCATGTTCTTCATCAGCACGTTCAGGTTGTTGTTGATGATGTTGGAACGCGCGTCGACGAGTCCGGAGAGAATCTGGGAGTAGACCTGCGCCTGGTCGAGGAACTGCCGGTTTTCGATCTGGAGGTCGTCGAGCAGTTCGATGTTCTCCTCCGTGAACTGGAACTTGTATGCGCCGACCCGGATGCGCTCGAAGGCGCGACGGTTGCCGCTCAGTGCGTTCACGTAGTAGACCAGGCTTTTCTCGAGCGTGAACATGTCGAGCAGATTGCTGGTGTTGTACGACTCGTTCAGCTGGGTTTCGATCTCGTCGCTGCACATGTTGATCACGCGCAGGTGGCTCTCGAAATGGCGGATGGTCTGGGTGAGGACGCGGAGAAGGACGTCCTGCTTGGTGTAGACTTTCGTGGCGAATTTTCCGGAGAAAAGCTGGGGAAACTCCTCGTCGATGACCAGCACGACGCGGTCAACGAAGAGGAAGATCCCCATGGATTTCACGCGGAACAGGAAGTTGTCGTCAGCCGAATAGTTCTTCGGGTATTTGAGGATGATGGCGATGTAGTCGTCTTCGAACTCGATACGAGGCGTCTCGTCCGGGTCGATGGACGACGCCAGCGTGTGCTCGTCGATGCCCAGCTGGTCGGTCAGATAGGCGCGTTCCTCCCCGTCGGGCATGATGTACACGTCGACGGGGATCGTACCTTCGTCGGAGTGGGCGATTCGGCCATCATAAACTGAATAACGGTGGAGCATGACGACGCCCTCCGGTCAGATCAGTTGTTCTTCTTGAAATCCTGCATGAAGGACACAAGACGCTCCACGCCTTCGAGCGGCATGGCGTTGTAGATGCTGGCGCGGATGCCGCCGACGGAACGATGGCCCTTCAGGCCGATCATGCCGGCCGCCTTGGCCTCGTCGAGGAACTTCGCTTCGAGTTCTTCGGAGGGGAGACGGAAGACGACGTTCATCTTGGAACGGCTGCACGGGCAGACGGGGTTGCGGAAATAACCGTCGGAGCCGTCGATCGCCGCATAGAGGGTCTCGGCCTTCTTGTTGTTGATGCCTTCGAGGACTTCGAGGCCGCCCATGTCCTTCACCCAGTCGGTGATGAGGCCGAAGATGTAGATGCCGAACGTCGGCGGGGTATTGAAGAGGGAGTTGTGGTCGATGTACGTCGCATAGCGGAGCATGGTCGGCACGTTGGCCGGGGTGCGCTCCACGAGGTCCTTGCGGATGATCACGACGGCCATGCCGCTGGGGCCGAGGTTCTTCTGCGCGCCGCCGTAGATCATGGCGAACTTGGAGACGTCGAGCTTGCGGGACATGATGTCGCTGGACATGTCGGCGAGCATCGGGACGCCGGCCGGGCAGTTCGGGAACGCCTGGTACTGCGTGCCGTAGATCGTGTTGTTGGAGGTGATGTGGAAGAACGCGGCGTCTTCGTCGATCTTCATTTCGTCGACCGCGGGAATCCTGGTGTACTTCTCTTCCTTGCTGGAGGCGATGACCTTCACGTCGCCGAAGAGCTTGGCCTCCTTGATGGCTTTGCTGGACCACGTGCCGGTGTCGGCGAATTCCATGGGCTTGCCCGCGACAGCCAGGTTCATCGGGATCATCGCGAACTGCATGCTCGCGCCGCCCTGAATGAAGACGACCGCGTGCGTGTCCGGAACGCCCATGATCTCTTTGAAATTGGAGATCGCCCGCTCAAGGATTTCGTCGAAGAGTTTGTGGCGGTGGGAGTGCTCCATGATGCCGCATCCGCTGCCTTTGTAGTCGCAAAACTCTTTTTGGGCTTTTTCCATGACGGACTGCGGAATCATCGCCGGACCCGCGTTGAAATTGAAGACTTTCATCGTTCTCTGCTCCTATTAGAGGTTGAGGTGGTTGATGTGTTTTCAAAAAAGGTAAGATATAATATACTACTCAAACGGTTTGTCTTCAAGGAAAAAACGCCAAAAAGACATAAGAAACCTTGAAAAAAAGGGGAGGGCAAGCCCTCCACGGCGGTTGTGCTTCTCAGCTTCGATTGAGCACGAAGAAGCGATAAAATGGCCCCCGCGATCTTTCGCAATCACGGAGGCCACAGTGCAAGCACTGCTGCAGTAGTGTCCGGCTACGCTCGGACACGGGATTATCTCATCACGAGATCACGGCGATGTTCGCCCAGGTGGTGAGCTCCTTGTTGTTGATCTGCCAGTAGCCCGTGAGGCCGGTTGAGGTGTTGCTCCAGGCAATGTCGTCGGTGCCGTCGGCGTTGAAGTCGGCGACGCCCGCAAGCGTCCACTCGTTCGTGACCGCACTCAGGATGGACCACGAGCTCAAATAGCCGTCCGAGACGCCCCAGATGCCCACCACACCGACGTTGTTGATCATGGCGATGTCGTGCGAGCCGTTGCCGTCGAAGTCGCCGCTGCAGAGGAAATTCCATTCGTCCGGATTCGCCACGCTGACCATGCGCCAGTCGATTGGATCTTCCACGATCCAGGTGCAATACGCGTTGTAGGTGAGCCCGCCGTCGCCGATGAATTCATTCTTCCACAGCATGTCGCACTTGCCGTCGCCGTTGAAGTCGCCGGTGGAAACCATCGTCCATTCGGGCGAATACCCGTTGATGAGCGTCCATTCCGTGCCGCCCTTCCAGTAGCCGAGCAGACCGACGGTGTCGGACGCCGCCGTCGGATTCGCGATCAGCACATCGTCCGGGCCGACGCCGTCGAAATTGCCGGTGCCGAGGATGTCCCAGCCCGCGTTCTTCAGGTTCAGCACCTGCGGCGTGAACGTGCCGTTTCCGTTCGACATCTCGCCGACCACATA
>JAGCTY010000007.1 GCA_017963105.1 Lentisphaeria bacterium
AATGAGTATGCAGGATCCGATTTCAGATATGCTGACGCGCCTTCGCAACGGCTGCATGTCCATGCAGAAGGTCGTTTCCATGCCTTCTTCCATCATGAAGACCGCCATCGCGGAAGTCCTCAAGCAGGAAGGCTACATCGCCGACTATGTCGTCGAGGGTGAAACGAAGAAGGTTCTGAAGATCACCATGAAATACTTCAAACGCCAGCCCGTCATCGAAAACCTCCAGCGTGTTTCCAAGCCGTCGTGCAGACTGTACTGCGGCAGCCAGAACATTCCGAAGGTCAAGGACGGAATGGGTATCGCCATCCTCTCCACCTCGAGAGGTGTACTGAGCGGCAAAGACGCCGAAAAACAAAACGTGGGCGGAGAGATCCTCTGCTACGTCTGGTAACTTTCAGGAGTCATCATGTCTCGTATTGGTAAAAAACCCGTTGCCATCCCGGCCGGCGTCACCGCCAAAGTCGAAGACGGCGCGACCGTTATCGCCGGCAAGCTCGGTACGCTCACCGTTCCCACCCAGAAGCACATCACGGTCAAGGTCGATGGCGACCAGATCGTCCTGAGCCGCGACACCGACCTCGACAACGCGAAAGCGCTGCACGGCCTGAACCGCGCACTCATCCAGAACGCGGTCATCGGCGTGTCCAAGGGCTATTCCAAGGCTCTCGAAATCGTCGGCGTCGGCTTCCGCGCCGACCTCGCCGGCAACAAGCTCACGCTCAAGCTCGGCTTCTCCCACGACATCAACTACATCGTGCCCGAAGGCATCAAGCTCACCGTGGCCGACGGCTACAAGATCTCCATCGAGGGATACGACAAGCAGCTCGTCGGCGCAGTCGCCTCCACGATCCGCGCCTTCCGCAAGCCCGAACCCTACAAGGGCAAAGGCGTCCGTTATTCGGACGAACAGGTCACGATCAAGCCCGGCAAGAAGAACGCATAACGGGTGAAAGGAATTAAAGAATGACTCGCAATTCCCAAGTCAGAAGACAGCTTCGCCATGTGCGTCTCCGCAAAAAAGTCGCAGGGACGGCCTCCGTCCCCCGCTTCTGCGTCAGTCTCACTGCGAACAACATGTACTGCCAGTTCATCGACGACGATGCCGGCGCCACGCTTGCCTCCAGCTCCACGCTCTCTCCCGAGTTCAAGGCCCTGAACCTCAAGCGCAACGTCGAAGCCGCCGCCGCTCTCGGCAAGCTCGCCGCCGAAAAGGCCATCGCCGCAGGCCTCTCCAAGGTCGTCTTCGACCGCAGCGGTTTCCAGTATCACGGCCGCATCAAGGCCCTCGCCGACGCCGCCCGCAAGGCCGGCCTCCAATTCTAAGAGGTACCCACAACCATGAGTTTTGACAAATCCAGAAAAGACGCTCCGGCCAAAGAGGATCGCGAGCAGTCCGATACCGAAGAAGTCGTCATCAGCATCAACCGCTGCTCCAAGGTCGTCAAAGGCGGCCGCAACTTCTCCTTCGGCGCGCTCGTCGTCGTCGGCGACCACAAAGGCAAGGTCGGCTTCGGTTACGGCAAGGCCAACGAAGTCTCCGACGCCATCCGCAAGGGCGGCGAAGCTGCCCGCAAAAACATGGTCGTTCTGCCGCTCGCCGGCCACACGATCCCCCACACCGTGACCGCCAAATTCCGCGGCTCCAAGGTCCTTCTGCGTCCGGCCTCCCCCGGTACCGGTTTGATCGCCGGCGGCGCCATGCGCCCCGTCCTCAACCTCGGCGGCGTCGTCGACGTCCTCGCCAAGTCCCTCGGCTCCAGCAACCCGGCCAACGTCGTCAAGGCGACGTTCCGCGCCATCGCCCTGCTGAAGACCAAGGAACAGGTCCTTGAGAAACTCGGCAAGAAATGAAAAGGAGTTCATCATGAATCTGCATAGTCTCGAAACGACTCCCGGCTCCCGGAAGAACAGACACAGAGTCGGACGCGGCGACGGCTCCGGCTGGGGCGGAACCTGCGGCCGCGGCGAAAAAGGCCAGCGTTCGCGCAGCGGCGCCTCCATCCGCCACCACTTCGAAGGCGGTCAGACCCCGAGCTTCCGCCGCATCCCGAAGCGCGGCTTCAAGATGCACGGCGTGAAGGAAATCTGCAACGTCGTCAACGTCGGCACCCTCAACGAGGTGTTCGAAGCCGGCGCCGAAATCGACGAAGCGGTCCTCCTCAAGGCCGGTCTCGTCGCCAAGAACAAGGCCCCTCTGAAGGTCCTCGGTACCGGCGACGTCAGCAAGGCCCTCAAGGTCAAGGCGCAGAAGTTCTCCGCCTCCGCCAAGGCCAAGATCGAAGCCGCCGGCGGTTCCGTCGAAGTCATCGAATAACCCTTGCGGCATCTCCGCCGGAAATTGAGGCAATATGTTCAAAGCATTTCTCAACGCTTTCAAAATCAAGGATCTCCGCAATAAGATCCTTTTTTCCGCAGCGGTCGTCATTGTCTGCCGGATCGCGGCCAACATCCCGTGCCCCGGAGTCAACACAGCTAACCTCAAGGTTTATTTCGACAAGCTCTCTCAGGAGACGGCAGGGAATTTCCTGGGCATGATCGACCTCTTCAGCGGCGGCGCCCTCCAGCAGTTCGCCGTCGGTGCGCTCGGCATCATGCCCTACATCTCCGCCTCCATCATCATGCAGCTCCTGGTCCCCGTCCTGCCCTCGCTCGAACGCCTCAAACGTGAAGGCGAGGCCGGGATGAACAAGATCAACCAGTACACCCGCTACCTCACGATCGTCATCTGCATCATTCAGGGTGCCATGACCGCGATCGCCATGACGCATCCGGAACGCCTCGGCCTGCCCTCGGCGCTCCCCGGGCAGCCGCTCGTCAGCGGCAACCTCTCCGCGTTCGTGTTCTTCTCGGTCATCATCCTGACCTGCGGCACGATGATCCTGATGTGGCTCGGTGAAAAGATCACGGACAAAGGCATCGGAAACGGCGTGTCGATCATCATCACGATCGGCATCATCGACCGTCTCCCGAAGGCGATCGCCCAGCTGTACGACATGTACCAGAGCGGCGGTTCGGGCGACGCCCGTTTCCGTCTCCCGCACGTGCTCATCCTGGTCATCATCTTCGCAGTCGTCACCGCCCTCACGATCATCCTCTGCCAGGGCGTCCGCAAAGTGCCGATCCAGATGGCGCGCAAGACCATCGGGAACAAGATCGCGGGCGGCAGCACCTACATGCCGCTCAAGGTCAACTTCCCCGGCGTCATGCCCATCATCTTCGCCGGCGCGATCCTGATGTTCCCGCCGATGCTTCTGAGGCTCATCCCGAGCCCGCAGATCGCCGCGCTCCAGCAGTATTTCAACCACGGATCCTATTCCTACATGGTGATGTACGGTGCGCTCATCATCGCGTTCTCCTATTTCTGGGTCTCGAACATGTTCAACCCGGTACAGATCGCCGACAACCTGAAGAAGGAAGGCGCCTACGTGCCCGGCATCCGGCCCGGCAAGCCCACATGCGATTACCTCGACGAACTGATGACTCTCATCACGTTCGCCGGCGCGATCTTCCTGTGCGGTCTTTCCATCTTCCCGATGCTCCTCACCGTGTGGCTGAAGATCCCGTACGCCGTGGCGTCGTTCTTCGGCGGCACCAGCCTGCTGATCATTGTCGGTGTGACCATTGACACGCTCTCCCAGATGGAATCTCTCCTGGTGATGAAAAACTACGAGGGCTTCCTCCAGCGCGGACGGCTCCGTTCCCGCAGAGGCTGACCCGACAGGCCGCCGCGGGACAGGGCATTGCTCCCCCGCATCGGCCCGGGCGATTCGTCCGCATGAATTCAAACCCGTCTTCCGGTTTCGGTCGGAAGACGGGCTGTTTGCATTTTCCGGGGAAGACGAGTATATTATAATGGTTGATCTGTTCCCTTTGTGCGCGAGCGAATGCCGCGCACTGGCCCGGCGCCGCTTGCGGCGTGTGCGCGAGCGAACGTCGCCCGCTGTCCGGCACGCTGTGTGTGCGCGAGCGAACATTTCGCACTGCCGCGGTGGAGGCTCAGCTTCCTCCGGGAACAAATCTTCCGGATCCGCTGTCTAAAGAACCAGATTGGAAAGACCATCATGAAATCAACTCCCGTGCAGCACGTTGTCCGACATGCGCTGTTCCTGGCCGTCCTGGCCGGAATCGCGCTCACATGCTTTGCGTCCTGCTCCAAGGCCGCCCCGGAGACCCCGATGGAGCGGTCACGTGTCCTGTTGCGCCTCTTCGGCAATCTGGACCGTCAGGACAACGACGAGGCACTGAAAAACATCGAGACGTACCGGAACCTTGACCCGACGAACCTGTTCCTCTCCGATTTCGAGCATATTGTCCGCGCGAACAACGTGATTGCCTCCGCCCGGACGCAGCTCGACGCGGGCGACTACGCCGGCGCATCGGCCGAACTCGACGCGTATTGCCTCAAATATGGCCAGGAAAATAACGAGTCCGAGGACAAAAAAGACAAGGACTTGAAATCCCCCCGGGAATTCGTCTCGGAAGCAAAGGGAAACGTCGATCTTCTGATCGAGGCGCAGCGGCTGAACAGGAAAATGCTTGCGGCGGAGTTCTCCGACGACATCCGTGCCGCGGCACATGAACTCGAGACATTCTCTAAGGACCACGCCGGGCTTTTCCCGAAGCTCGCCAGGCATGCCGCCACGAAGATCAGGGAGGCGGACGCGCTCGAAGTCGTGGAAAAGGCCGACGCCTGCGCCGCGCTCCTGCAGGACGCCATGGACGCTTCGGCGGCAGGGAAGGCGAACGAAGCCGCGGTCCTGACCGCAATCATGGAACTGAACGCGGATGCCGCGCAGACCGCCGGGTTCGAAGCCTGGCTGAGCCGTCGGCCCGCGAATCCATAAGGGGACATCCATTCCCGGAACGGATGGGATGGATGCGCCCGTAACAAACCGCAACAGAAAGGTTCTCACGATGAACTTCAAATCCGCGCTTGTCCTTTTTACGGCATGTGCCGTATCGTTTTCCGTATTTGCCCAGGGAAGCTCCCCGTCGACGCTTTCCCTGAGGGGGCTCCCCGATCTGGACGGGGAGACGAAGATTTCCGCCGATGATGCGGCCGCCGAGGCCGCCATCCGCAGGGCGCTCCTCTCCCAGCCCGCTTCCGAGGAGGAAGTCGTGAAAGCGCTTTCCTTCATGCCCGACGTGGTCGCGGAAGTCAACGGGACCAAGATCACGAAGAAGCAGATCGTCGATCTGCTCCTCGACAAGAAAGTGTCCCAGCAGGTCCTGGCGCTGACGCCCGAATCCTATCTCCGCACCGCCATGCAGCAGTATGTCGACCAGAAGATCGACACCGCGATCCTGAAGCAGAAGGCGAAGGAGGCCGGATTCGAGCCCTCCGAGGAGCTCGTGAAGACCCATTTCGACGCCTCCATCAAAAAGCTGCCCGCCGAACAGGTCGACGCTGTGAAAGCCCAGCTCAAGGATCGCGGATTCTCGCTCGAATCCTACCGCGACGAGATCGCGAAGGAATCCGACATCCAGGGAAATGCGGCCATCGCCGCCTACGAGGAGAAAAACTTTATCGAGAAGACCGAGAAGGCCGTCAACGACGAGGCCGTTGAGAAGTTCTACCGCGAAAACCAGCAGAAGTTCGCCGTCCCGGAGAACATCACCGTCGCGCACATCCTGATCCAGTGCGAACCGATTTCCACCCTTGATTCCAAGGAGGAGAAGGAGATCAAGACGAAGGCCGACAAACTCGCGAAGGAGCAGATCGACGACATCTACGCCGCGCTCGTGAAGGATCCCGACAGCTTCGACAAGCTCGCGCAGGAAAAGAGCAACTGCCCCTCCGGCAAGCGCGACAACGGCAAACTGCCCGCGTTCGACAAGGAGGGCATGCTGCTGGACCAGTCCGGCATGCTCGATCCGGATTTCGCCGCCGCTGCGTTCAAGCTCGCCAAGCCCGGCGAATTCACGAAGCCCGTCCACACGCAGTTCGGCTACCACATCATCAAGCTCCTGAAGCAGGATCCGAAGGGCTATATGCCGCTCGACAAGGTCAAAGGCGAAATCCGCGATTTCCTCGTCGACAAGACCGTCTCCGAGGAAATACAGGCCATGATCAAAGCCGAACGCGCAAAAGGCGGCGTCAAGGTCTACGACTTCGCGCCCGCCAAGGTTGACACGAAGGCGACGAAGAACCCGGGAGCCGCCCCGACTCCCATCCTCTGATCGACCGCTTTCCCGAAAACCGCATACCAGACAAGGCGTCCGCCAACCCCGGACGCTTTTTTCTTGACCTGACGCGTCCGGGTCGTCATGAAAAACTGGGAAAAGAGATCGAACCCTATGATCGGGAAAGCGAAGGCGACATCGGTTTTTTTCATCTTTTTTCGGGGGAAACGAACTTGCAGAAATCGAAATCCGGGGTATATTATTAGGGTGAAAAAAGAGCATCAACACAGCACCGCCGCATCGGAGAATACCTTGCACACAGATGCCCGCGGAAGACGGTTCCGGCATGGAACGCAGCAGACGATTTGAGCGGGACCGGCACTGAACGCGGCGGGGAACGGACAACACAGCATGACATCGGACAATGACATTGACATCGTACAGGACGACCTGATCAAACAGGCGGACACGAACGCCGCCCGTTCAAAATACAACGACGACAGCATCCAGACCCTCGACGCGCTCGCCCACATCCGCCAGCGCCCCGGCATGTACATCGGCCGCATGGGCGACGGTTCGCACCCGGACGATGGCATCTACGTGATGTTCAAGGAGGTCGTGGACAACGCCGTCGACGAGTACATCATGGGCTTCGGACGGCGCATCGACATCGCCTCCGACCACGGCTCGTTTACCGTGCGCGACTACGGACGCGGCATCCCGCTGGGCAAGCTCGTGGACTGCGTTTCGAAGATCAACACCGGCGGCAAGTTCAACAAGGACGGCTACGTGTTCTCCGTCGGCATGAACGGCGTCGGCACGAAGGCCGTGAACGCGCTTTCCTCGCAGTTTGAGGTCACGTCCTGGCGCGACGGCAAATGCCGCACCGCGGTCTTCCGCGAAGGCATCCTCGACCATGAGGAATACGTCGACCCCGGCACGGAGCATTCCGGCACGCGCATCCGGTTCACGCCCGATCCGAAACTCTTCCCGAACTATGAGATTCGCCCGTCCGAGGTGGAAAACCGCCTCTGGATGTACGCGTACCTGAACAGCGGACTGTCGCTCTACCTCAACGGCCAGCGGTATTATTCTAAGAACGGCCTGCTGGACCTCGTGCGTTCCAAGCTCGACGAGGGTGCGTCTCTCTACCAGCCCATCCACTACAAGGATTCCACACTCGAATTCGCGTTCTGCCACACGGCGGACACGGGCGAACGCTATTTCTCGTTCGTGAACGGCCAGTACACGAGCGACGGCGGCACGCATCTTTCTGCGTTCAAGGGCGGCATCACGCGCGCCATCAACGAGCATTTCAACAAGAACTTCGACCCGAAGGACATCCGCGACGGCATCCTCGGCACCATCGCCGTGAAGATCCAGGAGCCGCTGTTCGAGTCCCAGACCAAGAACAAGCTCGGAAACACCGATGTGCGCGGCTGGATCGAGGGCACCGTGAAGCAGGCCGTGATCGACAGCCTCCTGAAGCACCCGGACGAGGCAAACCTCCTCCTCGAGAAGATACAGAAGAACGAACAGGTCCGCCGCGAGATCCAGAAGGTCCAGAAGAAAGGCGCCGCCATCTCGAAGCGCATTTCCCTGCGGAACAACAAGCTCAAGGACTGCCGCCACCATTTCGGCGACCGCTCGAAGTTCGCCGACGAGACCATGATCTTCCTCACCGAGGGCGATTCCGCAGGCTCGTCGATCGTGCAGAGCCGCGACCCGAACTACCAGGCGGTCTTCGCGCTCCGCGGCAAGCCGTTCAACTGCTTCGGGAAGAAGCTTGACGCGATCTACTCGAACGAGGAGCTGTTCTACATCATGCGGACGCTCGGGATCGAGGAGGACGTGGAAAACCTGAACTACGCCAAGGTCGTGATCGCGACCGACGCCGATGTCGACGGCCTGCACATCCGCAACCTCCTGCTCACGTTTTTCCTCCAATACTTCGAATCGCTCGTGATCTCCGGCCACCTCTACATCTTCGAGACGCCGCTCTTCCGCGTCCGCAACAAGGAAACGACGTTCTATTGCTACTCCGAGAAGGAACGCGACGACCGCGCCAAAGAGCTCGGCAAGTCCGCCGAGATCACCCGCTTCAAAGGGCTCGGCGAAATCTCGCCGGAGGAGTTCAAGCAGTTCATCGGGTCCGACATCCGCCTCGAAAAAGTCTCCCTCGAAAACACCAAGGGCATCCACGAAATGCTGCGTTTCTACATGGGCAGCAACGACGAGACCCGCTGGGAACACATCCAAAACAACCTGGTCTGATCCATCATGCCGAAAAAGAATATCACGCCCCCCGCCGGACCCGACCGCGACGCCTCCTCCAACCCGCCGTCCGATACGCCCGAAACCGAATACTACGATCCCGACATGCACTATCCGCCCGAACCGGAGGACGAAGGGACGGACGACTCCGCGTCCGACGCGGTCGACGGCTCCACGAACCGACGCCTGCGGGAGATGATGGACCGCAATTTCATCGAGTATGCGTCCTACGTCATCAAGGACCGCGCGATCCCGGACGTCGACGACGGTCTGAAGCCCGTGCAGCGCCGCATCCTCTGGGCGATGTACGAAAAGGACAAAGGCCTGTTCCAAAAGGTCGCGAGCGTGATCGGCGACACCATGAAGTACCATCCGCACGGCGATGCCTCCATCGGCGACGCCCTCGTGAACCTCGCGAACAAGAAATGCTTCATCGACAAGCAGGGGTCGTTCGGCGATATCATCCTCGGCACCCCCGCCGCCGCTCCGCGATACATCGAATGCCGCCTTTCCAAGCTCGCAAAAGACGTCCTCTTCAACAACGACATCACCACGTTTGTGGATTCCTACGACAGCCGCAACAAGGAGCCGGTCTGCCTGCCCTCGAAGATTCCGACCCTGCTGCTCATGGGCACCAACGGCCTCGCTGTCGGCACCCGCACCATGATCTTCCCGCACAACTTCAACGAGCTCCTGCGTGCGCAGATCTCCATCCTGAAGGGCGAACCGTTCCAGATATACCCCGACTTCCCGCAGGGCGGCATCATGGACGTCTCCGACTACCAGGACGGTTTGGGCAAGATCGTGCTGCGAGCCCGCATCGAGGCGGAAAAACACGACATCGTGATCAAGGAGATCCACGCGGCCACCGACACCTCGAAGCTGATGGACTCCATCGAGAGTGCCGTCAATAAGTCCCGCATCAAGATATCCTCGTTCCACGACTACACGGCAAACAACCAGGTTAACATCGAGCTCTCCCTCCAGCGCGGATACAGCCCGGAAAAGGCGATCAACGCTCTCTATACCTACACCGACTGCCAGATGAGCGTGTCCTGCATGTACATGGTCATCTGCGACAACCGCCCAGTCCGCATGAGCGCCAGCGACATCCTCCGCCGCAACACCGAAAAGCTTGTGCAGTACCTGACCTGGGAACTCCAGCTCATTGCCGCAAAGTGCATCGACAGGATCCTCGCCCGCACCCTCGCGCAGATTTTCATCGAGGAAAAGATTTACAAGAAGATCGAAACCTGCAAGACGAAGGAAGCCATGTTCCAGGCGGTCCGTACCGGGCTCGAACAGTACAAGGACGAATGGCTCCCGCTCGTGCAGGCGCTCCATGCCGCCATCGAGGCCGGACCGCATATCTCGCAGCCCGACCCCGCCGAGGTCGCGCGCCTCGCGCAGCTGGCGCAGGGCGTGATTCCGGATTCCGAGATCGAACGCCTCGTCGAGATACCCATCCGCAGGATCGCGGCGTTTGAAGTCGACAAGAACCGGGAGGAGATCGCATCGCTGGAGAAGGACCTCCGCGAGGCGGAAAAGAACCTGAAGCACATCAAGCAGTACACCATCAAGTACATCGAAGGGCTGCTCGCGAAATACGGCGACATGTTCCCGCGCCGTACCGAAATCCGCCTCGAACCATTCGCCAAGATCGACAAGAGCGTCGCCGCGCTTTCCAACATTCGCGTCGGCTGGGACAAGAAGAACTGCTACATCGGCACCTCCGTGAAGAGCGAAGACATCGTGCTGTGCAACGAATTCGACCATCTGCTCTGCGTGGAGCGTTCCGGCGACTTCAAGGTCATCGACATCCCCGACAAGATCTTCATCGACCGCCTGTTCGAGTTCCGCCGCTACGACAAGACCACCGTGTTCGGCGTCGTCTACTCCGAAAAGAAGACCGGCCGCGCGTACTTCAAGCGCACCCGTATCGCCTCGTTCATCAAGGACCGCGAATACCGCATCATCCCGGACGGCTGCCGGCTGGAGCTCATCACGCCTCGCCCGAACGCCATCTACGAGATCAAGGTCGACACCCCGATCCGCGCCAAGCAGATTCAGCAGATTTCCCTCATGGACGCGCCCGAACGCTCCCCGAAGGCAGGCGGCATCCTGATCTCTCCGCGCAAGCTCCTGAAGATCACGTTCGTGCGCCTGCTGGACGAATCCGATGCCGAACCGGAGCCCGAGCTCGTCGAGGTCCCGCCGGACGACGGCAACGGCGGAAATGACGGCGGAACCGACGGCGGTGCGCCTGTGGAAGAAACGCCGGTTGAGACGCCGCCCGAACCGGAACCCGCGCCGGAAACACCTGTTGAACCTGAGGCGAAACTCGTTGCCCGCCGCAGCCGCGCGAAGAAGGAAGCGGCTCCCGAACCCGCGCCTCAAGTTGAGGAAAAGAAAACGTCGGAAGGCAAGCCCGCCGCGAAACCTGTTCCTGTGAAGCCCGCGCCCGCTGAAAGGCCCGCTGGGAAAACAGTTGAAAAGCCCGCGGAGAAACCTGCCGCGAAACCCGCGGAAAAGGCCAAGGCTCCTGCTCCCTCTCCGACGCCCGCCCCCTCGCCGGAAGAAAAGCCGGAGGACAAGCCGCAAAAGCCCGCCGAGCCAGAACGCGAAGAGGATTCGTGGGATGTTCAGCCCGACCTCGGGTTCTGACGCGCCTTCCTCAATTCAAGTGCAAACAAAACGCCGGACAGCTGACGATTCAGTTGCCCGGCGATTCTTTTGCAGAAAAAACTGGCGCTTTTCAGCAGATGTTCCCGAGGTACACGTTCGGGAATCCGCGGCTCTTCGCGTGTGCCTGGATGCTGTCCAGCTCCGAACGCGGCGTGCGCGGGCTGTCGTGGTACAGATACGCGGGGTGGTACGCGGTGAAATGCACGGGCGTGTCGATGCCGAGCCCGTCGCGCACCCAGTCCAGGAAATCGTCGATCTGCTGCTGCGAGTCGTTTTTGCCGGGGATGACGAGGTTGGTCAGCTCCAGGTGGCCGCCGCAGACTTTCTTGAAGAACTCGCAGGAATGCTTCACAGGTTCGAGCTCGCCGGAGCACATGGTCGGGTAGAAGTCGCCGAATCCCTTTACGTCGATGTTCGCGGCATCGAAGAGCGGGAAGATGTC
>JAGCTY010000099.1 GCA_017963105.1 Lentisphaeria bacterium
CGGTCTCCACGCCGATCGCGGCGAGCACGCGCAGGGAATCGTCGCGCATCTCCTGGTATTCGCGGTCGGTGAGCGTCTGGATGGGCGCAACCGTGATGGAGTCGCCCGTGTGAACGCCCATCGGGTCGAGGTTTTCGATGGAGCAGACGATGACACTGGAGCCCTTCTCGTCGCGCCTGACCTCCATTTCGAATTCCTTCCAGCCGAGCAGGGATTCCTCGATCAGGACCTCGTGGTTCAGGCTGGCTTCGAGGCCGCGCCGGACGATCTCGTCGAATTCCGCCTCGTCGTGCGCGATGCCGCCGCCCGTGCCGCCGAGCGTGAAGCCGGGGCGGATGATGAGCGGCCAGGTTCCGATGGTGCGGGCGACCGCGGCGGCCTCGCTTTCGGAGTGCGCGGAACCGGACTGCGGCAGGTCGAGCCCGAGGTCCTGCATGGTCTTCTTGAAGAGCTGGCGGTCCTCGGCGCGGGCGATTGCGTCCGCGCTGGCGCCGATGAGCTCGACCTGGTAGCGCTTCAGGATGCCGTTCTTATGAAGCTCCATGGCGAGGTTGAGCGCGGTCTGTCCGCCGAGCGTAGGCAGGATCGCGTCCGGGCGTTCGCGCCGGATGATCTCGTGGAGAATGTCGCACGTGAGCGGTTCGATGTAGGTGCGGTCGGCGAGCTCGGGATCGGTCATAACGGTCGCCGGGTTGGAGTTCACGAGCACGACCTCGAATCCGTCCTGCTTCAGCACCTTGCATGCCTGCACGCCGGAATAGTCGAACTCGCAGCCCTGCCCGATCACGATGGGGCCGGACCCGATCAGCAGGATCTTCTGGATGTCAGTGCGTTTCGGCATTTTGACGACCTTTCAGCGCCGCTTCCACGAGCCCGTCGAAGAGCGGATGCGCGTGCATGGGGCGGGATTTGAATTCGGGGTGGAACTGGCAGCCGATGAAGAACGGATGGTCCGGGATCTCGACGATCTCCACCAGGCCGCGCTGCGGATTCACGCCGCTGATGCGGAGCCCGGCGGCCTCCATGTCGGCGCGGTACTTCGGGTTGAACTCGAAGCGGTGGCGGTGGCGTTCCTGAATGTGCGCTTCGCCGTAGAGGCGTTCCGCGAGCGAACCGGGGACGAGGTCGCAGTCGTACGCGCCGAGGCGCATGGTGCCGCCCTTGTCATGGATCGTGCGCTGTTCGTCCATGAGGTCGATCACCGGGTTCGGCGTGCTCTCGTCGAACTCCGAGCTATGGGCGTCGGTGAGCCCGAGGACATTCCGCGCGAACTCGATCACGGCGCACTGCATCCCGAGGCAGATGCCGAGGAACGGCAGCTTGTGCGTGCGGGCATATTCGATGGCCTTGATCTTGCCGTCCACGCCGCGCGTCCCGAATCCGCCGGGAACGAGGATGCCGTCCACGCCGTTCAGGAGCACCGCCGGATCGGCGGACATGAACTCCTCGGATTCGATCTTGCGCACCTCGACCTTGCAGGAATGCTTGATCCCGGCGTGGCTGAGCGACTCGTAGATGCTCTTGTACGCGTCCTGGTGGCGGATATACTTGCCGACGACCGCGATGGTGCATTTGGTCTGGGGATGCAGCACGCCGTCGAGCCACGCGCGGTATTCGTCCAGGTCGATCCTGCGGGGATCGAGGTGAAGCAGCTCCAGCACGCGCGTGTCGAATTCCTGTTCCTCCAGCTCCAGCGGCACCTCGTAGATGGAGTTCTGCACGTCCAGCTCCTCGATCACGCAATTGCGGCGCACGTTGCAGAAGAGCGACAGCTTGTTCAGGTGTTCCTCCTCCATCGGCACCTCGGACCGGCACACGAGGATGTCCGGCACGATGCCGATGCTGCGCAGGGCTGCCACGGAATGCTGGCTGGGCTTCGTCTTTATCTCCTTCGCCGCGCGGATAAACGGCACGAGCGTAAGGTGGATGAAGATCGCGTCGCCCGCGGGGGCCTCGAGCTTGAACTGACGGGTGGCCTCCTGGAACGGCAGGCTTTCGATGTCGCCGGTGGTGCCGCCGATTTCGGTAATCGC
>JAGCTY010000100.1 GCA_017963105.1 Lentisphaeria bacterium
CTGGCTGGGGCTTGTAGAGTTCAAACGGTACACTTGATTCCTGATAATGTCGTGCGCCTTGACCGGGTGCTGGGGCTTGTAGAGTTCAAACGGTACACTTGATTCCGACGAAACAGGACCTCATCGACGACGGGCTGGGGCTTGTAGAGTTCAAACGGTACACTTGATTTGTCGCCGGGTTTACCCGTGGTGAATTTGTGCTGGGGCTTGTAGAGTTCAAACGGTACACTTGATTTTGGTCTGCTTGTCGTACTGCTTGATGAATGGCTGGGGCTTGTAGAGTTCAAACGGTACACTTGATTCAGCTGGCTTGATTTCCGCATGTCCGGCACGCTGGGGCTTGTAGAGTTCAAACGGTACACTTGATTTCGACGTCCACGACGGCGCGGCAGACAGCGGCTGGGGCTTGTAGAGTTCAAACGGTACACTTGATTGAGCTGTGGCTCCATGACAAAATGCCACAGGCTGGGGCTTGTAGAGTTCAAACGGTACACTTGATTCGCGAGAAAGGCGGCAAGGGGAGCAATTCCGCTGGGGCTTGTAGAGTTCAAACGGTACACTTGATTCGTGCGTTCGACCAGATAGTAATCGATTATGCTGGGGCTTGTAGAGTTCAAACGGTACACTTGATTCCAAAAGATTCTTGAGGTTTTCGGTGATTTGGCTGGGGCTTGTAGAGTTCAAACGGTACACTTGATTTACCTTCGAGTTCTTCCGCTTCGGCGCGGTGCTGGGGCTTGTAGAGTTCAAACGGTACACTTGATTAGTCTCGAACTGGCACGTGATGCACATGAAGCTGGGGCTTGTAGAGTTCAAACGGTACACTTGATTGTCGCCGGGGTTGACGTTGTGATAGAATGAGCTGGGGCTTGTAGAGTTCAAACGGTACACTTGATTACGCTCCGCCGCATTGAAGCGGGAATTGAAGCTGGGGCTTGTAGAGTTCAAACGGTACACTTGATTCGACACGAACCAGACGAAGCGACCGGCCTGGCTGGGGCTTGTAGAGTTCAAACGGTACACTTGATTTGCCGACGATCAAGCGCGACGGCGCGAACGGCTGGGGCTTGTAGAGTTCAAACGGTACACTTGATTTGAGGAAGCGGTACAGCAAGACGGTTCGTGGCTGGGGCTTGTAGAGTTCAAACGGTACACTTGATTGAAGCTGTGCGAACAACGGCAGCGCGGGCGGCTGGGGCTTGTAGAGTTCAAACGGTACACTTGATTTGACTTTAATCAAATGTATGCTATATTGTAGCTGGGGCTTGTAGAGTTCAAACGGTACACTTGATTCGATCTTGGCGGTGGTGTTCGTGTTCTCCAGCTGGGGCTTGTAGAGTTCAAACGGTACACTTGATTTTAGTGTTATGTTTTCAAGTAGCTTGAAAGGCTGGGGCTTGTAGAGTTCAAACGGTACACTTGATTGTCTCTTAATGTTTCCATAAGAGTACTCCTGCTGGGGCTTGTAGAGTTCAAACGGTACACTTGATTCCGTTCGTTCAATTCAGTATCAAACGATTCGCTGGGGCTTGTAGAGTTCAAACGGTACACTTGATTAGAAAACGCCAGTGTAGATAAATCCGACAAGCTGGGGCTTGTAGAGTTCAAACGGTACACTTGATTCGGGTGCTTCTCGCAGGCGGCGGCGAAGCCGCTGGGGCTTGTAGAGTTCAAACGGTACACTTGATTTGAGCAGTTCCGGCGGAATCCGCACCTCGCGGCTGGGGCTTGTAGAGTTCAAACGGTACACTTGATTGCTGATGCGTGTCGTTATCCACCGTGATGAGCTGGGGCTTGTAGAGTTCAAACGGTACACTTGATTTCTGCGACTGGCTTCGTAGTGTTCGTTTTCGCTGGGGCTTGTAGAGTTCAAACGGTACACTTGATTACAAAGATGAGACAACCGAGGCATTCATGAGCTGGGGCTTGTAGAGTTCAAACGGTACACTTGATTTTTCTGGTCGCTTTGAGTCGTGTCATGCTGGCTGGGGCTTGTAGAGTTCAAACGGTACACTTGATTTTCTGGTCGCTTTGAGTCGTGTCATTGCTGGCTGGGGCTTGTAGAGTTCAAACGGTACACTTGATTGGATCTGTTCCAACAAATTCAGGAACAGACGATTCCAATCGAGATCGTCCGAAGAAAAACCGGCAAAAGGCAGCGAATCCGGGTGAATCCGGGCCGTTTTTTTTCAGAAATCAGGCGCACCATAAGAAAGGAAATGCATCGTCGACCAGAGATGGCCGGCGGTGCGTTTTTTTGTTTTTCGGGATACGCTAAAAGAGAAGAAGCTGTTCCGGTTCCTGTTCGACCTCAAGCTCCAGGTCGCCGTACAGGGAGACCATCTCGCCGAATTGCTTATCCGTAACCATGAGGATGCGGACGAACCCGCCGTTCGGGACAGCGGGCTGGATGATCCGGCCGTAGGTATCGGCATTCTCCCTGGACACGCAGAACCGCGCATAAACGGAAAACTGGAGCTGCATGCACCCGTTCGCGAGGAGCAGATTGCGGAAGCGCGTGTATTCGCGCCTCTGCGCCTTGGTCTTCACGGGAAGGTCGAACATGACAAGCAGCCACATGGCTTTCACCTCCGAAAACATGGTGGTCCTCCGCGGAATGGAAGATTGACGAAACGGGATCAGCGGAATGCGAGGCGCACTTCGCCTTCGAGGAAAGAGGAAACGATCTGCCCCGCGTACATATGGAGCAGATCGGGAAGAAGACAACGGCCCTTCGGTGACGGCAGACGCGCGTCCAGAAGCCCCTGGACGAGCGCCCGGCGGTGTTCCTTGCCGAGATCGTCCACCGGGGCGTTTCCCCGATTCAGGCCGCGGACAATGCGGTCGACGACGGGGCGGAACGGTTCCATGAGGTCGTCCGCGAGGCAGAACGGATCATACTGGTTGTGATGGTGCAGCCCGATGGTGGGGTGAAGCCCGGCGGCGCAGCATGCGCGGGCGGCCATCGCGCGCAGGACGGCATACCCGTAGTTGAGCAGCAGATTGCTGTCCGGGACGTCCCTGTCGCGCCGGAAAAGGTCATCGAAAAGATTCTTCCAGTAGATGACGGCGGCGCGCCCCTCCAGATTATCCGGGTCGCCGGAACGAACCTTTTTCGCAAGCTCGGACAGTCCCGCGTCTGAACCGTTCAGCTCGGCCAGGAGCCGCGCCTGATTCAGAATTTTTTCCCGGACGATGATCTGCCAGAGGCGTTTCGAAAGCGGCTTCGGGGCATTGATCTGTGCCAGGAACCGCTGCGTCTGCACGTAGTTGCCCTCCAGCGGGAGCTGCATGGCGGCGGGCAGACGGTTTGGACCGGAAACCAGCACCATGCAGCCCTCTGTCGCCAACGCGGCGAGGAGACTGCCCGTCACGGTCAGGGCGGGGTTGGCGAGGATCAGGCACTGCACCTCCTTGACGGGCACCGTCACGGGCGGGCCGGACGGCAGGCGGATCTTCAGGAGATGGTTCTCCAGCGAAAGGAACGCGGAGGTCTCCGCGATCTCGATGATTCGGTCAGTCGTTGGCACGCTGCAATTCTCCGAAGATGTTCATGCGGAACTTCTGCATGTTACCGTTACGTGCTGCCGAAACAGTAGGAACAAACCAGAGCCTGGCGGCTTTGATTCCCTTCTGATCCCGGGCATCATTGATAGGAACAAGAGAGAACTGCGGCAGGGAAATCCCCCTCACGATGCAGAGATATTCCTTCCCGTCCTTGTTCCACTTGACGATGTCGCCCTTCCTGAGGGAGAATTTGAACTTGAGGCCGGGGCGCTCCTTTTCGAAGACAGGCTGGCCGTGCCTGACCCTCTGGACGGCGTCAAGCAGCGTGACGATCTCGCCGACCCACTCGGTCTCCTCACCCTTCTCATCGAGTTTGGCAAAAATGGGCAGGACGTAGTTGGAACCGGTTTTGACATTGCGGACGCCGTCGCCGGATCCGATGGTAATGGTCTTGAGGTTGCGGGCGACGCGGACTTTCTTGATCACGTTGACAGGGTTGCCATTGGAATCGCAGAGGACGGGGAGATTGGCATCGTCGCAGAACATCTTGAGGTCGCCGGGGGTCACATCCTCCGGCCTGGACCTGCCGAGTTTCTCCAGGATGAGCGCGCGGATGGCGGGATCGACGATCTCCGCGATATCGTCCGGCTTGATGCTGGCGAGGCTCACGCGGACATGGCGCTCCGTCCCGCCGAAATCCTTTCCATAGAATGTATCCTCATGCAGCGCGCCGCGGAGCTTGTTGACGACGTGGTGGGAGACGGCAGCGGATTCCAGGCGCTGTTTCGCCTCGGTGTAAAGCTCCGAATCGATGATCGGAGAACCGGCTTCATGGAGTTTGCGGCGCTGTTCCGGCGACATGGAGGCGAGCTTCTGCACCATGTCCGGCGTGGTCAGGGCGATGGTCACGGCGTCGATGGCGTGGTGGCGGTGGTCCGTGCGGACCTTCTCGCCCTCGCCGAGCAAATAATTTCCACCCCAGGCGCGGCGGATCAGGGCGGTGGCGCCGCCGCTGGTCGCGAAAATGCGCCGTTTGCCGTCCTTGTCGACCATGCCGCCGTAGAGCAGCCCGAGATACTGCATGGCGATGCGGCTGGCGTAACGGGTATCATTGAGGTTGCGCTCCATGAAATCCTGTTCATCGATCTTATCCTGCTTGAAGAGGTCGAGCTTGTATTCCGCATAAGGCCCCTTGAACTGCGCGACGCGGGCGAGGATCTGTTTGTACTGCTCGCCGGTGTAGGCCTCGAACGGCGTGCGGTTGTTCTTCGCGCTGTTCGCAGAGGCGTCGCAGAGCGTCTTGTTGCGGAACGAATCGTCGTAGGAACGCGAATACGGGATGATGTGCTCGATATGGATGTCCTTCCCGTGCAGGAGGTCCTTCATGGAAAAGTGTTTCCCGGTATAGGGACACTCGAAATTGCACTCGTCGGCGAGCATCACCTTCAGGATGTCGTTGCGCGACGGCTTTTCGATGCCCGCCTCCGCGAGGATGCGCTCGGCGATCTGCTGCCGCTCCTTTTCCCTCTGGTTGTTCTGGCGCGTGATGGCTTCCTTCTGCTTGTTGGACGTCTTCAGGTCGCGCGCGAGCTCGATGCGGATGGCGTTCGGCTTGCCGTAGCGGGCGATGATCGCGTTCACGACCGTGCGCAGTTCCGTGATCACGCGGTGGACGAGCGGATTCCGGATCTCGATGCTGCATTCCTCGCTGTCGAAGACCGGGAGGAAATCGTGCGCCGTGCCGACCTGCTTCGGATAAAGGTTCTTCTTGAGCGTGGCGAGCGGAACTCCCCCCTCAAGGTCCGGCATCATTTCCAGGAGCGCCTGAAGCGAATATGCGCAGAAGGAATCCGGGAGCATGACCTTCATGGCGGTCTCGACCTGAAGCGGAGAGAGATTCCAATGTTCGCGGAGGCGTTTCTCCAGGATGGTGTCCTTTTCGATGGAGTCGAGGTCTTGGAAGAAGGCGTTCTGTTCTGCTGCGCTCATGGCGGCAGCCCTGTCCGCGCCGAAGACACGGACGAGTGCCACATGGCGTTCGTTGCCGTAGATGTCTTTCCCCTCATCGCCGAGCGTGAAGCTTTCCCCCTTGGCGAGCCCGATGACCCTTGCAAGGTTTTTCAGCGTGATCGTGCCGCGGACGGTGAACTTGTCCGAATAACCGTTCAGGAATGCAACGGCTTGTCCGCGTTCCTCCTCGGTGAGCGAACGCTCCATGTCGCCCTTTCGCACGCGGAGATTGCTCACGGTCGTGTAGATACGGAAGAGCTGGGCCTCTTCCCTCGCCATGGAACAGCGACGGTGTTCGGGGTATATCTCGCATTTCCCGACGAGCCCTTTGGTTGATTTGAGCTTGTTCTGAAAGAAAATCGCCTTGTAAAGGTCCTTCTCCAGATCAGAGGAGACCAGCGGGCGCTGCGCCTCGCAGATCCTGTGAAACTCGTCTTCGTACATGGCGCGGTCCGTGTAGCGATTGCGGATGCGTTCCTTGTTCGGATCGACCGTGCAGAAATACTCGGCGATCGTTCGGGCGTGAACCTGTTCCATTTCGGATTTCAGTTTCGCGATGCTTTCCTTCACGACGCCGGAATCCTTGTCCTTCAAATCGAGCTTGCGGTTGCTCCGGTATCCGCGGCGCTGGGCAAGATGATAGATCGCGCGTCCGAACTCTTCTTTCGTAAGCGGACGGTCGAGCGCGAGCTTGCGGTAAAGATACGGGGCGATGTGTGCGGCGTGTTCGCGTTCCGCCTCGGGAAGCGTCTGCACGAGTTTCCGGTCGAGGGTGACGAAGAAATCCGGCGTGAAGGGCTCGGGGAGCATCCCGTTTTCCGTGAGGATGCGCTTCAGGTTCTCCTTACGGTCGCGACGGCGGCCGTACTGGCGGCGCGATGCTTTTTTCAGGCGTCGTACGGCGGCGCGCGAGGTGCCCTTTCCGCGGGAGATCGCGTCCAGGCCGTCGCTTTCGAGCCCCTGTTCGAAAATACGGGAGCCCCAAGCTTCCAAATTGAATCTTTCCCCGTCTTCGGAGATCAGCGCCCAGCCGATGGAGGCGACGCCCAAATCCAGTCCCAGCGTGTAATACGGCATTGAACAGCCCTTTCAAGGTATCGTTTCTGATTCTCAAACAAGTTCAATCATTGATATAAATAGTACCATGTCGCAAACAATAATGCAAGTATTTTTTTGTTTTTTACTTGACATTTTTCCCGATACATGCTATAATATGTCAGCTCTACAAGTCCTGGTAAAGGATATGATGGTCACTTCCCGCGGGAATACCACGAGGCGGCTTCGATAGCCGCCTTTTTTTGTGTGGGGACATCCGATGATTCGGACGAAAAAAGAAGCTCCCTTGCGGCTTCACGCAGGAGAGCTTCATGAAAAAAACGCGGTGAAAGATTTACAGCACGGGGTAGCTGCCGAGGAGTTTCAGCTCTTCCGTGAGGGGCTTCAACCCGGCGAGCGCGGCGGCGACGCGCGGAGCGTTGGACGCGCCCTCGATGTCGACGAAGAACCGGTAATGCCAGCAGCCGGAGCCGGAGGGACGGCTCTCGATCATGGTCAGCGTGACGCCCGCGTTCTTGAAGGGCTCGAGGCAGTCGTGCAGCGCGCCGAAACGTTCGCGCGCGGTGAAGCAGATGCAGCATTTCGCGTGCGGCATCATCGTGTTTTCGGCGCGGGAGAGAATCAGGAAGCGCGTGCGGTTGTCCGGGGTGTCCTGGATGGAGCGGTCGAGGATGTTCAGGTGGTACTGCGCGGCGATGCTCTCCCCGCCGATCACGGCGGCGTTCGGGCTGAGGGCGGCGAACTCGGCGGCACGCGCGTTGGAGCCAACGCCGACGGTCTCCACGTCCGGGAAATTGCGTTCGAGGTATTTCCGGCACTGGCCGAGCGACTGCACGTGGCTGTAGATCACGCCGATCTTCTCCTTCGGCACGGACGCCATGAGGCAGTGGTGGATGTTCATGGACGTCTCGGCGTAGATCTTCAGCGTGGTCTCCGCGAGCACGTCCAGCGTGCCGATCACGACGCCCTCGGTGGTGTTCTCGACCGGCACGCAGCCGTATTCGCACTCGCCGGTCTCGACCGCCGCGAAGACGTTCTGGATGCCGGAGCACGGACGGTACTCGGCGGTCTCGGCGAAGACTTTCCGCGCGGCCTCGTGCGTGAAGGTTCCGGCGGGGCCGAGGTACGCCACGCGCGGCTTGGAGGTGGAAATGGAATGCGGCGTGCCGTGGCGCAGGCGTTCCGCGGCGTTCAGGATCAGGCGTTCGGTCTCCTCGAACCCGATGCAGGCGTCCGTGACGGAGATGCGCGGATCGGGCGCCACGCCGGGCATCAGGTTCTGCTTGCCGGGCAGCAGGCAGCTTTCGAGCATCATGCCCGCGATGCCGTCGTTTCCGGCGAGCTTCTGCGCCAGAACGTCCTCGAAGACGATGTGCTGGCGTGCGGGGTCGCGCCGCGAATTGCCGTGGCTGCAGTCGACCGTGAGCGTGCGCGGGATGCCGGCGTTTTCGAGCTTGCGGAGCGCGGCGTCGATGCACGCGGCGTAGTAGTTCTCGCCGGAGATGCCCCCGCGCAGGACCAGGTGGCAGTACGGGTTGCCCTCGCTGCGGATGATGCCGCTGCGGCCGTCGTGCATGATGCCGATGTAGCTGTGAGGCGCGCGGGCGGCGCAGATGGCGTCCACGGCGATCTGCAGGTTGCCGTCGGTGCTGTTCTTGAACCCGACGGGCATGTCGAGCGAGCTGGCGAGCTGGCGGTGCGTCTGGGACTCCGTGGTGCGCGCGCCGATCCCGGCCCACGAAACGAGCTCGGAAAGGTAGTTCGCGATCGCCGGGTCGAGCAGTTCGGTGGCGGTGCCGAGCCCGTACGCCGAGACGTCCAGCAGGAGCTTGCGGGCAAGCTCCAGGCCGCGCGCGATGTCGCTGCCGCCGTCCAGGTCGGGGTCGTACACGAGGCCCTTCCACCCGAGCGTGGTGCGCGGCTTCTCGAAATAGCAGCGCATCACGAGCTTGATGTCGTCGGAGACGCGTTCCGAGAGCTTCGCGAGCTTCTCCGCGTATTCCAGCGCGGCGGGCACGTTGTGGATCGAGCACGGACCGGCGATGACCACCAGGCGCTTGTCCGACCGGTCGAAGATCTTCCGCAGTTCCGCGCGGTTCCGGTTGATGTGCTCCACGATGTCCGCGTTCGGCGCGAGTTCGGACGCGAGCTGTTCGGGCGATTTGATCGGCTGTTCTGTCTTGTTCATGGGGGTGTCCTTCGGTTTGGTATTTGAATTGTTTGAGTCGTCGTCGGAAAAAAGAAAACCGCATTCGGGATTCGTGGCCCGGATGCGGCTGTGTCTGCTGGAAAAAGAAACCGGGCCGGACCCTTCTTGCTGGGCCGAACCCGTCTGTTGTCATGACTTTCGCGTGTACACGTGCAAACGGGCTTCGTCAGGCGGTAAATCGCCAGAAAAAGCCGTAAAATCGAATGCTGCTGTTCACGTTGATCGTTTTCATAACGAATTTACTATACACCCGTTCCGCGCAAAAGTCAACCGAGCTTCTCATCTTTTTCCGAAAAAAAGCGCGGCCGCCCGGACAGTGGAAAGATACCGGATACCAAGTTTTGCCGATGCTCCTTGATTTTCTCTTTTCGGCATGTATATTTGGTTATATTACGCGATATGTCCCTACATGCAACACCCGAAAGCGGACCGGAATGAACATCCCCCTGCCCCGTAACAAAACACGCAACCGAAACAGACGGCCTCCCGTGCACGTTTTACACGCGACCGGACGGAGGATTGCGCGTGTCATCACGGTCGCGCTGGCGTTCCTCCTCCTCGCGACAGCGATTCTCCCCGCGTTTGCCGACGAGGCGCAGGACGAGTACGAGCTCGGGAAACAGGCTTTCGATACGAAGCAGTACGAAGCCGCCGCGGAGCATTACGGGAAGGCGGCGGAACTGGGACACTCCGGGGGGCAGAACGCGCTCGGATACTGCTATGAATATGGATTGGGCTTGAAGAAGGATTACGCGAAAGCCGTCGAATGGTACCGCAAGGCCGCAGAACAGGGCGACGCAAAAGCGCAATTCAACCTCGGCCTGTGCTACGACTTCGGAAGAGGCGTAACCGAAGACGCAGCGAAAGCCGTCGAATGGTACCGCAAGGCCGCAGAACAGGGCGACGCGAAAGCGCAATACAACCTCGGCTTGTGCTACGACTTCGGACAAGGCGTAACAGAAGACGCAGCGGAAGCCGTCGAATGGTACCGCAAGGCCGCCGAACGGGGCTGGGCGAACGCACAATTCAACCTCGGCATGCGCTATGCCTCGGGGAACGGGGTGGAGGCGGACGAAGCGGAGGCCGAAAGATGGCTGCGGCTCGCCGCCGAACAGGGCCACCCGGACGCACAGCATTATTTCAAATACAGATGGTTCAGGCGTTTCAGGGAACGGCACAATAGGATCTTCGAGCTTTCGCTCAAACTGATCATTCTGTCCTGGTTTTTCCTGATCAATGTTTTCATTTTGTCTTTCGTCGCCAAGGTGGCCACCTTTTTCGGGAAAAAATGCGGAGTCGTCCGGTACAAACCGTTCCGCCGCGATCTCTCCGGCGACGAGGCGGGACCGCCGCCCGCAAAGCACTGGAAATGGAGCACGTGCAAGGTCGTAAAAATCGACGAAATGAAGCAGATGCGCCTCACCTATTCCAAATGGCTGAAGCTGTTCGAAAAGAATCCGAAGCGGTATTATCGGAATCTTCTGGGCATGTTCCTGCTCAACCGGGTGTTCGTTTTTCTCTTCGGGCTGGGATTCATGGGGATACTGTTCCTTGCGGCGTGCAACGGGGTGTTCGGGCTGCTCGCGGCGTACCGGATCACGATGATCCATCTGCTGCTCGCGGCATTCCTCGCTGCGCCATTTTTCCTGTTCATCATCCCGGTTTTCCGCCAGCGCAAACCCGTCGGGATGCCGCTCGATCCGCAGGGATACGCCCGGCTGTACGACGCCGTCGGCGAACTGTGCCGCGAACTTGGGACCGCGCCCATCCGGCAAATCCGCCTCGACATGAGCTTCCGCATCACGGTCCTCTCCCGCTTTCAGAAGATCGCGTGTATCCGGCGCGACATCCTGGTCATCGGCTATCCGCTGCTCTGCGCGCTGGACGCCGAATCGTTCCGCATCTGCCTCGCGCGGGCGCTCCGTCACGAACGCTCCCGCCTCACACGCGGCACGCTCCTGAAACGCATCGAATTCCTGTGTGGATTTCCTCCGCCGGATGCGTATCATCCCGGGGCGGGGACGCTCGAGATGATGCCGGGCGACGCCCTGCCGCTTTGCGGCGCCATCCTCCCGCTCCAGATTCAGGAGGAACGGCACTGCGACGCATTCTGCCGCGAACGGTTCGGCAGAGAGGCGTTCGACGCGTTCGTCACGCAGGCGGGATTCCGCGGCAGGCAGTGGGATCTGCCGGACTTCGTTTTAAACAGGATTAATGGGGATTTATCCTTCTTCGAGGGGCAGCCGGCTGACATCATCCGCGACAAGGTGCGGAAAACGCTTTCCGAGGAGGAAACAAAGAGGATTCTGGAGGAACTGTTCCGCGCGCCCGGCTTGGCGGAAATGATGGATCCCGAGGCGGAGCACCCGGAGGACGCCGAGGCGAAGAAACGCGCCGCAAAATTCTTCCGCTACCCGCCGCGGAACATGTCCCGGTCGCCTGACAACTGGCTGAAGGCGACGCTTCCGCCGTTCCGGGAACGCGTCGGCACGGACGATCCCGCCGCGATTCTGCCGTACCTGGAGCGCACCCCGGACGCGCTGGAACACTACCTTTCGCCCGGCGCGGACTTCGAGGCGGCGTTCAACAGGACCTTGAAGGAATCGATCTCCTGGGAGCTGTTCCAGATCTTCGGGTTCATCGGCTACGATTTCACCGCCCCGCCACCGCAAGCGGTACAAAAATAGTGCGCAAGCGAAGCTGAGCGCACTGTATCAGCCCCCCCTTGGGGTGTGCGCGGCTCCGCTCGCGAACACTGCAAGCAGGAAAAACGGAGCAGGAAGACAGGGGGAAACAATGCGGGCGAGCCGAAGTAAGCTCAAAAATCGTCTTTGGGGAAGAAGCCTTTTTCCTTCATCTTCCGGCGGAGGTCCGCCAGCACGGCCTCGAACGCCGCGCGCTGTTCATCCTCGTTCATGCGCGGGATCAGGTCGTCCTCCGACTGGAGACGGCTGGCGAGCTCGTCCGGCAGGTCCTGAAGGAAGCGCGACGGCTTGTGCAGTTCATAATCGCCGTACTTGAAGCGCTTCCGGGCGAGCGTGAGGATGAGCTGTTCGCGGGCGCGGGTGATCGCCACATAGCACAGACGGCGTTCCTCCTCAACCCCGTGCGACGAATCCTCCATGGCGCGTTCGTGCGGGAAGAGCCCCTCCTCCATGCCGATCACGAAGACGATGGGGAATTCCAGCCCCTTCGCAGCGTGGACGGTGGAGAAGACCGGCGAATTGCTGTTGTCGTCCTCATCGTTCTTCGTACGGTCGGAATCGTCCAGCAGGGAGAACTTTTCCAGCAGGTCGCCGATGGTCGGCGGATCGCTGCCGGGCGGGGTGTTGTGCTCGAAATAGGAAATGGAGTTGATGAATTCCAGCACGTTTTCCTGGCGGGACTCGGCTTCCTTGGCATCGCGGTAGATTTTCAGGAAACCGTTCAGGTAGCCGACGTCCTCCAGATATTTCGTGACCTTGTCCGCGAGGCCGCCGGGCGTGGAGAACGCTTCCCGCGCGTTGCGGACGGCGGACGCCAGGTTCGACGCCGAGTTCGCCGCGGCCTTCGTGACGGATTCGGTGAACGCGGATTCGGTCAGGAGGTCCTGCATCGGCAGGGAAGCGACTTTCCGCAAATCGCGCAGACGCATGATCGCCTTGTCGCCGATCCCGCGCGGGGGCACGCCGATCACGCGCAGCAGGCTCTGGTCGTCGCGTTTGTTCAGCACGAGTTTCAGGTACGCCACGGCGTCCTTCACCTCCTTGCGCTGGAAGAACTCCTGCCCGCCGATGATGCGCGGCCGGATGCCGTGCCCGCGGAAGGTCTGCTCCAGCACGCGCGACAGGTAGTTCGAGCGGTACAGCACGGCGAAATCGCGGTAGCAGCAGTCCGGATTGGAGGCGATGATGTGTTCCATCATGTTGTAGACGAATTCCGCCTCGGCGTCGCCGTCTTCGAGCTGCGCCAGTTTGATCTCCTCGCCGTCGCCTTTGGTCGACCACAGGCTCTTGTCGAACCTCGCGCCGTTGTGGGAGATGACGCTGTTCGCGGCGCGCAGGATGTTGTTGGTGGAGCGGTAGTTCTGTTCGAGCTTGATCTCGCGCGCGCCGGGGAAATAGGTCGGGAAGTTCAGGATGTTGCCGACGTCGGCGCCGCGCCACGCGTAGATGCTCTGGTCGTCGTCGCCGACCACGCAGATGTTCTGGCGGAACTGCGTGAGGTACTGGAGCAGCTTGAGCTGGGCGGCGTTGGTGTCCTGATACTCGTCGACCAGCAGGTAGCGGTAGCGGTCCTGATACCGCGCCAGACACTCCGGGTGCTCTTTGAACACTTTCAGTGTCAGGAGGAGGAGGTCGTCGAAATCCAGCGCGTTCTGAAGCTCCAAAATCTGCTGGTAACGTTCATAGATCGCCAGAAACGCGTCGTTGCCGCCCGATGGCACGTCGGAGGGAAACTGCATCTGGTTCTTGCATCGGCCGATGAACGCCGCGACTTCCTTCGCAGGGATCTCGTCCTTGCCGAATCCGAGCTCGGCGGACGCCTGTTTGATGATGCCGGTCTGGTCGCTCTCGTCGAGGATGCTGTACTGGGAGTTGTAGTTGCCCGCGAACGCGATGTCGCGCCGCAGGATGCGCGCGCAGAACGAGTGGAACGTGCCGAGCGTGACCTTGTCGGCGGCAGTGCCGGGCACCATTGCCGCCACGCGTTCGCGCATCTCCGCCGCGGCTTTGTTCGTGAAGGTCATGCCCGCGATTTGATCCGGCGGGATGCCCTGCTCGATCATGTGCGCTATGCGGGCCGTGATGACGCGCGTCTTGCCCGTGCCCGCGCCGGCAAGCACGAGGAGCGGCCCCTCGATCTGAAGGACCGCTTCCTTCTGTTCCGGGTTCAGTCCGGCCAAACAGTCGCGCATGGCGGGCATGGACGGAATTCCTTACGGCTTACGCGTCCTGCGCCGCCAGCTGGAACGTGAGACCGTCCCACACGGCGGACGCCGCGGTCACGGCGTTTTCGAATTCCGCAAACCGGCCGCCGCCGATCACGTAGTTGCAGATCGCCGGGGCGTCGGCGGCGTCGAACTTGTCGTCCACGTTGTCGCCGCACGGATGGTCGAGCGTATAGGTGGAGACGAAACGGAGCTCGCCGGGGACGCAGGGATATTCGCGGACGAGGATGGCGTCGCAGCGGACGATGCCGAGCACGAGCTTACCGGCTTTGGCGTCGACCGCGGCCGCCACGCGCGGAGTGTTCAGCTGGTCTTTTTCATAGTCCATCGCGAGCAGACAGGACGCGAATGCGTCGCGCAGCGGTACGCCCATGGCGATCTTCTCGATGATCGGGTCGGTCTGGGAGCCGTTCGTGGCGAGGGCGACCGCACCGGAGAGGCGGATGCAGTTGTAGGCGATGTAGGGGTTCTTCGCCAGGTCGCTTTCGAAGCCCGCGCGCGGCAGGATGGCGATCTTGCCGGTGATGAGCTTGGCGCTGCGGTTCGGGAAGGAACGGGAGGAGACGCGGTAGGCCGCGCAGGGTTTGCCGTCGCGGGTCATGCCGGCGCAGACGATTCGTCCGAGATACATGGTCGTTGTCCTTTCAGACTTGAAAAAGTTATCAGAAGATCGGGAAATACGTGAGGAGATTCGGGCTCAGTTCTGGCGCGGCTTGAGCTGCGGGAAGAGCACGACGTCGCGGATGGATTCCGTACCTGTCAGGAGCATCACCAGGCGGTCCACGCCGATGCCCATGCCGCCTGCCGGGGGCATGCCGTATTCGAGCGCGGTGAGGAAGTCCTCGTCGACTGCCTGCGCGGGGTCCTTGCCGGACAGCGTGACCTGTTCCATGAAGCGCTTGCGCTGGTCGATCGGGTCGTTGAGCTCGGAATAGCCGGGGGAGATTTCCTGACCGTTGATCTCGAGCTCGTACACGTCCACGCTTTCGGGATCGTCGGCGCATTTCTTGGCGAGCGGGACAAGTTCGGCGGGGAGGCGCGTCACGAAGGTCGGCTGGATGAGCGTGTGTTCGATCAGCTTTTCATAGATTTCGTGCGTGATCTCGAGGTCGGTCCAGTCGGGCATGACCTGCGCGCCGAGTTCCTTCGCGAGCTTGTATTTTTCCTCGCGCGGGAGCTCGAACCAGTCCTGACGGCCGGTACGCTCGCGGACGAGGTCGCGGTACGGGGCACGGCGCCACGGGCGTTCGAGGTTGATGACCTTGTCGCCGGGGAGCTTGATCTGAAGCGTGCCGAACACCTTCTGCGCGATGGTCGTGACCATACTCTCGATGAGCTCCATCATGGTCTCGCAGTTACCGAACGCCTGATAGATTTCGATCATGGTGAATTCGGGGTTGTGACGGCGGTCGATGCCCTCGTTGCGGAAGTTGCGGTTCAGTTCGTACACCTTCTCGAATCCGCCGACGAGCAGGCGCTTCAGGTAGAGTTCCGGCGCGATGCGCATGAACATGTCGCAGTCCAGGGCGTTGTAGTGCGTCTTGAACGGCGTGGCGGCGGCGCCGCCGGGGATGTACTGAAGCATCGGGGTTTCGACCTCCAGGAATCCGCGCGACTCCAGGAAGTTGCGGATTTCGCGGATGATCCGGATGCGCTTGAAGAAAAGGGAACGGCTTTCGTCGTTCATGATGAGGTCGAGGTAACGCTGGCGGTAGCGCTGCTCCATGTCGGTCAGGCCGTGGAATTTCTCGGGGAGCGGGCGCAGGGACTTCGACAGCATCGTGTAGGACTGCATCTTCAGCGTGATTTCGCCGGTCTTCGTCACGAACATGTGCCCGGTCGCGGCGATCAGGTCGCCCGGATCGAGGCGCTTGAAGCGCTTGTATTCCTCCTCGCCGAGCATGTCGCGCTGGGCATACAGCTGGAGGCTGCCGTGCTGGTCCTTGATGTGCAGGAACGTCGCCTTGCCCATCACGCGGAAGGTCATGATGCGGCCGGCCACGGTCACGAGTTCGGTATTCTCCACGTCCGGCACGTATTTCGCGCGCGCTTCGGTCGTCGGGATGATGTTGTCCACGAAGACGCCGTACGGGGCGATGCCCGCGGCACGGAGTTCTTCGGCTTTCGCCTTGCGCTGGGTGAAAATATCGTCGAGCTGCTTCTGCTCGGCCTCTTCGGAGATGATTTCGTCGGACATGGTCGTTTCCTTCGTCGATGATGAGGAGCCGGTTCATGATGCAGCCCCTGGGAAAATGCGGAAAATATAATATACATCCGGAACACTGTTTTTTCAAGGAAAAACATGCCCGCGCGCGCCCTTCCCGCGCTCATTTTCCGGGCGTGCCGTCACACGGCATTTCCCGCGCTTATTCCGGCGTGCCGTCACATGGCATTTCCCGCGCTTATTCCGGCGTGCCGCCGGATGCATTACCCTGCCCCGTGTTAGTTGCTTCCTCCATATCGCGGACCTGTTCCATGACCCGCCGGAGCCCGGCATGGTCGTTGCGGTTGTTCAGTTCCATCATCAGGTACAGCATGGCGTATTCGCGCCCGTAGACGCTGTCCATAAAAAACTGCGTGAGCGCGGAATGCGGCAAAGTCTGCCAGCAGAACACGAACGCATTGGCGAGGAAGCCGTTTTTGAAATGGTTCGGCAGGGCGTTTTGCGGCGTGCTCGACCCCTCGTATCCGGCGTTCCACGGGTTCATCACGCCGACTACGGAAAAGAGCACGCCCCAGACCAGCGCAAGCCGGAAGACATGCCAGCGTTTCAGACGCGGCCTCGGCCGCCCGAAATAAACCGCGGCGTAATACAGCAGCACGGGCGCAAACGGGATCAGGAACCGGTATCCGTAGCACCAGCCGCCGTAATCCGAGGTGCCGACAGCGAAAAGAATGATTGCGGCGACTGTCGAGATCATCATGTACATGAACACCCGGTCGCGGCGCATCCGTTCCGAGGCGCACGCGAATCCGGCGAAAAGCAGCGCGGGCATGTAGAGGAAGAACCCCTCGAACCCGAACAGGATATTAAACGCGTAGGTCAGGTAGTTTTTCTCCGTGAACGCCGGTTTGTGCGTGAAGAAGTACAGCGGCAGCGGCGAACCGTAGGACATCATGTTCATCCCCGCCTCAAGCAGGATCATCAGGCCCGCGCCCGCCGCATACATCAGGGCGTTTTCGATCCGCCGGGGCGAAATCGCGGTCAGCATAAAGACAAACACCGCGATCCCGAGCACGCCGCCAGCCACGAACTCCAGGTTCAGGATCAGCCCGGTCATGATGCCCGCCAGGAACGCCCGAAGGCGCGTCATGCCGGTCTCCTCGCCGCGTTCCAGCAGCAAAATCAACCCCATCAGCGCCGCCGCGCAGGGCGTGTGGTTGTTCAGCGTGACGGCATAGGAGAGCACGAGCGTGGAGGCGACCGACAGCACGGACATCGCGATCCGGTACCCTTCCGGCATCCGCGGACGCCGCCTCAGTCCAAGATAGACGAACCAGCCGGTCAGGCAGGAGATTACAAAAACAAACACGCCCGTCAGATAGACCGCACGGAAATAATCCCCGTCCAGATACCGCACGCCGAAACATTTCAGCACGCGCCCCAAAGCAATCGCACAGAACGTGACCAGTGGCGGCTTGTCCCCGTAAAAATGCCCGTTGCGCTCCGCCTTGTCCGGCGTGGTGAAGAAACTGTCGTCGATCGCAAACGTGCCGCGTTCCAGCACGGATTCGACCGTGGAATACCGCGACGTCTCGATCCCGACGTGCGTCACGTCGTGTTTTGCCAGCAGGAAAGCGAGCGCGACGGAAACGATCAGGAATATCAGGAAGCGGAGTTTCATGGGGATTGGAGAAAAGAAAGGCCGGAGAACATTTCAGCGGAATCTCGCATGTGTTCTCCGGCGGAAATGGTGACGGAGGCGGGGAATCAGAACCACTCGAACTCGTCGCGATTGTTGCGGTTGTTATTGTTGTTCCGGTTCTGGTTGTTATTGTTCCGGTTATTGTTGTTATTGTTGTTCCGGGCGTTGGCGTTGTTATTGTTCCGGTTATTGTTGTTATTGTTGTTCCGGGCGTTATTATTGTTGTTATTGTTCCGGTTCTGGTTGTTGTTATTATTATTGTTATTGTTCCGGTTCTGGTTGTTGTTATTGTTGTTCCGGTTCTGATTGTTGCGGGCAACGTTTCCAGCCTCGGACGGCGTAAGCAGCGTAAGCTCGATCCGCTCGTTGTTCTTGGTCAGCACGGCGCTGGTGCGGGTCACCTCTTCGAGCTTGTAGCCGGTAACGGTCGTGTCGCCGACCTTCAGATGCTGGCGGAACACATTGTTCGCGGAGATCGTTGGGCTGCCGCCGACAATGACGATCTGCTTGGGGTCTTTTTCCGCGTCCACAACGACTTGCGCCTTGTTCTCTTCTCCGGCCGCTGCCCCTTCCGCGTCGTCCTCATCCGCCGCTGCTGCCGCCGCAGCCGCCGCGGCTCTCTTCTTCGGATCGGTGATGCGGGTCGAGGACGCCGTGTACTGTTCATATTCCTTCTGCTGAAGCGCCTTCAGCTGCTGCTGGGCGTTGCCCTGGAGCCGCTGGAGGATGATCGCGCCGAGCGAATCGCCGATGACATAGGTGCCGACCAGGCTCATGTCCGCACGAATCTGCTGGGTGTTCCGCTGGGCGGTCTTGTTCGCGGGCGCGTCGGGCACGCGTTCCGTCTTAAAAATATTGTGCTCCACCAGGGCGGCGATCTTCTTTTCCGTCACTTCGGGGGAATCCCCCACATATCTTTCCGAGGCCTTGACCTTGGGAGATTTTTTCCTTTCGACCTTGGCGGGCGACATTTTTCTGGAGGTCGAGGCGAATTCAAGCGGATCGGAAGAATAGGTCCAGGCCAGATGGCAGACTGCGGCGACGAGCAGAATGTTAAGAGAGATCAGCAGAAATTTCATAGCAGAGGACTCCTTGGGGCAGGTTTGATTAACTCAAGCATCAATATATCACGTCAAAAGAAAAATGCAAACCAGTTTGGGGTCTTGAACGTTTATTTTTCTAAATTTTTTTGATTCTTACGGACACGCAAGGCTCCGGAAACGAAAATCCCGGCCGGACACTGCTGAGAGGCCCGGCCGGGGAAATCCTGCATTTGAGCTGAAACAGCTGCGTATCAGTACACGAACAGCATTTCGCGGTACTTCGGCAGCGGCCAGCTTTCGTCGGAGACGTTCTTCTCGATGGAATCGACCGTCACGCGCAGGGCGGCCATCGCGGCGAGGATTTCCTCGTGGAGTCCGCCGAGCGCCTTGCGGAGCGCTTCGATCTTCGCGCTGAGTTCATCGAGCTTGGCGCCGAGTTCGGCGGCGGATGCCGCCACGCTCTTCACGCCGGTCTTCATGCCGACGGCCTTGCCCGCGGCAGCGGCGGCGGCGAGCTTCGTGTATTCCTGCACGACGGCGGGATAGATCATGCTGGTGGCGATCTCGAGCGCGACTTCGCCCTCGATATGGATTCTGCGGTGGTAGTCCTCCAGGAAGACTTCGTAGCGGGAATCGAGCTCGCGCTTCGTGTAGACGTGATACTTTTCGAACATCTTCACGTTGGCGGGCGCGGTCAGGCAGCGGAGCGCGTCCATGGTGGTCTTGGCATTCGGCAGTCCGCGCTTCGCGGCTTCCTTCAGCCAGTTGTCGGCATAGCCGTCGCCGTTGAAGATGATCCGTTTGTGCGTGCGGATGATCTTGCAGAGCTCCTTCTGGAGGCCGTCGTGGAATTCCTTCTTCGGGAGTTTCTCCAGCACGGAGGCAATACGGTCGAACGCCTCGGTGATGATCACGTTCAGCACGGTGTTCGGGCCGGCGCAGGACTGGCTGGAACCGGGCGCACGGAATTCGAACTTGTTCCCGGTGAACGCAAACGGGCTGGTGCGGTTGCGGTCGGTAGCGTCCTTCGGGAGCGGCGGGAGCGTATCGACGCCGATTCTCATGGCAGACGACTTGCGGCTGGTCTTGACCTCGTTGTGCTCGATCTGGTCGATCACGTCCGCGAGCTGGTCGCCGAGGTACATGGAGATGACGGCCGGCGGCGCTTCGTTCGCGCCGAGGCGGTGGTCATTGCCGGCGCCGGTCACGGTGGCGCGCAGCAGGTCGGCGTGCTTGTCGATGGCTTCGATGATCGCGCAGAGCACGGTCAGGAAGATGGCGTTCTGCCGCGGATCGCTGCCCGGGTTGAGCAGATTGGTCTTGCCGTAGGAGACGGCCCAGTTGTTGTGCTTGCCGGAACCGTTGATGCCGGCAAAGGGCTTTTCATGGAGCAGGCAGACGAATCCATAGCGGTCGGCGGTCTGGCGGAGGACTTCCATGATGAGCATGTTGTGGTCGCACGCGAGGTTGACTTCCTCGAACATCGGCGCGAGCTCGAACTGTGCAGGCGCGACTTCGTTGTGACGGGTCTTC
>JAGCTY010000101.1 GCA_017963105.1 Lentisphaeria bacterium
CCCAGGTGGATGATGCCCTTCGCCTTCGGGCAGACCTCGCCGAACGTGCGGATGTGGCTCATCACGTCGTGCCGCACCTCGGCCTCGATCCGCTCCGCTTCCTCGAAGTCGATGTCGTCGAGGTGCGCGCGCATTTCGTCCAGCTGTTCGTCGGTGATCGCCAATCCGAGCGCCTGTTCGCTCTCGGCGAGCGCGAGCCAGAGACGCCGCCAGGTGGAGTGCTTCCGCTGGGGCGAGAAATTGTAGCTCATTTCCTTGCTTGCGTAACGTCCGGTCAGGGGGTTCTGATAGGTCGTGTAATCCTTCATTCTGCGAACCTTTCGTGGGGGATACCCGTTGCTTTATAATTATAGAAAAAGATTTTTACAGCATTGAATATACACCATTTTTCCCGTTCTTCAACCGCGCGCGCCATTTTTCCTCCATTTTCCCCCGAAAAAGAAAGCGCCAGCCCTGTTTTCTATCAGGACCGGCGCGTTGGTTTGTTTTATAGTACCGATTGAAGAACTATTTGGGCAGGTTGGTGCCCCACTTTTTCATCAGGGCGTCGTACTCGGTCTGGCTGAGCGTGATGACGCCGCCGTGACGGAACCGGTACGGGAACTCCAGGCCGCGTTCGGACGGCGCGAAGTCGCCCTTCGAGAGGTCGTCGCAGAAAAACGCCTTGTAGCCCTGTCCGCGCGAATAGTAGTCGATGATCATGCACCAGCGGCCGTCCGCCATGCGGAAGCATTCCGGCCCCTCGTAGCCCACGAAATTCTTCACGGGGAATCCGGGCACGGGCTTCCATTCGCCCTCGAGCGAGTCGGAGACCTCCAGGATAATGGATTTCTGCGTTTCGTCCTTGGAGAACCGGTAGAGCTTGCCGCCCTCGGACACGATGTCGGTGTCGATGATGTCGTTCGGCTTCTCGATGTAGAGTTTGGCCGGGGTGAACGTCTTGAAGTCCTTCGTGCGGGCGGAGTAGATGCGCTGGCGGTTCGAGCCGTTCAGCGTCTCGCGCGACGCCCAGAAGACGAAGAAGTCCTTCTTGTCGGCGTCCCAGAATGCCTCCGGGGCCCACGTGCAGCCCGCGTTCGGCACGGCGACCTCCACGCGGCGCGGCTCGCTCCAGTTCACCATGTCCTTCGATTCCCACACGATGATCGCCTTGCTGCCGGCGCGCTGGGCGCGTCCCCAGTCGCCGTTGCGGCCGATGCACAGGTCGGTCGCGATCAGGTAGATCGTGCCGTTTTCGGGGTTGCGGACGATGTACGGATCACGCACGCCGCCCTCGCCCAGGTTGCTCTGGAGCACGGATTTCCCGTCGTTCAGCGGCTGCCACTTCGCGCCGTCCTTGCTGATGGCGAAGAAAATCTGTTCCCACTCGTTCGAGCGTTCGCCGCGGAAGTGTGCGAAGAGATAGCCCGCGGTCTTGCCGTCGCCCGCGGCGGGTTTCGCGGCATTGGATTTCGAGTCATTCGCTTTCGAGGCGGCGGGCGCAGGCGCGAGCTGAGCGGGCAGCTTCCAGGTCTTCTGATACTTCGCGACCGGCTTTTCACCCTCCCATTCGAGCGGAAGCCAGATGTACTGGCTGGTCGGCAGGTTCTGCGGCTTCCAGCTGTCCAGCATCACCACGCGCTCCTCCTTGCCGTCCTTGCCCGGCACGGTGAAGCTGTGCGCGGTCTGCCCCTCGTAGGTGCGGTCAGCGCCCTGGCCGACCGCGAAATTGCCGAGTTCGCGCCACGGCCCGGTGATCTTGTCGGCGACCGCGGTGCGTCCGGGGTTCGGATTCCAGCCGGTGCAGTGCGAACCGAGCAGATAATACTTGCCGTCGTGACGGAACACGACCGGCGCTTCGTAGGATTTTCCCTCGAGGATGCGCCACCAGCGCCCGGTGAATCCGGTGTACTCGTCGTTCAGCTCCACGATGTGCATGGTCTGGTTGTTTTCCGAGGCGCAGAAGAGGTACGCCTTGCCGTCGTCGTCCACGAAGACGGTCATGTCGCGGCTCTCCTGCCCGGACTGGTAGTTCTCGACGAGGCGCGCGAACTGCCGGTCATAGGTCTGCGACTTCCCCTCGGCGTAATCCCTCAGCCCGGCGGGCATATCGACCGGCCACGTGCCCGGCGCGGTGCGTCCGCTGTAGAGGTGCTTGAACGGCCCGGTCGGCGTGTCGGCGATCCCGCAGCCCACAAACGCGGAGTTGTAGTTGCCGCCGGATTCCTGGTGGAACCACAGCACGTACTTCTTCGTTTTGGCGTTGTAGACCACCTTCGGACGCTCGATGTTCGCCCCGAACGAGAATCCTCCCCATCCGCCCTGTCCCTGCTGCCCCTGTGTCTGCATGGTGGCGGAATCGAACGCCAGCCCCTCGTCCTTCCAGTTGTAAAGGTCCTTCGAGCTGTACACGTGCACCCCGGTCTTCCGGTCGCGCATGCGGTGTTCGCCGTACCAGTAGTAGGTGTCGCCGACTTTCAGCATGCAGCCGCCGTGCGCGCTGATGTGCGCGCCGTTGTTGTCCGGCCAGACCGTGGCGTGGTTCGTGAATTCGCTCAGCTTGGCGGGGGCGCCGTTCTGCGCAAACGCGGTGACGGATGCGGCGCAGACCGCCGCGGCGGCGCAAACCGCGAACCGGGAGAGGATCGTACGGAAAAACATGGCAAAAACTCCTTAGTTGAAGGGGGTGGAACTGTCAAATTCTTAACTATTGCATAACTTACATTCCATCAGGCAAAAAAACAAGCCGGTTTTCAATCTTTTTATAAAAAAGATTTCCGAAACCCTTGTTTTTTTTGAATTGGAAGCGTTACTGTAAATGCACGATCATTTCATCCGATGAAAGGACAAGGTGAATGATAGCAATACGAAAAATCATACTGAGCCTCGCGTTCCTTGCCGTTCTGCTGGGCGGAACGGGGTGCTTCACCCACGCTACCCTCAAAGACCTCGGAGAGACGCGATGGAGCTACTCATGGGACAGTACCACGCTTTCTCCGGATGAAAGTGAAGTCATCATCAAATACAGGAAAAAAACGGAGCACGACTGCTGGCCGTTCCTGACCCTGTTCCATATTACATGGGACACGAACAGTTTCGAGGAAGTACGCACTCCTTATGAGAAAACCGACGGGGAGGATTTCGCTCCGAATCAATATCCTCTATACCGTTACATGTATCCAGGGGCAAGCATCGGCACCGTCGGCTACTGCTGGAAAGCGCTGTGGCTTCCGTCCGCGTTCGTGACCGACGTCGTCCTGCTGCCGGTCGAATGCATTGTTACAGGCTGCTTAATGATAGGTTTGCTGGAAGAGTTAAGCCACGGCCAGTAGGGCGGTCGGGATAAAAACATCAAAAAAACGAATCAGACATTCGGTTACGGAATCATTGTTCCGTAGAAGAATGCTGTTCTTCAAAAAGCTGTTTCTGACTTTCGATTTCCGCACGCAGCTGTTCTTCCGTGGGAAGGAAGAGCATGTATTTGGAGGCAAAAAGCTGTTCATTTCCGTGAAGGACGGAGAATCTCGCGATATCGGAGTCAGTATCCGCACAGAGAACGATTCCCAAGGTCGGGTTGTCTCCCTCGGATCGCTTCATGGCATCAAACATCCGGATGTACATATCCATCTGTCCGACATCCTGATGCGTTATCTTTGAGGTCTTCAAATCCACCAGGACAAAGCATTTCAGGATGAAGTTGTAGAAAACGAGGTCAATGAAATAGTCTTCCTTCTCTGTATGAATCCGATGCTGGCGGGCGACGAACGCATAGCCCTTTCCTAATTCCATCAGAAATTTCTGAATATTGTTCAGGATGGCTGTTTCCAGTTCCGTTTCGGTAAAATCCGTATTCTGACTCATCCCCAGGAACTCGGCGATGACAGGATTCTTGATGAACTCCAACCGATCCTGCAGAGGGCTTGTAATCTCCAGCATCTCCTTTTCCACCACATCCTTGTGCTGGGACATCAGCAGACGCTGGTAATACTGCGAGGAAATATTCCTTTGAAGCGTCCTTACGCTCCAAGTCTGTTCCATTGCCTCGTTTAAGTACCATTCTCTCGCCACAGGATCATCAACCTGCAAAAGTATGCGGAAATGCGTCCAGGACAGCATGTTACCAGATTTTAGACGCAGTGAGTCTAAAATCGGGAACGCCTTGTAAAAGGCAAGGAATTTATAGAGATTGGTAGCATCAAGACCTTTTCCATAAATATCTGTTAATTGATTCGCCAGATTCGCTACAATTCTTTTTCCATATCCCGCACTTCCAGCGCCAATGAGTTCTTCTTCCGCAATTCGCTTGCCAAGCAGCCAATTCCGTTGAACCAAGGCGACATTGATGGCCTTGTAAGCAAGATGTCTGGCGGATTCGATGATATTCCTCGAATCCGCCAGCAAATCATTACTGCGGACGTAATCAATACTTTGCTTGAACAAAGCATCCGCTTGTATTTTTTCAGTCATGTACTGAACCTGCTGAAAAGAAACGCCTATTTGATTTCGTTCTGCATGGCGACGAGCTGGTCGGCGCCGTACATCTTGCGGAGTTTCGGCTTTTCGATCTTGCCGGTCGGGTTGCGCGGGACCTCGGCGAAGATGATTTTGCGCGGGCGCTGGTAACGCGGCAGGTCGAGGCAGAAGTCGTTGACCTGCTCCTCGGTGAGCGTGAAGTCCGGCTTGACCTCGATGATCGCGGCGGCGATTTCGCCGAGGCGCGGATCGGGGAGACCGATGACGGCAACGTCCTTGATGGCGTTGTTGCGGCGGAGGAAGTCCTCTATCTGGACGGGATAGAGGTTTTCGCCGCCGGTGATGATGACGTCCTTCTTGCGGTCGACGAGGTAGATGAAGCCGTCCTCCTCCTTCGCCATATCGCCGGTGTAGAGCCAGCCCTCGTCGTCGAGGACTTCCTTCGTGGCCTTCTCGTCCTTGTAGTAGCAGCGCATCACGCCGTCGCCCTTCACCGCGAGCTCGCCGACCTTGCCGGGCTCGACGGGGTTGTGCTTCTCGTCGACGATCTTGGTCTGCCAGCCGTAGCCCGCCACGCCGATCGCGCCCACATGGTCGATGTTCTCGATGCCGAGGTGCACGGCGCCCGGTCCGATGGATTCGCTGAGGCCGTAGTTGGTGTCGTAGTCGTGCTTCGGGAAGACGGTCTTCCAGCGCTTGATGAGGCTGGGCGGCACCGGCTGCGCGCCGATGTGCATGAGGCGCCACTGGTCGAGCTTGTAGTCCTCCAGCTTGATGTCGCCGCGTTCGATGGCGTCCAGGATGTCCTGCGCCCACGGCACGAGCAACCACACCACGGTGCAGTGCTCCTCGGAAACCGCGCTGATGATCCATTCGGGCTTGATGCCGCGCAGGAGCACGGCCTTGCCGCCGACCAGGAAGCTGCCGAACCAGTGCATCTTCGCGCCGGTGTGGTACAGCGGCGGAATGCAGAGGAACGTGTCTTCGCGGGTCTGCCCGTGGTGCTTCTGCTCCACGATGCATGCGTGCATGAGGCTGCGATGGCGGTGCACGATGGCCTTCGGGAATCCGGTGGTGCCGGAGGAGAAGTAGATTGCGGCGTCCTCGTCGTCGGAGAGCGGGATCGCGGGGGACTTGCTGGAGCAGTAGGAGACGAGGTTGTAATACGGCTCGGCGAACGACGGGCAGTCCTCGCCGACGTAGATCAGCGCCTTCACGCGCGGGATGCGTTCGCAGATGGATTCCACGCGGCCGATGAACGACGGTCCGAAGATGAGCACGTCGATGTCGGCGAGCTCGATGCAGTATTTGATCTCCTCGGCGGTGTAGCGGAAGTTCAGGGGCACGGCCATCGCGCCGCTCTTCAGCACGCCGAAGTAGATCGGGAGCCATTCGAGGCAGTTCATGAGCAGGATGCCCACCCGGTTTCCCTTCTTGATGTGGCGCGTGAGCAGGAAGTTCGCCACGCGGTTCGCCTTGCGGTCGAATTCGCCCCAGGTGAGTTCGGACCGGAACGAGTCGGTCGGGCTGGGCTCCATCAGCGAGTATTCGCGCCAGGTCGTGTGGCGTTTTTCGAGTTCCTGCGGGTTGATCTCCACCAGCGCCACGTCCTCTTTGTACAGCTGGGCGTTGCGTTCCAGAATTTCGGTGATAGGCATCGTGTTTCTTTCCGTATGTGTTGAGGAGCGCGCGGGGCGCGTCCGGGGTTGAAACGGCGGCCGGTCCGGGGAGGACCGCCGCCGCGTTGTTGCGACATTTCACAAATATAAGACGTTTTCCCGGAAATGCAAACGTTTTTTCGAGGAAAAACGCGATTATGCCGCCTTTTTTCGCGAATCGTTCCCGGGATGATACAAAACGGCCCCCGCGATCCCGAAGAATCACGGAGGCCTTCGTGCGCAAGCGAAGCCGCGCACTACGTCAGCACCGCTTGCGGTGTTAGCCGATCACAGCAATATTGGACCAGGTGGTGAGCTCCTTGTTGTTGATCTGCCAGTAGCCGGTGAGCCCGGTGTCGGTATTGCTCCACGCGATGTCGTCCGTGCCGTCGGCGTTGAAGTCGGCGACGCCCGCGACGGTTCGCTCAGCGATTTGCCGCTGCTGACATAATAAGTGCCGGATGAGATGATGACTGCCATGATGTGCCCTTTCCTGTTGGGTTTTATGTTATGATTCGATTAGGATCAGAGGAGAGAAATAGGACGAACAAGTCAAAAACATTGACTGTTCGATCAACATTACCTTGTTGAAAAGAATCCAGTGTCTTCATTGTTGCTCCGGCAAGAAGAGTTTTCGGTCCGTAACCTCCAGCAAGACCTTCATCTGCGAGATTGCGACCTGGTTCAACTTGAGGAGGCGTTCCGACTGAGGAATCCCGTCATTGATGAAAACGGCATTCAGGCTTTCAAGATTGGAAAGACAAAATCAGTTCGTTGATGGTGGCATAGTCCCGGATATTGCCCTTCCTGCCGGGATTTGCCTCCCTCCATTCCTGCGCGGTCATTCCGAACATAGCAACATTCAGGACGTCCGCTTCATTTGCATACACGATGGAAGCTTTTCGGCGGTCCAGCTCCGGAGGAATCAGATTGTTTTTGATCGCATCTGTATGAATCCGGTAGTTAAGCTTGGCAAGTTCGCGCTTTGCAGACCAGCCAATCAGTTTCTGTTCCTCCGCCTTCAGCCGTTGGAACTCTTTTATCAGATAAAGCTCAAATTCGGCAGAAATCCAGCTGGCGAACTTAAAGGCTATGTCTTTTTGTGCAAACGTCCCGCCGTTCTTCCCGTTTTTCGTAACAAGCCCGATGGCATTGGTGAGTTCAATCCAGCGAGACGGGCTCATTGTAAAAGAGTTTTTGCCCGATTCCGCCAAAAGGGGGTCGAATTCGACCCCTTTGAAACCCGGGTTGTTGAGCTTTTCCCAAATTCCAAGATACTCTAGGGTGTTGTGAAGACGCATCCAGTTTTTGACGACATCCTTCGGTTCGACGGGATTCTTTTGTCTCGCGATGTCGGTAAGACAGATATAGTCTTCCCCATTTGTCCTGAGCACTCGAATCAAAGTGGATTGAATTGTAATGGTTGGCATAATCAAAGAACTCCTATCCTCGGGGTGCAGGGTGAGGACATAAGACACCCCGCTTCAAATCGAGGCGGAGTCGGGAGGAAACGGTCGGATGTCCCGGCGGAGGTCATGCTTGTGATCCCAAGTATGAAAAGCAGTGATTCGTCATGATTTTGCCATACTATATCATACAAAAAAAGCAAAATCAAACAGAGAATCCAAAAAAATCCGAAAAAAGAAACGCAGGATCGCCGAAGGAAACGGCGTCAGGATTGGAAGCGGATGGCGGCCATGATGACGTCGTCGTCGGGCGGGAGCTCGCCGGAGACACCGCGGATATTGGACATCACGTCGTCGATCAGCGCCTGCGAGGAATCCGCCTTCGAGCCGTTCAGGCTGTTCAGCAGCATCTTCTTCGTGAAGAGCTGGCCCTCGCGGTCGCGGTAGGAGAAAATGCCGTTGGAACATGCAAAGAAGACGTCGCCCGGTCCGAACGTGATGCTCTCCTGGCGGAATTCGACGGGGCGCGCGGTCGTGAAGACGGCCCCGGCGGAATCGCGGAGCTGTTCGAAGGAGCCGTCCGCCCTGCGGAGGAACGGCGGATAGAAGCCGGCGTTCACGTAGTCGAGGCGGCGGTTCTCCGGGTCAAGGAAGCCGACGAAGATCGAGAGGAACTGCTTTTTGAAGACTTTTTCGTCCTTGAAGACCTCCATGCCGCGGTTCAGCATGTCGAGCGGGCCGGAGGCGGCCAGGGCGCACGGCTGGAAGATCGCGCGGAACTTCATCATGCTGAGGCAGGCGGAGACGCTGTCGCCGATGGTCTCCACCATCACGAACCCGGGGCGTCCGGCGTCGGTCACAAAGGGCTCGAAGACGTCGCTGCCCTTATGCGCGGCGAGCACGGAGGCGGAGGCGAAATCAAGCCCGGAAAACTCGGCGAAGACCTGTCCCGATGCGGGGATCAGCGTCTGCTGAATGGACTTCGCGAGTTCGTTTTCGCGTTTGACGCGGCGGCGGGAGTCGGTCAGGTTCTTCTTCAGGCCGCCGACCATGGTGTTGATGCCGTCGGACAGCGTCAGGAACTCCGGGTTGCTCCGCACGCTCACGGTCTGCGTCAGGTCGCCCGCGATGATCTTGTCGAGGGCGCGGTTGACCTCGTAGAAGCCGTCTGTGACGGTCCGGCGGATCAGGCGGTCCAGCAGATAGAAGAAAAAAGCGAAGGAGCCGAGGAAGATGCAGATGAGGAAGGCCATGGCGCGGTTGCGCGCCCCGTAGACCTCACCTTTCGGCAACACGGCCAGTACGCGCCGGGGTTCGTCCGGGATCTGCACGCGCTGGCAGAAATACGGCTTGCCGCGAATGAAAACGGAATCCGGCAGGACCGGGTCGAGGTAGAATCCGAGTTCGGACAGGCGGCAGCCGTTTTCGGAGGTGTCGCCGCTGGCGAAGACGACCGGATCGTCGCCGTCCTCCAGCACCAGGAACCGCCCTTCCTGCCCGATCGGCAGGGCCTTCATGATCTCGCGCATGAGCTCGATATCGGAATAGTCGAACACGTTGTCCGACTCGTAGGCGATCTGGACGATGCCCGGCTCGTCGAGGCGCGCCACGCCAGCGTACTGCACGATCACATGGTCGATGCCGCGTTCCTGCGGATCCTGCACCAGCTCGAACGTCTTATCCTTCACCGCGGGCATGAACGCCCCCGACTGCTCAGTGGAATCCATGTGGAACCCGAGGAAGCCCGGCTCGGTCGAGGCGATCAGCACGCCCTCCCCGTCGGAAACGCAGAGGGAATCGACGTTCAGCACGTCGGCGAGCTCCTTCAGGCGGGCGTCGTTCTTCAGGATTTCGGGATCGTACTGGATGATCCGCGCGAGCATCCTGGCCTTCGCCAGCGAACTGGAATCAGTGTTTTCGCGTATCTTTTTGTAGTTGCTGCGCCATTCGGTCACGTCCATGCTCAGATCCCGCAGACGCTCCGTGATGGTCACGCGCGCCAGCCGTTTCGCGCCGACCGTCATCACAAGGAAGACGACGATGAGCAGGGACAGCAGTCCCAGCGTCATAAAAAGAAGCAGGCGTGTCTGGATGATTCGTTTCATGTTCGGTACGGAATGGGGACGCACGGGGTTCGCACATCCGCGGATTCGGATGCGGCATTCCGGCGGTGGTTATGTTTTCAGGATTTGGATAAGATAACTCCAAAAACGCCGTTTTTCAAACCGCATGACGCTTTTTTCCGCGTTTTCGGTTGTTTTTTTTCAAAGTTGTGGTATTTTGTGTTAAAGGCACCTCTAAAAATTGGTTTTCGGCGGCTTTTCGCGTCTGAGCAAAGTCCAACTGGTAAGATTTTCGGTGGTTGCGTTCAGTCAGCCACGCTCAAATCTTCCTGCATTGGCCTTTTGGCCCATCCACTGAAAATCCATCCGGTCGTTTTTTTAGAGATACCCTCAGGAAAAATGAAACGAACACGCACGGCGGCGTTCATCCCGTCCGCCGCAACAACGAAACGAGGAAACCATGACACCCGGCATCGACAGGGCCGCATACCGCGCCATGAGCGCGGCCGAGCTCGAAGAAAAGATACGGTTCTACAACGCGCGCTACTGGGACGAATCCGACCCGGCGATCAGCGACGACGATTTCGACTTCATCACGCGTCTGCTCGCGGAAAAGGACCCCGGCAACCGCCTGCTCGACCAGGTCAACGCCCCGGCCGTCGCCTCCACCGAGAACATCCGGCACGAACGCCCCATGCTCTCGCTCGACAAGGTGTACTCCCTGCCCGAACTCGTCGCCTGGATCGAAAAGACCGTCCGCACCGCCGACGAAAAGCTCCTGATCCAGCCCAAGTACGACGGCATCTCCGTGCTGTGGGAGGACGGCGTGCTCTCCACGCGCGGCGACGGTTTCACCGGGAAGGTCATCACGGACAAGGTGCCGCTGATCGACCTGGAAACGCTCTCCGGCGTGCTGCCGCTGGCGGAGTATCAGGGGCGCGTGCTCGGCGAACTCCTGATCCGCACGGACGACTTCAGGCGCCGCTACGCCACGATCCTGAACGCAAACGGAAAGCCGTTCAAGAATTCCCGCAACGCCATCGGCGGCATCATGAGCCTGAAGGACATCTCCGGCATGACCGCCCAGCACGCCCGCCTCACGCTCGTCGACTACGCCACCATCTCGCGCCCCGTCACCGCCGCCGAGATCAGCCGCGTGTGGCCCGACGTCCTCGAAGAGATGGAACAGCTCCCCTACCCCATGGACGGCCTCGTCATCAAGCTTGCCGACGCCGAATACGCCGAATCGCTCGGCAACACCGCCCACCATCCGCGCGGCCAGATCGCGTTCAAGTTCAGCGGCATCCGCCGCACCACAAAGCTGCTCGGCGTGGAATGGAGTTTCGGCAAGAACTGCCTCACGCCCGTCGCCGAGCTCGAGCCGATCGAGATCAACGGCACCACCATCCGCCGCGCCACGCTCCACAACCTCCAGAACATTCTTGACCGCGACCTTCAGATCGGCGACGCCGTGACCGTGGAGCGCGCCGGCGACGTGATCCCGTACATCGTCTCCAGCGAGCCCGGCCCCGAACGCCGCAGCGCCCTCATCACGCACTGCCCGTGCTGCGGACAGGAGCTCGTCCGCGACCTGCCCGAACTCCGTTGCGTGAATCCGGAATGCTTCGAGACGCGCCTCCAGCTCCTGCTGGCGTCCATCCGCAGCATCGGCATCGAACACCTCGGCGAGCCGAGCCTCCGCAAGATCATGACGAAGCTGAACGTCCGCACCCTTTCCGACCTCTTCAACCTCTCCGAGCTCAACATCTTCTCCCAGCTCCGCGACGACGGGTTCCAGGGCACCTCCACGCAGAACCTCTACCGCGAGATCCAGGCCGCGCGCACCGTGCCCGCCTACAAGGTCCTCGCCGCACTCAACATCAAAGGCATCGGCGTGAACATCGCGAAGATGATCCTCAAGAAGCACACGTTCGCCGAGCTCCGCACCCTCTCCACCGAACAGCTCGCGGAGATCAACGGCATCGGCCCCGAACGCGCCCGCGCGCTTCACGACGAGCTGATCGCGCAGGCCGCCGGGCTCGACGAGCTCCTCGACGCCGTCACGCTCGTGGCGTCCACGACCGAGGACCGCCCGAAAATATGCTTCACCGGCAAGATGCCCGAGAAACGCGCCTGGTACGAGTCCATCGCGAAGGCCGCGGGCTACGATCCGGTCGACTCCGTGACCGACTCCCTCGCGCTGCTCATCGCCGCCGACCCGAACGCCGCGTCCACCAAGATCGCCGATGCAAAACGCCTCTCGGTCCCGATCCAGTCGCTCGACCTCTGGCTCGGTTCCGTGAAGAGCTTCATCCCGAAACAGGAAGAGCCGGACAAATCCGACCAGATGACGTTCGACTTCTGACCGGAATCCAAGGCAAAAGCAAGGCCGGAACAGCTTTACCACTGTCCCGGCCGTTTTTTGTTGGAGGGGGGAATACTGTTCAGCTCGTGCGCGAGCGCAGGCCGCGCACTGCTTGACACACTACATATGTCAGAAGACCAGCCACTCGTACAGACCGGATGCCATGCGGTTGCGCTGGCGGATGTCGAGGCGCAGGCGCTTCGCCTTCACCGGCTTGAACGTGATCTCGTCCATCTTCGATTCGGTCGCCTCGACCGGGACGAACTGCCCGTTGCCGTTGTCGTAGCTGAGCGTCCAGGACTGCGGCAGGGCGCATCCGCCGCCGCGGCGGCTGTCGTCGAACCAGTAGAACTTGCAGCGGGAGAGCTCGACCGGCGCGTCGAACGTGAGCATCGCCCACTCGCTTCCGCCGAGGTGCGACCAGAAATCGAAGTTTTCGATGTCGATGTCGGTCGGGTTCTGCGGGAAGAATCCGTCGTTGATGGCCGCCGGGTTCATGCCGCCGCGGGCGTAGGAGACGCTCACCTTGGCCTCCTCGGACTTGTTCGCGGCATGCGTCGCGGAAGCGTCGGAATCGGACAGCCACACGCGCATCGGCATGGAGCCGCGGTTCGCCCACCAGGCGTACGGGATGCCGACCATCTTGCCGTTCTTCGTGTCGATCTCGATCGTTTCGACTCCGCCGCCGGGGAAGAGGTCGGTGCGGAATTTCGCCGTGACCTTTGCGTCCGGCGTGGCGAACCAGCGACGCCACGGCATTTTGACTTCCTGGTCCTTCTGCTCGAAGGCGAACACGATCGGGCCTCGCTCGAACGCGACCTGGCCGGTCAGATTGCCGACCTTATCGTTGGCCTTCACGCGGCGGACTTCCATCGGCAGATCGAGCGTGACCTTGTCGCCGTTCTTCCACGTGCGGTCGATCACGGCGAACCCCTTGTCCATCTTGTAATCCGCCTTCTTCCCGTTCACCAGCAGCGTCCATTTCGCGGGGGCGGCGTTCGTGTAGGTGTAAAGGTCGGACGGCACGGGGTGGCCCTCGGCCCAGCCGGGGATGCGGAGCGCGAGCGCGAACTTGCCCTGCTTCACGCCGGAAAGTGCGATCTCGACCTTGCCGTCCCACGGATAGTTCGTGGTCTGCGTGAACACGGCGTCGCCCGCGTCGACCGTGCCCGAACCGTACAGCAGCATGTAGATCGTGCTGTCCTTCTTCGCGCAGACATACTGCCCCAGCGAGGCGATCGTGCGCATAATGTTCGGCGGGCAGCAGGCGCAGCCGAACCACGCGGACCGCTCGGAGCCGGAGGATTCCAGCAGGTTCGGATAGAAGAAGCGGTCGCCGGAAAGCGAGACGCCGGAGAACGCGCCGTTGTACATGGTGCGCTCGAAGGTGTCCATGTACTTCGCGTCGCCGTACATCAGGAACATGCGGTGCGTCCAGAAGAGGAATGCGACGGCGGCGCAGGTCTCGTTGTAGCAGCGGTTCGGCAGCTCGTAGTTGTTGCCGTACGCTTCGCCGCTGCTGCGCGCGCCGCAGCCGCCGGTCAGGTGGTATTTCTTGCCGACGACGTTGTCCCAGATCTTCGTGATGGCGTCGACGTAGCGCTGGTCGCCGGAGAGCGCCGCGACGTCCGCCATGCCGGCGTACATGTAGTTGGCGCGGACGGCGTGCCCGACGGCTTCGTCCTGCTGAAGCACGGGCTTGTGCGACTGGCTGTAAGGGTCGCCGGGGCCGTGTTTCGCCTTGTTCTCAAGGAAATGTGCGGCGAGCTTCAGCCAGCGAGGATCGCCGGTCTGGCGATAGAGTTTCGCGAGGCCCATTTCGACGATCTGGTGGCCGGGCGCGATGCAGGGGTCGTCCCCGCCGAGGTCCTTGTTCAGGAGCTCGGCGGACTTCACGGCCATGTCCAGCAGCGTGCGGTCGCCCGTCGCCTCGAAATACGCCGTGGCGCACTCGTAGAAATGCCCCAGGTTGTACGTCTCGTGGCTCAGATTCGGGTCTTTCAGCCAGCGCTGCCGGTCGATCCATTCGTGCGCCGGGGAATCCGGGTGCATGGTGCGGAAGGTATACAGGTAGCCGTCCGGCTCCTGCGCGGCCTTCACATGCTGAATGATGTCCTCCATCTTCTTCTGGAGCTCGGGATCGGGATTCGTCTGGAGCGAGTACGACGCGCCCTCGAGGAACTTGTAGATGTCCGTATCGTCGAACGGGAACGTCGTGAGCGGACGGTTCTGGAACGTCGATTCGCCCGCGGCGCGGCGACGCATGGTCTCGGCGGCGAGGTCGAAGTTCTTCAGGCGGTTGGACTCGATGCACTGCTGGAGCGCGAACGGGATCGTGACTTTGCGGTTGACGTCCTGCCGTTCGGCGAGCACGCCGGAGGTGAATCTGACCTTGGTGAACGGGACGGGGCTGATCGGGTAGTCCGCATCGCCCTCGGCGGCGAAAGCTCCGGCGGTCATGAGCGCGGCGCTTCCGGCAAGGATCATTTTAGCCATGGTGTGACCTGTCATGTGGATAGCTCCTGGGATAAGGCGGAACGGCGGCCCCTGCAGAAACGGAGCCGATTACGCCGATGAAGATTCCAAGTTGTTTTCAGCTAATATACTGCGAATCCGCGTGAAATCAAGCACATCCGCGGAAGAAAAACGCAGGATGCCGGAAAAACCTCCGCTTTTCCCATTTTTTTTAAAAGAGCGCTTTCATTTTCCCTCGAACGATGTATATTATGTAATTGCATTCTTTTCCCAAAACTGGAGTTAGATAATATGAAACATGTGAGTGTGGGAATCCTCGGATTCGGCACGGTCGGCGCCGGTGTGGCGGACTGTCTTCTGAAAAATCGCGACCTGATCCGCGAACGGACCGGCGTGGATGTGGAACTGACCGGGATCGGCGATCTCGATACGACGACGGACCGCGGCGTGGCGGTTCCGCCCGGACTTCTGACGAGCGACACCCCGTCCGTGATCGCGAAGAGCGACATCGTGGTCGAACTGATCGGCGGCACGACCGTTTCCCGCAAGTTCATCCTGAGCGCGCTCGAACAGGGCAAGACGGTCGTCACGGCGAACAAGGCGCTTCTGGCGGACTACGGACGCGAAATCTTCGACGCGGCGGAAGCGGGCGGCGGCACGGTCTTTTATGAAGCCAGCGTGGCCGGCGGCATCCCGATCATCAAGAGCCTGCGCGAAGGCTTTGTGGGCAACCGCATCAACCGCATCTTCGGCATCCTGAACGGCACCTGCAACTACATCTTCACCCGCATGGAACGCGAAAACCTCGGGTTCGAGGAGGTCCTGAAGGACGCCCAGAGGCTCGGTTACGCCGAGGCGAACCCGTCCCTCGACATCGACGGATTCGACACCGCGCACAAGGCCGTGATCCTGGCCTCGCTGGCGTACGGCGGCTGGCACTGCACCAACGAAATCTACGTGCAGGGCATCCGCGACGTCTCGCTGTCCGACATCCGCTGCGCCGACGAGCTCGGCTACAAGATCAAGCTCCTCGCCATCATCAAGCAGTGCGCCGACAGCCGCATCGAGGTGCGCGTCCATCCCACGCTCATCCCGAAGAACGCCCCGCTCGCCGGCATCTCCGACGTCTTCAACGGCGTCATGGTCAACGGCGATTTCGTCGGCGACACCCTCTTCTACGGACGCGGCGCAGGCCGCGCGGCCACCGCCAGCGCGGTCGTTTCCGACATCGCCGACGCCGCCCTGAACCTCGCCGGCGGCACCCCCGCCCGCATCCCGGCCTACCGCAAGGAAATCGAATGCGCCGGCATCGTCCCGATGGAGGAAATCACGTCCCGCTACTATCTGCGCCTCACGGTCACGGACCGCCCGGGCGTGCTCGCGAAACTCGCCGGCATCCTGTCCGAACAGGGCGTCAGCGTGTCCCGCCTGATGCAGAACCCCGTCTCGAAAAACACGTCCGGCGAGGCGTCCATCGTCATCATAACGCACGAGGCGAAGGAATCCGCCATCCGCCAGGCCATCACGGCCATGGAGTCCTTCGACGCCGTCCACGGCAAGATCTGCCTGCTTCGCATTGAGGAGCTCTGAACATGAACCACACCGTTGAAAAGATCGGCGGGACCAGCATGTCCCGCTTCGGCGAGATCATGCAGAACGTCATCATCGCCGACCACACCACCGCCGACATGTACAACCGCATCTTCGTCGTCTCCGCCTATTCCGGCATCACCAACCTCCTGCTGGAGGACAAGAAGACCGGAGCGCCCGGCGTCTACGGCCACTTCACCGCCGGCAGCGGCGAATGGCGCGACGCCCTCGCACGCGTCCGCGAGAAGATGATCGACTACAACCAGGAGTTCGGGTTCCTCGGGCTGAACGTGAAGGAGGCGAACGCCTTCATCAACGGCCGCCTCGACGACATCGGCAAGTTCCTGCAGGACCTGGAGGACATGCGCTCCTACGGATTCATGCGGCCCGGCGACTACCTGCCCATGACCCGCGAATTCCTCGCCGCCGTCGGCGAAGTCCACAGCGCCTGGAACTCCGTCAAAATCCTGAAGGCGAACGGCGTCAACGCGCGGTTCATCGACCTCTCCGGCTGGCGCTCCACCGAGTCCCGTACGCTCGACGAGGCGATCCTCGCCGGATTCGAGGGCGTCGACTTCGCCACCGAACTCCCGGTCGTGACCGGCTACGTGAAGTTCGACCCCGGCATCATGCTCCGCTTCGACCGCGGCTACAGCGAGATCACGTTCAGCAAGATCGCCGTGCTCACAGGAGCCCGCGAGGGCATCATCCACAAGGAATTCCACCTGTCCACCGGCGACCCCAAGCTCATGGGCATCGACAAGGTCCAGGTCATCGGCAACACCAATTTCGACATCGCCGACCAGCTTTCCGACATGGGCATGGAGGCCATCCACTCGAAGGCCGCCAAGGAAATGGAGATGAAGGGCATCCCGATCCGCGTGAAAAACGCGTTCGACCCGCACCACCCCGGCACCCTCATCAGCCGCGGCTACGTCTCCCCGAACCCCCGCGTCGAAATGATCTGCGGACGCGCCGACATGCTCGGCGTCGAGGTCTTCGACCCGGAAATGGTCGGCGAGCCCGGCTACGACTACCGCCTCACGAAGCATCTGGCCGACCGCGACATCGACTACATCGCCAAGACCACGAACGCGAACACGATCGCGCATTTCGTGCCGGAGAAGAGCAAGCGCCTGAACAACTGCATCGAGAGCATCCACCGCGACTTCCCCAACGCCGAAATCCACGTCACCAAGGTCGCCATCGTCTCCGTCATCGGCTCCAACATGAAGATCCCCGGATTCCTCGCACGCGCTGCAAACGCCCTCTCCGCCGCAGGAGTCAACGTGCTCGCCATCGACCAGACCATCCGCCAGGTGAACATCCAGTTCGTCATCGAACGCGAGCAGTTCGAATGCGCCCAGAAGGCGCTCCACCGCGAATTCGTCGAACACCAGGCTTGACCGTTTTCTTCCCCGCATAACAGGAGGCCCCCCGAAATGAGCAGCCATCAGGACAGACCCGACTGGGACGAGTATTTCATGGAGATCGCGAAGGTCGTCGCCGCCCGCAGCAACTGCTGCCGCAGGCACGTCGCCGCCGTCATCGTGAAGGACAAACGTATCATCTCCACCGGCTACAACGGCACGCCGCGCGGCATCAAAAACTGCAACGAGGGCGGCTGCCCCCGATGCAATTCCGACGCCCCGTCCGGCACCGCGCTCGAGGAATGCCTCTGCTCCCACGGCGAGGAAAACGCCATCGTCCAGGCCGCCTACCACGGCATCTCCATCAAGGGCGCCACCCTCTACACCACGTTCAGCCCCTGTCTCCTCTGCGCGAAAATGATCATTAACGGCGGAATCGCCGAGGTCGTCTTCAACGAGCACTACACCATCGACGGCACCGCCCGCAGGATTCTGCAGGAAGCCGGCGTCAAACTCCGCGCCCTCCCCGGCAAGGAGGACAAGCCGCAGTAAACCCGCGCGTTCCCGCGGTTCCCCTTTTTCATTTTATCAATCCGGAGGAGACTTGACATGAAGCGTTTGAAATTGTTTGTCCCGATCCTTGCCGCCGCAGCCGCGCTGTTCGCCGGCACGCTCGCCGCCGCCGATGAAAAAGAAGACATCCTGGCCCGGTTCGACCGCGAGCTCCTGATCGTCATGAGCGGGTTCGCCGAGGCGCGCGAGTCCGCCGTCTCCTCCGCCTTCCGGCAGAACTACATTTCCTCGCTGGACAAGTTCATCAGCGACGCGAACACCCTGCAGAACATCGTTACGGACCTCGGGATCGGCGAAGACCTCAGCCTGGGCACGCACGCCCGCAACATCCGCACGGCGTTCCAGGCGCCGGTCCAGCAGGCGGAATCGGCCTCGAACCAGAAAGACAAGAAAAAATCCAGTTCCAGCAGTACGGCAAAGGCGAACGACCCGCTGTCCCGCATGACCGGGAAATCCCTCAGCGAACACACCGGCCTCGGCACGTCCGGCTCGTCCTCTGCGCTGAATCCGTCGTCGGGCCAGTTGCCCGCCGGTTTCTCCTTCCACATGGCCGGCAGCGCCGTCCAGACGCTTTCCTCGCTCGGGTTCGCGGTCCGGAATGGCAAGTATTCGGTCGCCCCGAAATACCGCAAGATCCTGCCGTATCTGGAATTCAAGCGCGATTTCGAGTATTTCAACGCCTCCTACGAACATTTCGATTCGCTCATCGACATCCCCGTCTGGCGCACCGATTTCGAGAAACGCCTCAAACGCATGTCCAGGCTCGCGATCCAGATCCAGCCCGTGTACCGCGCGTATTTCCCCGGCAAGACCGTCTCCGCCACAACGGAGGCCGAACGCCTCTCCCGCGTCTATACCAAGTATGTCGATTACGTCAAAGCGCAGGAGCGCGACCAGCAGACCAGCAGCCGCATGAACAATACGACGAACTCGGCGTTCGACCAGATCCGGCAGTCCAATTTCCAGGACAAGGGCCTGATCCTGAAGGAATACGATACCGCCGCGTCGAAACTCGCCGAGTTCTTCGCCGATATGGATTCCGTCGACTGGACCGTGAAACCTTTCTCCGCGGAGGAAGCCGCGGACGGTACGCTCAGACCCGCCGCGAAATCATCGAACTGAAGGATAATCCGTCCGCCGCACCATCCGGACACGAAGAAAAGACCATGTTCCAGATCGAACGAACCGTCGCGATCAGCGACACCGCGCCGGGCGGATGCCTCCGCCTCAGCCACGCCCTCGACTATCTCCTCGAATGCGAATGCTTCCAAATGGATTCCGAGGACGAGTTCTCCGTGTATCTTCGCAACAACGGCATCGCGGTCTTCCTGGCATTCCGGCAGGTGGAGATGATCCGTCTCCCCGCCTACGGCGAACATCTCACGATCCGCACGAACGTCTATGACTGCAAGAATTTCTTCGGATTCCGGAACACTACGATCTACGATGCACAGGGACAGATCTGCGTCCTCTGCGCCGCCATCGGCGCGTTCGTCAACCGCGCGTCCGGCCGTCCCGGCAAAGTCCCCACGGAGATCGTCAGAGGCTTCCGTTTTGACCCTCCGCTCCCCATGGAATACCTCTCCCGCAAGATCACGCTCCCCGCGCAGGAACCGGAGCTTCTCGCGCCGTTCCGCGTCAGGGAGCACGAAACCGACATGTACGGGCATTTCAACAGCAACCGTTCCCTCGACGAGACGATGGAATACCTTCCGGCGGATTTCCGGTTCAACCGGCTCCGTCTCGAATACAAGGCGCAGGCCCGGCCCGGCGACCTGATCACCCCCGCCCTGTACCGCGGCGTCCCCGCGCCCGATGACCTCACGTTCACCCTTTCGAACGAATCCGGCCTCTGCACCGTCTTCGAATTCTCCACCGCCACGCGGCAGTAACCGGACGCCCCTGCCATTTCAGACAAAAAACGGCTCTTCCCCATATTGGAGGAGCCGTTGATTATTAATTGGTTGGAAAAACCGCCCCTGAAAAACAGGTGCGGCCGCGGCTGCGTCAGCGCTTGATGGATTCGCGGGCGATGCGCTGGGTTTCGGTGAAGGTCTCGGACATGTCCTGAAGGACTTCCAGGAACGCTTCCTGTTTTTCCTCCGGCACTTCGTCCAGAATCCCGGTCATCACGTCGTTCAGGTACGCTTCCAGCTGCTTGCGGATGCTCTTGCCGAAGGGCGTCAGCGACACATGCACGGACCGGCGGTCGATCGAGGACGGGATGCGCTCCACGACGCCGTCGGCGGCCAGCGCGTCGACCGTCTGGGACACGGCGCCGGAGGTCAGGCCGAACATTTCGGCGATCTCCTTGACCATCGGCGGTTCGCCTTCGCGGACAAAGAGATAGTTGATGATGCGCATTTTACCGAGCGTGATCTTCATGTTCGGGATCGCGACGTTGCGGGCGCTTTTGGCGCGCAGGCGGTCGACGACGCGGAAGAGCATGGTCCACGCGGTTTTCGGTCTGTTTGTGATAGACATGATGATTGTTCCTTGCTTGCGGGTGCCTCTTTTGCGCTGGATTTGGCGGTGTTTGAACCGTTCCAGGCTGGAGAGACACCACTGCGATGAATATTGGGGCGTGTTTATTCAGTCTTCTAACGTTTTTCCGGGATGATTTATTGTGTAAAGTTTTTCTTTTTTCGGATAATATTTTGTTTTCAGTACTTTTTTGGGGTTTCAGCATACTAAACAATACGAATTTGCGAATTTATTTCCAGAATAGTTGTTACTTTTCTCAAATGTTTTTAGGGAAAGACATTGAAAAAGCCTTTTGCGCGTGCTATATTATTTTATTAGGACGGTTGACGAAACGCCATGCCGTTTCCCCTCCCGGACCGTCCCCCCCTCGCACCCGATCAGACACACAAAACACGACATGGACACGATCATGCGCCCCAGGCTCCTTTCTCTGCACAGATTTGCCGTATACCGGAACACAACCGCAACCAACAAGGCATGTCCGGATCGGAGCGCCGGAGCATGAATGACGCCATTCCCAGACAGCAGGTCAACAGAGGCATCCTCGGCGGCCTGGCACTCCTCAGCGCGCTGATCCCCGTCTACGTCTGCGCCTATTCCGCACTGCTCATCGACCGGGAGGTCCCGGTCTTCAACCGACAGGCGCTGAACGTACTGCTGGTAGCCGCGATCTACACGGTCCCGTTCCTGTTCACCAGTGTCTTCTGCCAGTTCCTCTGCACGCGTTTCTCAGCGCGCAACGTGGTGGTGTTCAGCCGCGCCGTCGAAATCTTCCTGATCCTCTTCGGCAGTTTCTTCCTCGCACCCGTCGCAAAATTCGGCCCGGTACCGCTCCTGGTCTTCGCCGCATGCATGGGCGTGGTCTTCTCCTTTTACCGCCCTGCCCTGAAGATTTATCTGGCGGATGCCGCCGACAAGAAGGAAATCTCGCGCAACGCAGGCGTCGTGGAGTCCATGACGTTCCTCGGCATCATCATCGGCACGGTTTCGGCGGTCTTCTGCATCCACTTCATTTCCAGTACGGCGGCGATCGGCGCGGCGGGCGTTTCCCTGGCCACCCTGAATCTTCTGCTGGCGTCGCACCTGAACCCGAACCAGTCGTTCTGCCGCAAGCTCCGGTTCCGCGATCTGAAACAGCAGTGGGTGACGGCGTTCAAGCTCCAGCAGCGGTATCGTGAGCTCGTGCTGACGGGGATCGGCGAGGGCTACGTTTTCGCGTCGGTCATCCTGATCTCGTCGATGGCCATGCAGTATATTTCGGTGCAGTTCGCGGGGACGGGCGTGTCCGGCAGCGACATCTTCCTGTATACGATCATCGCCTCGCCCGTGATCGGCGCCGTGCTCGGCTGCCTCGCCGCGGGCAAGCTCTCCGGCGACATGATCGAGATCGGGCTCGTGCCGCCGTCGACCGCGGTGATGACGCTCGCCGCGCTGCTGATCGGACTGCTGCCGCTCTTCCCGGACCAGTACACGGGAGGCGGCCTGCTGATGCTCCTGCTGTTCGTCTTCGGGTTCTTCGCCGGCATCATGCTTGTCCCGCTCGAGGCGTACCAGAAGTATTTCATCCGGCACGAACTGATCCCGCCGTTCTTCAGCTGGTTCTACCTGCCGTTCGCCGCCGGGATCCTGCTGACGATCCTCATGTCGTTCCTGATGTACTACTACGGGCTCTCCATCTACTCCATCACGCTGATCCTGGCGTGCCTCACGATCATTCTGGGTGCGACGTCGTTCTACATCATGCCGCAGTTCCTGCTGCGCTTCCTGATGCGCTCGCTGCTCTGCACGCTGTACCGGCTCCGCAAGTTCGGCGTGGAGAATCTGCCGGAGGAAGGGCCGGCGCTGCTGATCGGCAACCGCGCGAGCTTCGTGGACATCTTCTTCATCCAGGCGTGCACGTCGCGCCCGATCCGCTTCATGATGCATGAAAGCTATTTCAACGCGCCGTTCTGGCGGCCGCTCTTCCGGTCCGCCGGGTTCATCTCGATCCCGTCGAACAAGCCCAAGCAGCTGAAGGCGCAGCTGGAGTACACGCGCGAACTCCTGCGACAAGGCGAGATCGTCTGCGTCTTCCCGGAGGGCGACATCACGAAAAATGGCACAATGTCCAGCTTCAAGGACGGCGTCGGCGAGATGATGCCGGACGACATGCCGGAAATCCCGGTGATCCCGGTCCGCATCGGCATGACCTGGGGCAGCATTTTCTCCTGCTACTACGGCAAATTCAAGCTCACCTGGCCGGACGAGCTCCCGCACCCCGCGAGCGTGACCGTCGGCAAACCGATCCCGCGCGACACCTCGGCCTACGAAATCCGCATCATCCTCTCCGAGCTCGCCGCGGACACCGAGCTGATTCCGGCGCGCGGCGAACGCCCCTTCCACAGCCAGTTCGCATGGATGGCCAAGCATCATCCGTTCCGCCGTACGATCCAGCAGTGCGACGACGCGCACGGGCTCCAGAATCCGCCGCTCTTCATGCTGATGCTGAAATCTATCCTCATCAGCCGCTGGATACGCCGTCTCTGCGACGAATCCGAGGAGTACGTCGGCGTGATGCTGCCGAACAGCCTCGCCGCCGTCTGCACGATCACCGGCGTCCTGATGGCCGACCGCAAGCCCGCCGTCATGAACTTCACCGCCGGCATCCCCGCCAACCGCCACGCCGTGCAGATCGCGAACATCAAACACATCCTGACCAGCCGCGTCTTCATCCAGAAGATACGCATGAAACCCACGCCCGAAATGGTGTTCCTGGAGGACGCCGCAAAGGACATCGGACGACCGAGTTCCAAATACATCTGGCTCCTCGCCTGCATCTTCCTCACGCACGAGGAGCTCATCAAGCTCGTCTCGCCGAAGAGCTGGCAGGACGTCAACCGCATCGCCGTGCTCATCTTCTCCAGCGGCTCCACCGGCATCCCGAAGGGCATCATGCTGACCCACCACAACATCAACGCCGACGTCGTGGCCATGACCTCCATGATCGGCTGGCGCAAGACCGACAGCGTGCTCAGCAACCTTCCGATCTTCCACTCCTTCGGGCTCACCGTCTGCATGTGGCTCCCGATCGTCACGGGCACGCGCGCCGTCTTCATCGCGAACGCCCTGGACGCCGCCCTGTCGCTGAAAGTCATCCGCGAACAGAAGATTTCCATCGTCGTCGCCACCCCCAGCTTCCTCATGCTCTACATGCGGAAGGGCACGGCCGACGACTTCAAGTCGCTCCGCCTCACCATCACCGGCGCGGAACGCCTCCGCGAGGACATCGCGGCGAAATTCCGCAAGCTCACCGGACTTGAGATCACCGAAGGATACGGATGCACCGAGCTGTCGCCCGTCGTCTCCATCAACGTCGCCAACTCCCGTATGGAGCTTGGCGTGGAGGTCGCCAAGCCCGGCAGCATCGGCGCCCCGCTCCCCGGCATCTGCACCAAGATCGTCGACCCCTCCACCTTCGAGCTCATGCCCGAAAACACCGACGGGCTCATGATCGTGAAGGGCGCCATCGTGATGAAGGGCTACCTCGGCGAACCGGTCAAGACCGCCGAGGTCATCCGCGACGGCTGGTACGTGACCGGAGACATCGCCCACATGAACCGGAACGGGTTCATCACCATCACGGGCCGCCTCTCGCGCTTCTCCAAGATCGCCGGCGAAATGGTCCCCCACGAACTCGTCGAACGCGAGATCAACCACAGCCTCCCGCCGGAGGAACGCCTCATTGCCGTCTGCGGAGCCGCCGACGCCAAGCACGGCGAAAAGCTCATCGTCTTCTACACCGACGCGCGCCGCCTGGCCCCCGAAGAGCTCATCCGC
>JAGCTY010000102.1 GCA_017963105.1 Lentisphaeria bacterium
CCGGGTCGATCGCGCCGACCGGGCAGGTCTTCACGCAGAGCTTGCACTTGATGCACTTGGCCGGGTCGATGGCGACGTCGACGAGCGCGGGGCAGGCGAGCGCTTCGCAGACGTGGTCCTGGACGTGCGCGAGATATTCGTTCTTGAAGTAACGCAGCGTGGAGAGCGCGGGGTTCGGGGCGGTCTGGCCGAGGCCGCAGAGCGCGCCCTTCTTGATCTTCGGCGCGATGTCCTCCAGAAACGCGATGTCGTCCATGGAGCCCTTGCCGGAGGTGATGCGCTCCAGGGCTTCGTACATGCGGGTGGTGCCGACGCGGCAGAACGTGCACTTGCCGCAGGATTCGCGGCGGGTGAAGTTCAGGAAGTAGCGCGCGGTCTCCACCATGCAGCGGTTGTTTCCGATCACGATGAGGCCGCCGGAGCCCATGATGGCGCCGAGCTTGCCGAGGGAGTCGTAGTCGATCTTCACGCCGAACTCGGAGGCCGGGATGCAGCCGCCGGAGGGACCGCCGGTCTGGACGGCCTTCACGGTGCCGGGCTCGGCTCCGCCGATGTCGTACACGATCTCGCCGAGCGTGATGCCCATCGGGACCTCGACGAGGCCCGGGGTCTTCACGTCGCCGGCGAGGGCGAAGATCTTGGTGCCCTTGCTCTTTTCCGTGCCGATGGCGGCGTAGGCGTCCGCACCGATCTGGAAGATGATCGGGATGTTCGCGAACGTCTCGACGTTGTTGATGGCGGTCGGGAGGGTGTTCCAGCCGCTGTCCGTGGGGAACGGCGGGCGGAAACGCGGGGTGCCGCGCTTGCCTTCGAGCGAGTGGATCATGGCGGTCTCTTCGCCGCAGACGAATGCGCCGGCGCCTTCCTTGATCGTGATCTCAAGCGGGGCTTCGCGGCCCGGGAGCTTGTTGAGGCCGGCCTTCTTCATCTCCTCGATGGCGATCGTGAGGTGCTTGATGGCGAGCGGGTATTCCGCGCGGCAGTAGATGAAGAGGCGGGTCGCGCCGGTGGCGTACGCGCCGATGAGCATGCCTTCGAGAACCTGGTACGGGACGCTTTCCATCATGGAGCGGTCCATGAACGCGCCCGGGTCGCCTTCGTCGGCGTTGCAGATCTGGACTTTGTCCGGGACCTTCTTCGCCGCGAGGAAGCTCCATTTCATGCCGGTGGGGAAGCCCGCGCCGCCGCGTCCGCGGAGGCCGGAAGCCTTCACTGCGTCAACGACCTGTTCCGGGGTCATGGAGAAGACCTTTTCGAGGGCGGAGAACCCGCCGTTGGCTTTGTATTCGTCGAGGGAAACGGGGTTGATGTGTCCGGCGAGACGGGTTACGAGGAGCTTTTCGAGCTTGGAGCGCTTTTCCGGGAAGACGAACCGGCCTTCTTCGCTCTGGGCAAGGATGGCGGCGGCGGCTTCGTCGGTGCCTTTCACGCGGCCGTAGAAAATGCTGGAGCCGTCGGTGAGTTCGAGTTCGACGATCGGTTCGGCGTAGCAGTGGCCCATGCAGCCTGTTTCGCTGACGGGGATGCTGCCGGCCTGTTTGCGGATGGCTTCGAGTACGGCGCCTGCTCCGGCGGCCAGACCGCAGGAGGCGGTCCCGACTTTAATGCGTTTGATGTCTGCCATGGCGGATCAGCCTTTCGCTTTGTACTCGTTGAGGATCTTGGTCAGGCTCTTGCGGTCGAGCTTGCCGTAGACGCGTCCGTTGATGGAGAGGACGGGGGCGAGGGAGCAGCAGCCGAGGCACGCGACCGTCTCGATGGAGAAAAGGCCGTCTTCGGTGGTCTCGCCGTCGCCGATGCCGAGTTCGGCGGAGACCCAGGCGCGGATCTGCGTGGAACCCTTGATATGGCAGGCGGTGCCGTCGCAGACGCTGAGTTTGTACTTGCCGGGTTTGGTGCGTTTGAACTGGGCGTAGAACGTGAGGACGCCCTCGACTTCCGCGGCCGGGATGCCGAAATGCTCGGCGGCCGCCAGGATGCCGTCGTTCGAGACGTATCCTTCGCGGGTCTGGATGAGCTGGAGCCCCTTGATCAGGTTGCCCTTGTCGGGCTCCACTTCTCCGAGGTAGGAAAAAGCACTGTTCATGATTTCCCCTGTGGGTGTGTTGATGGGTGGGTAGAATGTGCAGGTTGTTTGCTTTATGCGCAAACTATAATATAGCACGTTTTTCTAAATAAACAAGCCGGAAAGACGATGCGATGGTCTTTATCTTCCGAAAAACCGGGGTTTTATTCCGCGGGCCCGCCGGAGGGATCCTCCTGTCCGGCGGCACTCGGGTCCCGCCAGAAGGGATCGTACGGGGAATCGTCGGGGGAGAGGTAGCCGATGCGGTCCTCGAAGCCGGACGAATCCGCCGGACGCGGCGTAAAATCCGTCCGGGCGACGGCATGGCCGTCAGCGAAGGAAACGACGCACGCTTTGGAATGCCGGAAGTCGGCATAGCCGCCTTTCCCCGAGGACGGATTGTACAAAAAGGCGGTCGGCGCGGGACGGCCGTCGGTCCCTGCGAGAAAACACGCGGAATCGGCGAGGAGGATCAGGCGCGACGGTGTCTTGACGGCCTGGATGCGGCAGGGCCGGTAGTTCGGCGGCTGCGCGGACGGCCCGCTGAAGGAAAGCTGGTAGTTCATGCCGTATCCGGCATAACGGGCAGTCCAGGCGAGGTTGGTGTAGAGGGCGCTCTTCGCGGCGGGACACTCGAAAACACGGCCTTTGGCTGCGCTGGAATCCGGCACGATGCGGGAGAGGATGCCCGGCCCGCGGTGGTCCGCGGAGGATTCCCAGCTGGCGAACGAGGCGTCCCAGGCGGGGCAGAAATACCCGCCGCTCGCGTCGACGTACAGGAGATGCATCAGCGTGACTTCACGGATGTTGCCGAGACAGAGCGCCAGCCGGGCGCGGTCCCGCGACGACGACAGCGCGGGCAGAAGCAGTCCGGCCAGGATCGCGATGATCGCGATCACGACCAGAAGCTCCACCAAAGTGAACCGGTGCACGGCGGCGCCGGAAATCAGACGGGCTTGCTGTTTCATTTTTCTCTTTGCGTGACGGGCACAAATGCCGGAGGGATCCGGCGCGAAAAAAACGGAAAGGCGGGGATCCGGCTTGCTGAAGCCCAGTTCAGCTCACGGTTGCTCGACAGTTCGTGATTCGCACACGATTCACCCGGTCCTTCCCGCGGACGGCGGAAAATACCATACACCCGGATGGTGGAAAATGCAAACGGAAAGCACGTTTTCATGAGGCGGTCGATGTGGCTTTTTGAACACGCTCGCCTACACGGGCGCTCGGGAGCGGGCGCGCCTGCGCGTTGCACGCAAGTTTCAGTTAAAACCAGTTCCTTTTAACTGAAACTTGGGGGGCTGATAGAATACTCTTTAATGGCGTTTCTGTGCGAAGGACAACCGATCGACAGGGGGCGGCCGCCGGGACGGTCTGCAAATTCCCCCTCAGCGTCTCATGGGGAAGGTTGACGTGGCAGTTTTTGTAGATCATCGAATCCGTTTGAGCTCGCGCACATGCGCTTGGGCGCTCGGGAGCGGGCGCACCTGCGCGTTGCATGCAAGTTTCAGTTAAAACCAGTTCCTTTTAACTGAAACTTGGCAGGTTTTCGGCGTTCAACCCGTTTCCTGGCGTTTTCTTAAAAATGCCAGTGATGAACCGTGATTGATCGGGAGGCGAAAACGGGCCTCAGAGCAGGTAATTCGTGCCGATCTTCAGCAGCAGGCCGAGCTGGTACACGACGAGCGTGGTCACGTAGGCCAGCACGAAGAGCCCTGCGGCCTCGAAGAACATCCACTTCCACGAGTTCAGCTCCCTGCGGATGATCGCGAGCGTGGCCAGGCACGGAATGGAGAGCAGGCAGAAGAGCATCATGCAGAACCCCTGGAGCGGAGTGTAGGCACGGCGGAGCTGCTGACGGAGCGGTTCCTGCTGGTCCTCGGGCGCATCCTCGGCGACTTCGCCTTCGGCGTACAGGATGCCGAGCTGGGAGACGAAGACCTCCTTGGCCGCCAGTGCGCCGATTGCGGCGGTCGTGACGCGCCAGTCGAAGCCGATGGGGCGGAACGCGGGTTCGAGGAACTTGCCGACGCGCCCTGAAATGGTGTATTCGGCGATTTCGGCTCGTTTCTGGTTTTCGATGTGCTTGAAGGCGGCGGACTGTTCCTCCGCGCTGAGGGAGGTATCGGAGGCGACGGCCATGATTTGCGCGCCGTAGTCGGCGTCGAACGTCTTCTTCTCCGGGAAATTGTTCGCGATGAAGAGGAGCACGGAGACGCCGAGGATGATCGTGCCCGCTTTTTTCAGGTACATCACGCCGCGGTCCCACATGTGCAGCAGGATGCTTTTCGCGGTCGGGACGCGGTAGGGCGGGAGCTCCATCAGGTAGACCTCGCCGTCCCCTTTGAACAGCGTGGATTTGAGGAGGCGGGCGGCGAGCATCGCGAAAGCGACGCCGATGGCGTAGATCAGGAACATGATGAACGCCTGGTATTTGACCGCGAAGAACGCCGGGACCAGCAGCACGTAGATCGGCAACCGTGCGCCGCAGCTCATCAGCGGCAGCACCAGGATGGTAGTCCGGCGGTCGCGTTCGGACTCGATGCTGCGCGTGGCCATGATCGCGGGGACGTTGCAGCCGAACCCGAGCACGAGCGGCACGAAACTCTTTCCCTGCAGATCGAACTTGCGCATGATGCCGTCCATCACGAACGCCGCGCGCGCCATGTAGCCGGTGTCCTCCAGGAACGCGATGGCGAGGAAGAGGAACAGGATGTTCGGGAGGAAGACCACCACGCCACCCACGCCGTGGATCACGCCGTCGATCAGCAGGCTGCGCAGGACGGGCTGGACGTCCGGCGACCAGAAGCGTTCGATCATGCCCTGGATCCATCCGAACAGCCATTCGATGCCGGCGGTCATCGGCGCGGCGCAGGTGAACGTGAACCAGAACATGAGGTACATGACGACGAAGAACAGCGGCAGCCCGATCCACTGGTTGGTGACTACGGCGTCGATCTTGTCGGAGATTTCGCGACGGCGTTCCTGCGTGAACGAGATGGCGTCGCGGCATGCGCCTGAGATCATGGCGTAGCGGCAGTCGGCCATAAAGGTTTCGGCGGTGATGGCGTGCCGGGCGTAGAGGTGCGTGATCTGGGCGTCGATGATGGCGTCGAGCCCCTGGAATTCCGGGAGCCGCATCACGCAGGTGTCCTTCTCCAGCAGCTTGATGGCGAAGAAGCGCGCGGGGATGTGGCGGACGCGGTCGGTCATGGCGGGCTCGATCCACTCCACGATCTCGTGGATGGCGTCGTCGACGTCCGCGCCGTAGGTGAGCTTCGGGACATCGTGGTCCTCCAGGTGAAGCAGGCTTTCCGCGAGGGCGTTTTTGAGCATGTCGATGCCGTCGCCGCGGGACCCGACCGTCTGGACGATGCTGCATCCGAAATACGACTGGAGCTTCTGGATGTTGAACTTGAGTCCCTTCTTTTTCGCCTCGTCGCTCATGTTGAAGACGATCAGCATCGGGATGTGGAGTTCGGCGAGCTGCGTGGAGAGGTACAGGCTGCGCTGCGGGATCGACGAGTCGATCACGTTCATGATGAGGTCGATCCCGGGCTTCGTGAGCTCCTCGAACGCGACGCCCTCCTCGGGCGAGCTGGAGGACAGGCTGTACACGCCGGGGATGTCGATGAGCTCGATCTCATCCTCGCCGAGCATGAATTCCCCGGTCTTGCTTTCGACCGTTACGCCGGGATAGTTGCCGACATGCTGCCGCGCGCCGGTAAGGCAGTTGAAAATCGTGGTTTTGCCGCAGTTCGGATTTCCGGCCAGGACGATCCGGTATTTGCGGCTCATGGCTGGTCCTGCCTGCGGATGATGATGTTCGCGGCATCATCGCGGTGAATGGACAGGCTGCTCTCCATGACTTTGATGCGGAGAAGACCGCCGAACGGCGCGTGTGCCTCCATTTCAAGGCGGGTGCCGGGCACGATCCCGACGTCCGCAAATTTTTTTCTCCCGCGCAGGGACGGTTTCATGCTGACCACGATGCCGACCTTGCCGACGGGAAGGTCCGCCAGGGTGCTTTCCCCCGGGTTCAGGACGGGACCGGACGATGCCCCGGCCTTCCTGGACGGGGAATTATCATCATTCATGATGAAGGGAATCCTTTTCTGCCGGCTCCGCGCAGGGATGCGGGACACGGCTGTGCAGTGTGTTTTGTTTCAGTATATAATATACCATGCGGGCACGGGGTTTTCAAGAAAAAGAGGCATGAAAGGGCGAAATGTCGGCGAAAAGAATGGCAAAATGTTTTGTATTTCCCGGGAACGGTGGTATATTAGTACCTTCATTTTTCGGAGAATTCTCAGGCATGAACCAAAAACCGGTCTTGAAACAGGCGTTTATCAGTTCGCTGCCGGTCCTGATGGGATATACCGCCATGGGGTTTGCGGCGGGCGTCCTGCTGGCCGCGAAAAGCGGGATCCGCCTGCCCGCGTTCTGGGCGTTCCTGACCAGCGCCACCAGCATTTCCGGCGCGCTGCAGTTCATGCTCGTGGACTGGATCCGGAAGTCGCAGCCGATGCTGGACGTGGCGCTTCTGACCGTCTGCCTGAACATTCGTTACTCCATGTACGGGCTTTCCCTCATCGAACGTTTCCGGGGGATCCCGCTCGCGAAAAAGCTCTACCTGATCTGGAGCCTCACAGACGAGACCTACGCGCTCGAAGTCGAAAACAAGGTCCCGCCCGGAGGCGATTCCATCCTGTACTGCATCACGCTCGCCGCGCTGAACCATTTCTACTGGATTTTCGGCGTCACCGCCGGTGCGCTCGCCGGAACCGCCCTGCCGTTCCCGAACAAGGGCATCGACTTCGCCATGACCGCGCTTTTCCTGGTGATCCTGACCGACCAGTGCCGGGAACGCAAAAACCGGGTGTACGCGGCGGTCGGCCTGCTGGCGTCCATCGCCTGCGCGTTGTTTTTCGGCGCGGGGAAAATGCTGATCCCGTCCATGATCCTCATGCTGTCCGCCCTGGTCGTGTTCCGGAAACCGCTTGAGAAACTCGAATCGTGGAAACCCGGAACGAAATCATGAACGGGACCTCGACCGAATATCTGCTGATCCTGACCGCCGTCACCGCGGGCGTCACCTTCCTGCTCCGCGCGCTGCCGTTCCTGTTCTTCGGCTCGGGCAAACGCCCGCCCGCGCTGGTCCTGAGCATCGGAAACGTCCTGTCCCCGGCGGCGATCGCCATGCTGGTGGTGTACTGTTTCGCCTGTTACGCCCAGGACCGCGCGCCCGCCGAACACATGTTCGGGCTGGCGGAGATTGCCGCGGCTGTCGTGGTGGTCGCGCTTCAGCTGTGGAAACGCAATCCGCTGGTGTCCATCCTGGCGGGGACCGCGGTATACATGACACTGGTGCAGACCGTCGTGCCCTGACGCCGGCGGAAAAGGCAGAATGAGGAACGGAATCCGGGCTCAGAAGTTCTTGAACGCTTCGAGCAGCTTGTCCTTCAGCGGGTTGTCTTCATAATCGACCATGATGAAGGAACCGTGGGAGACTGCGGAAAACTTGAATCCGTAGATGTAGATGAACTTGTTCTTGTCCACGTATTCGATTTTCGCGCGGGCCTTTTTGTACTTCGTATTGAACTTGTAGAAAGCGACCTGGCGATTTGCGACCTTCAGCGCGAATCCTTCGTCCGCATGGATCGGCTCGACCGCCATCGCACCGTCATATGTCCCGCCGGTCTGCTGCATCATGTAGCGGCAGAGCTCCACCGCGGTACGGTTGTTGTTTTCAACGGTGCTCTTGCAGCCGACGAACAGGATGACGAGGGAGGCGGCGAAAAGAATGCAAAGCGATCTGAACATGACAGGCCCTTCCGGTTGAAAAAATAGCACGGTATGATAATGTAAAATCATTTTCCGCAAAGTCAAGTCTGCAAGAAGAAAAAAGCCGAAATCATTCCCGGGGCGGTTCCGGGATTCGCCCGGACTCGGTCCCTGTCCCCGAACCGGCCCGTTACTTGAGCGGGCGCAGAAGGGCGATCACCTGTCCCAGCACCTTGGAATCCGGTTCCGAATCCATATTCACCTGACGGCAGGACGGTGTGCTTCCGTTCTGTTCCAGCACGATCATGCCGGGATGAAGCCGGACCGGCCTGGTCCAGACGATCAGAATGTCGCCCGGATCGACCTTGAATCCGGCGGGAAACGTATTCAGGAATCCGTACTGGACGGCGAAAAGGTCTTTGGCGCGAACATTGTCCGGCAGCAGACTGGAGTCCACGTGATAATACGAGGCCGGAGCACCGGAATGGTCCGTATTTTTCAAGTAAAACGGGACACAGACCGGGCTTTTTTTCGGCAGGCCCGTTCCCATTCCGACGGGCCGGATGCTGCGGCGTCGCCCTTTCTGCCGCATGATGACGCGTTTGCGTTCCAGTGCGGCGACGTGCGCCGCAGCCGTAGACGGTTTAATGGAAAAGTATTCGGCAATGTCGTAAAGAGTGGGCGAGATCGCGTTTTTACCGATGAAATCGCGAATAAATCCCGCAATCTCAAACTGCCGTTTCGTTATTTTCTTCATTCGTCCTGGTCCTGGTCGGGATTCGCGCGGCGCCGGTTGGAAAAGGAAATCGGCACCATGGCTTTTGAATAAATGGAATCATGTTTTCGACAAAATACAATACAACATGGTAATGCGTCTTTCAAGCGCGTTTTGCAACTTTCTTGAAAGTATTTTCAAAGTATACTAACAATTGTATGCCGTTCCTGACACCGTCAGACCTCACGATCAACTGCGGAAAACCTCCCGCGTCGGGCGGCGGGGTCTTGACTTTTCGTCTTCCGCATGGTATCTTATTATAATCAGAACACAATTCAATCCGCGATAAAAAAGGAAAATTGATCATGAGCGCATGTGACCTGAAAGGCAAGGCCGTCGTCTTCCTCGGCGACGGTATGGCCGATCTCCCGATCCCCGAACTCGGCGGAAAGACTCCCCTCGAAGCCGTCCCGACCCCGACCATGGACAGGATCGCCGCCAACGGCGCGTCCGGCACGTTCCTGACCCTGCCGGAAGGTTATCCGACCTCCTCGGACGTGGCGAACATGTCCGTGCTGGGCTACGCTCCCTCGCTGTACTACCCGGGCCGCGGTCCGATCGAGGCGGTCAGCCAGGGCATCCCGCTCGCGGCCGACGACGTCGCGTGGCGCTGCAACCTGATCACAGTGGAGGACGGCATCCTGAAGGATTATTCCGCCGGTCACATCACGAAGGAGCATTCCCGCGTCCTGATGGAGGCGCTTCAGGAACGGTTCGGTTCCGACAAGCTCACGTTCTATCCCGGCGTCAGCTACCGCAACCTGCTGATCCTGCATGGAACGGAATTCTCCCCGAACGTCGGCTACTACAAGCCGGATTCCTCGCAGGACATTCCTGTCGCCGAACTGCCGTGGACCGCGCTGGACGACTCGAAGGAAGCCGCGCACACGGTGGAGTTCCTGAATAAACTCTGGGCGGATGCCGCCGCGTTCCTGGCCGAACACCCGCTGGTGAAATCCGGCGAGGCGAAAGGCAACGCGATCTGGCCGTGGAGCCCGGGCCGCACGCCGTCGTTCCCGAAGTTCACGGAACGCTACGGCGGCAAGACCGGCGCGGTGATCACGGCGGTCGACGTGATCTCCGGCATCGCAAAGTGCGCCGGGATGGATGTGATCCCCGTCGAGGGCGCCACCGGCTACATCGACACGAACTACGAAGGCAAGGCGGCGGCGGCCATCCGTGCGATCGAAGACCACGATTTCGTGTACGTGCATCTCGAGGCCATCGACGAGACCGGGCATGAAGGCCGGCTCGACCTCAAGATGCAGGCGATCCGCGACTTCGAGAACCGCATCATCAAGCCCGTCGTCGAGGCGCTCCAGGGACGCGGCGTCACATTCGCGGTCCTCCCCGACCATCCCGTGCCGCTCTCCATGCGCCAGCATACGCGCACCCCGGTGCCCGTCTGCATCTGGGGCCCGCACATCCAGCCCGATTCCGTTATGGAATACTCGGAAAAGGCCGCGCCGAACGGCTCGCTCGGGTTCATGACCGGCGACGCGTTCATCCGGATGGTGCTCGGCCTCTGAGAAAAAACGGAACGGAAAACAAGTTCATTTTTGCCCGGATCGTCTTTGCGACGGTTCGGGCTTTTTTTCCTTCGATCCGATGCAAAGCAGGCTCTGCCCGGCACACGTTGTGTGTGCCTGAGCGGAGCCGGGCTCTGCTACAGTGGAGGACATGTCCTCCCGGTGAGGAAGCGTACCGCGCCGTACTGGTCATGCAGGAGCGCGGGAGTGCGCAGGTAGTTTGAGGCGAGTTCGAGCGCGCGGTCCGCGTTGCACGGATCAAGCTCGAAAAAAACGCGTCCGACAGGGGTCAGGAACGCGGGAGCCTGTTCCAGCGCGCGGGCGATGACGTCCAGGCCGTCGGCGCCGCCGAACAAAGCTTCGTCCGGCTCGAAATCGCGCACGTTCGGGGGAAGTTTGCCGCGGTCGCCCTCCGGAATGTACGGGAGGTTCGCCGCGATGAGGTCGAACTTGCGTCCGGCGACCGGAGCGAAGAGGTCGCCCCGCAGGAACGTCACGTTCGGCAGCGCAAGTCTTTTCAAATTGAGCTCAGCCCACTTCAGTGCGGCGGGGGAAAGCTCGGTTCCGACAACCGTCAGGTCAGGGCGCTCCGATGCGAGCGCCAGCGAGATCGCGCCGCTGCCCGTACCGAGTTCGCAGACGGATGCGCCGCGCGGCAGGCCGTCGAGCATGAGGTCGATGGAATACTCCGTTTCCGGGCGCGGGATCAGGCAGCCGGGGCCGACGGCAAGCTCCAAATTGCGAAACGGTGCGTGCCCGAAAACGTACTGCCACGGTTCGTTCGTCAGGCGGCGGGCCAGGAAGGATTCCGCCCGGGTCGGAACATCGGACGGCGTCTCTTCATGGGCGTGAAGCGCGAATTCGCGGTCGGGGATGCCGGCGGCCTCGCAGACGATGTAGTGAGCCTCAAGATCCGCCGCCTCGAATCCCGCCTGCGAAAAGCGTTCCGTGAGTTTTTTTTTCAGTTCGAGAAACGTCATGGCGGAGGGAAGATCAGGGGGCCGGGTTCTTACAAAAAACGGCGGCATCCGACGTGTCGCGGGAAGAAAACCGCGGTGACGCCGTGAAAACCGCCGCACAGCACACAGCAGGCCGTGCTGTCAAAGTGCGCGGCTTGCGCTCGCGCACGGTGATTCAGTTGGACCTGATCGTCAATTACTTCTGATTGCTCTTGGCCGGGGCGAGGGTCTGGTCGGGACCGAGGGACTTGCCGGTGCCGAAGACTTCGGTCTTGTAGATGCCGTAGATGCCGAAATAGTTCGTCACGTGAGTGTTCGTCCAGGCGATTTTGTCGATGCCGCCGTTGACCGCGGCTTCATTGATGGAGGCGTCGCCGCCGGCGACCCAGCCGAGGATGCTGTAGCAGGAGGAGGAACCGCGGCGGTTATAGGACTGGCTCAGGTTGCCGTCGCCGACGGTACCCGGCAGAACGACGTCCGTGTAGAGGCATCCGAGCGGGAACGGAGTGGCGCAGGAGGTGACGGCGAGGGCGCCGAGCGCGGCGCAGGCGGAAAGGACGGCGAGTTTGAGGGACTGTTTCATGGGATTTGTCTCCTGATATTCGAGTTTCAGTTAAAAGCGTATAGTTTATAAAGCAATATATCATACTCCGCCGGTCAAATCAAGTCTTTTTTCCGAACTTTTCCGAAAAAAGCGGAAAAAACTCCGGCGGACATGCCGATTTGTCCGATGGAAGCTGTCGTGTTGCAACCTGCCGCGCAGCCTCATGCTTTCATACGCCCCACATCTGTCCGGTTGCTTCGAACTCGGGAACGGCTCCCTTCTCCCCCCTTCCCGCACATACGAACAAGTTTCTCCGGTCCCGGAGCGGAGGGAATGAGCATGGCCCCTCTCACGCATACGCGCAGTACGTGCAAGTTTCAGTCAGAACAGGTTCCTTTTGACTGAAACTTGACTGGGTGTCCGGAATCGTTCTGTTTGACTTCTTTTTTTCTGTCGGGGGCGGAAAAACAGGTCAGAGTTTTCGCCAGGCGCGGTGCGTTACGGTTTTTCCCTCGGATTCCCAGAGCAGTTCGAACCCGGTCTTGATGTCCGCGACGTCGGCGATAAGCGAGGTGTCTGACGGCGCGAAGAGGCCGGATTCGGTCACGGTCCGGTCGGCGATCTCCAGATATTCCGCATTGTCCGTGGAGAAATGAAACACGCCGCCGGGTTTCAGGATGCGCGCGAACTGCGTCATGATGTCCGAAGTGACGAGGCGGTGGCAGCGGTGTTTTTCCTTCGGCCACGGATCCGGGCACAGCAGGTTCACGCGGTCGAGGAACGCATCCGGGATCGTCCGCGAGATCAGCACGCGCGACTCGCTCTTCAGCACGTGGAGATTTGCCAGGTGGTCCCGCAGGACGCGTTTTTGGACCTTACGCACGCGGCCGAGCAGCATGTCCGCCGCGATCACGTACACGTCGGGACGCCGTTCGGCCAGCGCCAGCGCGAATTCGCCGTCGCCGCAGCCCAGGTCGAGCTCGACGCGCGTTCCCGGGGCCGGCATGGGGACCACGTTTTCCAGCCGGGTATAAAGGTTATGGAGCATTACGATGCCGTCAACTTGTTTTTTCGCCGTCATGGGAATCCCTGTTCTGCTTTGCGGCCAGGAGCCGTTCATAGATTTCGAACGGGATCGCGAGATTGCCGTCGATCCCGGTTCCCATTTTGACCCGGGGATGGGACGCCCCGTGAAAATCGCTTCCGCCGGAGACCAGCAGCGAACGGGCGCGTGCGAAATCCAGCGCGTCGGCCTGCTGTTGTTCGGCGAACATCGAGTAGTAGCATTCGAGGCCGTCGAGGCCATAGGAGACCAGCCGCGTGCCGATCTTCCGGAGGGCCGCCCGGGCTCCGTGTGCCGCGTGGAGCGGATGCGCCCAGACCGCAAGTCCGCCCGCCCCGTGGATCAGACGGATGCAGACGTCGACGGGATAATACTTGCGTGCGACGTAGCACGAGCCGCCGCGCCCGATCAGACGGTTGAACACACCCTGCATGTCCTGGAAATACCCTTTTCCGAGCAGAACGGCTGCCATGTGCGGACGCCCGACGCTTTCGCCGCCCGCCTCGGCCAGGACCTCGTCCATCGAGATATCATACCCTTTCGACCGGATTTTATCCACCATCTCCGCGTTGCGTTCCTCCCGCCACAGGCGCATCTGTTCCAGCGCGGACCGCAGCGGGGCGCAGCCGGGGTCGATGAACAGCCCCACGATGTGGATATCCTTGCTGAACAACATGCTCGCCAGTTCGACGCCCGGCACGGCGTGAAGCGGCGTCCCCGACGCGGCGGACAGGAACCGTTCCACGCCCGAAACCGTGTCATGGTCGGTCAGGGCCGCTGCTTCCAGCCCTGATTCCAGGGCGGCGGCGACCAGTTCCTCCGGCGTCAGGGTGCCGTCGGAACAGCTGCTGTGCATGTGAAGGTCAATCATGGTTGCTCCAAATCAGGGGATGTCCGGACCATTCCGTCCGGAATATGAGGCGCGTCGGATGTTCCGGCCTTAAAATATACAGCGAAAAACGTATTTTTCAATTCATCCGGCTTGATTATCATATTTTTAGTGCTATTTTAAATAATTCGATCGTTTTTTCCGGACTTCCGGTTTTTGTCCGCCTACGATGCGGAAGGCCGGCCCGGCAAGGATGAATCGTTTTTCAAAAACACATTGATCCGGCCATCGACAGCCGTAAAACCAGGAGTTGTAACGGATGAAAAAGAATGATCTTAAGCAGGCCAAAACACCGGCCTCCAAGCCGCTGACTAAAACTGATGCGAAGGCTTCTCCCGCAAAGACGGCTGTCAAACCCGCGACGAAGAAGGCCGCTGCTAAGGCTGAGGTCAAAGCTCCCGCGAAGAAAGCCGCAAAGGCCGCTCCGGCAAAGAAGGCCGCTCCTGCGAAGAAGGCCGCCGCAACAAAGGCCGCTCCTGCGAAGAAGGCCGCCGCGAAGGCTGCCGCGAAGGCTGCCCCTGCGAAGAAGGCCGCCCCGGCAAAGAAGGCCGCTCCCGCGAAGAAAGCCGTCGCGAAGGCTGCCGCTAAGGCTGAGGTCAAAGCTCCCGCGAAGAAGGCCGCCGCGAAGACTACCGCGAAGGTTGCCGCTAAGGCTGAGGTCAAAGCTCCCGCGAAGAAAGCCGTCGCGAAGACTACCGCAACAAAGGCCGCTCCGGTGAAGGTTGCCGCAAAGGCCGCCCCGGCGAAGGTTGCCTCGAAAACCGCTGTGAAGGCCGTTTCGGCGAATGCTGCCCCGGCAAAGAAGGCCGCTCCTGCGAAGAAGGCCGCCGCAACAAAGGCCGCTCCTGCGAAGAAGGCCGCCGCGAAGGCTGCCGCGAAGGCTGCCCCTGCGAAGAAGGCCGCCCCGGCGAAGGTTGCCGCGAAAGCCGCTCCGGTGAAGGTTGCCGCTAAGGCAGCTCCCGCGGCTAAGGCCGCTCCGGTGAAGGTTGAGGTCAATGTCTCTGCAAAAGCGGCTTCGAAATCGGCCGCCGTGCTGAACAACGCCAAGAAAAAGCCGGACAAGAACAAAGACGTCCAGGCCTCCCACCACGGCCGCATTGTCACGAAGGCCGAGGTCGCGGCATTCCAGAACCAGGCGGAAGCCAGCGGCCACATCATCAGGAAATCGCATTTCTCCCCGAAGATGAAAAAGCACTACCGGGATATCCTGCTTGAGCTGAGGGCCGGCTACATGGACCAGCTGAACATCCACCGTGCCGATGCCCTGACCAACAGAAAAACCGGTCCCGGAGCGGGCATGGCGACGCACATGGCCGACCTCGGAAGCGACAATTTCCAGCATGATTTCGAACTGGGCCTGCTGTCCGACGAAGGCACCGTGATCGAAATGATCGACGAAGCGCTGACCCGCCTCGACGAGAACGAATACGGCATCTGCATCGAGTGCGGCAACGAAATCAGCCCGGCGCGTCTCGAGGTCAAGCCCTATGCGCGTTTCTGCGTGGCCTGCAAGTCCCGCAAGGAAGCGAGCGAGGGGGGGCGTCACCGCTGATTCCCGCGAGACGGGACGCATTCCTCCCCGGTGCTGAATAACCGGTGATTCCCGCCGCGTCATTCCTTCCGCATTATTCCTCTGTCCGCCATGAAGTTTTTCACTCCAGAAGCCCGCATGACGTCCGGATCGTCCCGGGAACGCCATGTCATCCTTGCCGCCGCTGTGTTCGCGCTTGTGCTGGTGATCCTGGACCAGGTGACCAAGGTCCTGGTCCTGCGGAACATCGAACTGCATGACCGCGTCACGGTCATCCCCGGTTTCTTCGACCTCACGCATGTCACGAACAAGGGCGCGGCGTGGGGCATGTTTCATAATTTCCCGTGGATTCCGTTCGGGATTTCCATTGCGGCATTCGTCCTGTTGATCGTCTTCCTGCGGAAACTGAGCGCCGGCTGGCCGGAACGCTGTTTCGCGCTTCTGATGGTCATGTCCGGCATCGCCGGCAACTGCTCGGATCGTCTCTGGCACGGCGCGGTCATCGACTTCCTCCGGTTTCACTGGCGGAACGTCGCCGAATGGCCGTCGTTCAACGTGGCGGATTCGGCGATCTGCTGCGGTGTCACGCTGTTCGTGATCTCCTCGTTCTTCCGGCCCGAAAACAAATCCGAGGTGAAACGGGATGACGCCGGCGACGCTGAGAAACCTGCTTGACGCCATCCGGCGGACGCCCGGGATCCCCGTCGTCATGGGGCCGACCGCCGCCGGGAAATCCGAACTGGCTTTCGCTCTCGCGCGCGAATGCGGCGGCGAGATCGTTTCCGCCGATTCCATGCAGTTCTACCGGGGACTCGACGTGGGCACGGCCAAGCCGACCGCCGAAGAACGCCGCCTGGTGCCGCATCACCTGATCGACTCCATGGACATCTCGGAGAAATCCGACGTGTTCCGGTTCCGCACGGACGCCCTCCGCATCATCGGCGAAATCCGCGCGCGCGGCCGTCTTCCGGTCGTGGCCGGCGGCAGCGGGCTGTACCTTCACGCGCTGGTGTACGGGCTGGATGTCCTCCCGGCGAACCAGGGCCTGCGCGACGAACTCGACGCCGCATATGACAACGAGGAGCATTTTCCCGAGCTCGCGGCCGTCATGGAGCGTGAATGCCCGCTTGATTTCGCAAGATTCTACCCGCACAAACGCAAACTTATCCGCGCCCGCGAGGTCTTCCTGCTGTCCGGCAAACAGATCACCGAACTGCAGTCCGGCGGGGACGCCCCCGATCCGTCGTTCGCGCAGTTCGTGCTCGTCCGCGACCGGGCCGACCTGGTGCGCAGGATCCGCCGTCGCGCCGCCGCCATGCTGGATTCCGGCTGGATCGAGGAGGCGCGCGTCATGCTTGCGAAAGGTCTTCTGCAATCGCCGACCGCGTGGCAGGCCATCGGATACGCGCAGATCGGTGATTATCTCGCGGGGAAAATGACCCGCGCGGAACTGCTGGAATCCATCGTGATCGCCACGCGCCAGTATGCCCGCAGACAGGCCACCTGGTTCCGCGGCCGGCACAAGGAGGCCGTCACGCTTTTCGTCCCTCCGGAAGACTGAGACAGGGATTCGTTTAACAGCACGTCCGCGGCTGCGTTTTTCCGCGGAAACGTTATATCCCACACGCAATCCCATCGTCCCGTTCGAAAAAAACGAAAATGGAACGGTTTATCAGCAGGAAACGAAGAAGGAACGGGGATTTAAAATAAAAATGGCGGAGAGAGTGGGATTTGAACCCACGATAGAGTTGCCCCTATACAGCATTTCCAATGCTGCGCCTTCGACCACTCGGCCATCTCTCCGCAGATAAGACAGAATATAATATAGCATACGCCCGCGGCGATTGCAAACAGAAAAACCGTTTTTTTGGGAAAAAACAAACCGGTTGCCGCGCGTAACACCGCGGTCGCGGGTTCGGTACGGAAACCGGAAAGGGCCGGCGCCGCGGCCGGGCGACGAACCTCAGAGCCTGCTCGTGATCTTGGCGAGGGCGCCGAGCATGGAGGTCCGTTCGGACGTGGAAAGGCCGTTCAGGAGCTTTTCGCAAAGCCCCTCGACGCGCTTGATGCTTTCGTCAAGCAGGGTCTGTCCATGGGGAGTAAGGGTGATCTGGACCGCGCGGCGGTCTTCGGGATTCTGGACGCGCTGGAGGAAATCCTTTTTCACGAGGGACTCGACGAGTTCGGACACGGTCGCGGGCGCGAGCTTCATGGCTTCCGCAAGTTCTTTCAGCGTAACGCCGTTCGGTTTTTCCTCGGTGAGACGGCAGACCAGGGACATCGTCTGATGCTGGCGGATGCTGACATCGATCGAGGAGACATTTCCGATGCTATCGACCGATTCACGGAATGCATCATAGAGGCGTGAAACTGATTTTCTGAGAATAGCGGGGTCGGAATTTGCCATGGTTTATGAACTCCGGTTTGCAGGTTGTCAGAGATAGCAACATGATAATATACACCATGTCAAATATTATTGCAAATCGAATCAATCACTTTTCTGAAAAATAAGGCAAAGTTACGCAATCCAGTAGACAATGATGGACAGGGTTGGCGCGGCTTTGCGCGATTTGTTCCAGGGTGTCACGATAAAATCAAAACGGCTCCGCCGGCAGGATTCCATAAACATTTCACTAAAGGCGATTTGACGGGGTGCGAAACTCATCCGGAAAGATGACATGCTGTCGTGAAAAAATCAGATGACACTGGCGACACCGGCTTTCTCGCATGATTCAATTGCGGACTTCCGGAGACGCGCCTTTCCGTCCATGACAGGCCCGGCATTTGACTTTTCGCATCCGACATGCTATATTCTTCCATTATTTTTTTCCAACGGAAAACATGGAGTGAATCATGTTGAAGTCCCTCTCTTTCTTTCTTCTTGCCGCGGCCGTCCTGTGCATGTTCCCGGCTGGACTTTTCGCTCAGGCAGCGGACGACGCCAAGCCGTCCGCTGCGAAGTGCGCGCATTGCGGGAAGGAGAAATTCGTTTCGGTTCAGGTGAAGAACTGCGCGGCCAAACTGGTTCCGCTCTGCTATGAATGCGCTATTCTGCCGCGCTGCCAATACTGTGGTCTCCCGTCCGAAACAGTGTCTGGCGGCGGGGACCGTCTCTGCCGGGACTGCGCGAAGGACTGTATCAAGGATAAGACCGAGGCGGAAAAAGTCATGAAGGATGTCCGGCAGGTGCTCACCGCGAAATTCAAAATGACGTCCAAGCATAAGATCATTTACGAGCTCGGCACGCGAAAGGACCTCAACCTGGAGGCCGACGGCGAACACAATGAGCTCGGCTGGTTCGATCCGAAGACGATCCGGAACAAACCCCAGTACACGATCCGCATCCTGACCGGACTTCCGCGCGACGTTTTCCGTTCCGTCGGGGCGCACGAACTTGCACATGACTGGATGGACGAGACGCTGCCGCATCTGATGGACAAGCCGGAGATACGCGAGGGGTTCGCCGAGTTCGTCGCCTGGTCGTTCTCGAAGGCCGAGGGGAACAAACGCATGATGGAGTACACCGAAGGGCGCACGGATGATGTGTATGGCGGCGGATTCCGCAAGGTCCGCGCAATGATGGGCGACGCGAAGACCGCCGCCGAATGGAAAACCATCCTGCTGAAGGAGTTTCCTCTGAAAGGGAAAAAGAACGGCAAATAATCCGTCGTTTCCGCTATTTTTCTTTAAAAAATCAAACATAATCCCCGTTGTGCGTTTGACATTCGTTCCCGATCGTGCTATATTCTTGTCAACTATGAACTGACAACGGAGTTTCAGAAGCACTATGATGCACCGTCTTTTCACCCTGTTTCTGTTGTTTTTCCTTTCCGTTCTGCTCTGCGGCGGACTGTTCGCCGCGAAGCGGAATACACTGGTTTGCGACTGGTGCGGCAAGAAGATCGATTCCAACGCCTCGTTCCTGAAATCCGAGGACAAGAATTTCTGCAGCGAGAAATGCTTCAACCAGTATGCCGAGTCGCTTCTTCCGGTCTGCGACGTCTGCGGCAAACGGTTCAAGTCAGGGTATACCAGCGACGGAAGGAACTTCTGCTCGAAAACCTGCCTGGAAACCACGTTCCACGAATGCGTCCACTGCCATCGGCGCGAACCCAAGGGATATATCCTCGGCAACAACGTCTTCCTCTGCGAATACTGTCGGGAACTGCCTGCGTGCGCCAGCTGCCAGATGCCGCTCGACAAGTTTGCAAAGGACCTCGGCGACGGACGCAAGCTGTGCCGCGAATGCGCCCGCGACGCCATCTTTACGCAGTCCGAGGCGGAAAAGATCATGACTGCACTCCGTCAGAAGCTCGCCGACAAGTTCAAAATGGGTACGAAGCATCCGATCAAATTCGACCTCTGCACCCGCGCCGAACTGAAAAAGGAATCCACCGGCGACGGCGAACATGAGCTCGGCCTCTTCATCTTCCACAGGAACACCCTTTCATTTTTCAATCATACCATCCGCAGCAAGGATGAATTCCGCATCCTGATCCTGATCGGACAGCCGCCGGACTTCTTCCGCGGAGTCGGGGCGCATGAGCTCGCCCACGACTGGATGCAGGAGAATCTGCCGCACATCGACGATCCGCAAATCCGCGAAGGTTTCGCCGAGTTCGTTTCCTGGCTGTACGCCAAAACCGAAAAATTGGACCGCGTGCCGTGGCGCATGGAGCAGAATACCGACCCGGTCTACGGCGACGGCTTCCGCAAGGTGCGCGACATGATGGGCGACGCGAAGACGGCGGCCGAGTGGAAACGTATTCTGCTGGACTATTATCCCTCGCCCGCGAAGTGAAACGATAAGGTTGCGCCGCCGGTATGTCGAAGATGATCCCTGTTTTCGTGACGCTGGCCGTCCCCATCCTCTTTCTCGTTCTTATCTTTTATCTCCTGGTGCGCGCTATCCGGACTCCGGGAACGCGCTGGTGGGGCATCGTGATCCTGCTCGCCATCCTCACCTGCTACTGCACGACCATGGTCGGTATCGCCGGAATGATCGTCGGCAGCAACGCTACCGGATCCGCCGCGCTGGAACGGCATTATTGCGAACAGTTCTGCGAGGCGCTGAAGCAAACCGAAACGCTCCCCGAAGCGATCGCGTGCATGGATGCCGCCGCCGCGACCGATGAGTACCAAATCCATGAACCGGACAAAAACCTCCGGTTCCGCTACGTCTGGCTGCTGGGCGGCTGTTTCCTCTTCGCCGGGGCGAACCTGATGATGTTCGGACCCGGACGCCGCGAAAAACGCCACACCGGCGACTGCATCATGATGATCCTGGCGGCGCTGGTCGTTTTTTTGACCGGAATCTGGCAGATCGCCTGGGGGAACGGCTATGCGTTTCAGGCGTCGGCGTTCCACAGGTTCCTGACCGGATGGCATGAAACGATCCGGCTGGACGAGATTCGCGCTTCGAACGAGGAAATCGCCGCCTGGCTTTCCGGCGACGGCAGGGTGAAAGGAATCGACGAGCTTTTCATGAGAATCCGCCTGCTTTCCGTTGAACCGGAGCATCTCACACGTGAAAAAACGGAAAAACAGGATGATGCCGATGCTTCGGCCCCGGCGGACGCCGGAACGGGGCCGGGCGTCGCCATCATCGGCGGGGCGGACGGTCCGACAGCCGTCTTTATCAGTTCCGAGCTCATGAAGCAGCAGGCCGGCGGCACGGGTAACGAACCGGCCGGAAATGCGCCGGAATCCGGTACTTCTGAATAAGTTCTTCCTCTTTTCAAAACAAAAAAAAGACGGCTTCATCTTTGCGGGGTGAAGCCGTTTTCGGTTTTCTTGTGCGGACGTCCGGTTATTTCGCCACGCCCGGATCGTTGACGCGGCCCATGAAGAGGATGAGGCCGGTCTGGTTGTCGCGGATGAGCACAAGGAACGGACGGTCGGCGCGGAATTCGTTGACGGGATCGGGCATGCCGATGGAGGTGATCCTGGCCATGCCGATGGCGGTCGCCGCCGCCGCCTTCGTGGAGACTTCGTCCATCTTCAGCGCGGTCTTGTGCACCACGTTCTCAATCTTGAGCGCCTCTTCCGTATCGATGCCGGAGAAATCGGCGAAATTGGAGAACGGGTTCTTCATGCCGAGCCCCTGGAGCGTCTTGTTGAGGTTGATCTTGCAGGTCAGGTCGGTCTTCGGCAGCCAAACGCGCGTTTCGCCGCGCTGACGGCGTCCGAGCCAGGAATCGAGCTTGTCGCCGATGGAGGCGGTGATCGTCTTCAGCGCGGCTTCGCCGTGGTCGACGCCCCCGTCGATCGGCATGAGCGCGACGAGCTCGAACCGGCGGTTTTCGTAGGGCAGGACGATCGCGTGGACGTTGTCCTGACGGCTGGCGAAATAGGCGATGCCGTTGCTCTTCTGGTACATCATCTGGACTTCCTTTTCACCGCCGCCGAACTGCGTGAACGCCATCGGCTTGGTGTCGTCCTTCGGGAAAGGGTTCGCCCATTTCGCCTCGAAATACAGCGTGTTCAGCAGGACCATGGAGGTGTCCTTGCTGAAGAAATCGGGCGTGAGCAGGTCCTTGATCATGTTTTTCGTACGGCCTTCGACGTAGGCGTTGATCTTCGCGGCGACCTTCGCGGACTGCCCGAAATCTTCCTTGTAGAACGCGCCGCCGTAATACTTCTTGATCATTTCGGTAAATTCGGGCAGAACGTTCTGGTCCGTGTCGGTCCAGACGGAGTTCGACACCAGGATCTCGGTCTTTTCCGCCTCGGCATACTGCTTCGTGACCGCGTCGAAGAACGCGCCGCATTCCGCGGGATCGGCGGGCAGGCCGAGCACCTTGCGGATTTCGTCGGCGGTCGTACCCTTCGCGCCGCAGTAGACCATGCCGAACGCGCCGTCGATGCTGAACGGCGAAATGAACCGGTTGCCCTTCGCATCCTCTTTGCAGACGGTATCGAAGAGTTTGAATCCCTGGCGGTTCAGTTCGGCGGCAACCTTCTGGTCCGCAGCTTCATCGGCGAACGCGGGAAGCGCGATGCTCATGGCGCACAGGGCGGCGTAAAACAGTGTTTTCTTCATGATTTTTGCTCCTTGTATGGTGTGTTTCAAAAACGTGTTCTGATAATTAGTCGGGAAAACGCCGGAAATCTTAGCGGAGAAAAGTATTTTTTTCAAAAAAACACGAACGGGCGGAATATGGGACACCCCTCCGAGCCCGGTCAGGATGCCCGAGGAATGCCGGAAACGGCCCATGGAACGCCGGAGTCTCAAAGACCATATTCATATCGGAAAAGCCCGGAACCGCGTCGGAATCGCCTTGAAACGGCCCTTGCGCGTATCCTGACGGGACAAGGAGGGCCGCATATCTGTTTCCGAACGTTTCCGCACCTGCCGAATCCTTCCGAACGATAAAAAACCCGGAACCGAAAACCGGCTCCGGGTCGGAGTTTTGCAACAGGGCGATCAGATCGCGGGAACGCCGCGTCCGCTCTGGTCTTCGCGGAACGGAGATCCGTCGGGTTTGATCAGGCGGCTGGTCAGGAAGATCAGGAGGTTGGTCTTCTTGGCGCCTTTGCCTTTGCCTTGGAAGAAGCGGCCGATCAGCGGGAGGTCGCCGAGGATCGGGTACTGGTCTTCGATCATGGACAGCTCGTCGCGGATCACGCCGCCGAGGACGACGGTTTCGCCGTCGTAGCTCATGACGTTCGTGTTCAGGTAACGCGCTTCGATGATCGGCATCTTCAGGGTGTTGGGATACAGCTCGTTGTTTTCTCCCAGCGGGATGGAGTAGGAGTAGTCGGTCCAGCCGATGAATTCCTGGATGACCGGGGTCATTTCGAGGAAGATCGTGTAGTTGTCCTCTTCCACGCGCGGACGGACCTGGAGCGCGATACCTTCTTCGGTGGCGCCGCCGAACTGCGGGATGGACGGCGTGAAGACCGGCACGTTGGAGCCGTTGGTGGAGATGGTTTCGAGTTCGGCCTCTTCCCAGTCGGTCGGATAGTACTTTTCGGTGACCATGCGGATGACGGCGTTCTGGTTGTTCATGGTCGTCAGGCGCGGCGCGGAAAGGATTTCCGTGGAGTCGGCGTTGTCCAGGGCGTGGATGCCGCCGGTGAACTGGTAGCCGTCCGCGTTGTAGGTCGACCAGTTGAAGACCGTGTCGTTCTGCGTACCGGTCGTGGCGCCGAAGATGCCGGGACTGGTCTGGGAGTTGCGGTTGAAGTGGCTGTTCGGGCCCCAGGTGATGTGGTGTCCGTAGTTCTTCGCCGCTTCGTTCTGGAGGACGCCTTTGTAGTAGGCCTCGCCGTCTTCCAGGTTCTCGGGAACGAAGTATACATCGCCTTTCGCGACGTTCAGGGACTGCATGTTCCGCGTATCCAGGGACGTGGGGTCGATCGCCGGGTCAACCCAGGCGGGCTCTTCCCCGGATCCCAGGGATTGGCGACGGGTTTCCGAGGCGTTCTGATAATACATGATGAAGGAGTCGTTGGCGGTAACGCCGGTGTTTTCGTCATTGCCGTTGACCGTCGCATACGTCGCGCCGAGCGGCTGGATGCCGCTGGCCGTGACTTCGTCCCACGTCGGGGCGACGCGGGAGAACGTGTAGTCGAAGGAGAGTTCCTGCAGGTCGTTCATTTCGATTTCGACGAACTTCACCTGGATCAGCACCTGCGGGTCGGAGACGTCCATCTGGTCGATGAGGTCTTCCACGCGGTCGAGCGCCTCGGAGGTGTTGTAGACCGTCAGGCGGCTGCTCATCTCGTCGTAGCGGACGGATGCGCCGGTCGGGAACGGGATGCCGCGGTCGATCAGGTACTGCTTGACGTTTTCATTGGTCAGGTCGCCGCCGATGATGCCGCTGGCGAGGATTTCCTTGTCGATCGGGAACGTCTTGCGGACGAACTCGTCGAGCGGGACGTCCTTGGCCGCGATCACGACCGCGTAGTTTTCGACGCGGAAGTGGAGGTTGGCCGCCTTGCAGATGTAGCGGATGGCGTCGATCAGGGAGACATTTTCGACCACGAGGTTGACCGTGGTGTTCTCGGCAGTCTGCACGGGCTCTTCGCCGCCGGGGCCGCCGGGGATGTTGTCGTCGTAGGAGTAGAAATCTCCTTCGTAGGACTCTTCTTCCTCTTCGGGTTCCTCTTCCTCTTCGAACCCGTCATCATCGCCGAATTCGTCTTCTTCGCTGACGGGCCTGGAGGCGGAATTGGTGTCGTCCGTGTTGAACCGGAGCACGAAGTTGACGCCGATGCGGTCGGGATCCTTGTCCTTGCTGGTGTGCTTAAGGAACTGGACGACCTGCGTGATGGAGACTTCCTCGAAGTCGATGCGGTCGATGATGATGTCGTTGAGTTTCTTCTGGGTGGTGCCGACGTTGTCTTCCTTCACCTTGACGTCTTCGATGACGACGTCGTCGGAGGTTTCGGACCCGGTCGGGATCGGGGCGATCATTTCCCAGAGGGCTTCCGCTTCACGTTCCAGGTAGACAGCGCCCTGACGGCGCTTGCCGGTCTCGGATTCGTGGATGTAGATGCGGCGGAGATAGTCGATGGCCGTGATGTTGTAAGGGTCAAGGATGATGACCTGGTTGAACTTCTCCTGCGCGCGGTTCCATTGCTTGGTGTTGTAGAGCGTCTGGCCCTGGCGGATCAGGACGGAGATGCGCTTCACGCGGTTCTTCGCCTCGGGGATGAGTTCCTCGTCGGAGGTATCCTTCTTGTACTGGGCGGAGGACTTCATGATGGTGTATTCATCGATGGTCTTGCGCATGATGGGTTCGGAGAGCGGATACACCTTGATGGCTTCCTCGCACTTTTCGATAGCTTCGTCGTAGAGGCCGATCTGAGCCGTCTCTTCCGCCTCGTTGAAGATCTTCCGCGCCCAGAAGTAGTAGCAGTTGGAGATCATCTTCTGGACTTCGGCGATCTTCGCCTTGTTGGCGTCCGGGACTTCGCCGTTGACGACGTCCTGCTCAAGAAGCTTCAGGACATCGACGTAGGCGTCGACCGCGACGTCGTATTCTTCGTGCTCGAATGCGGAGGACGCCTTCTTCATGAGTTCGTCGGCGTTTTTCCTCATCGCATCGCGGGCGATCAGTTCTTCGATGGATGCGGCGGTCTGATCCCGAAGCGCTTCCTTTTCTGCGTCGGTGAGTTCGGCCTCGGGCTGTTCTTCGGTCGTCTCGGCGACGGGAATCTCTTCTTCCTCGACCGTCTCAACGACGGGAATTTCTTCTTCCTCGAGGATCACGTCCTCGACGTCCTGCGCGAGGACGGGGATCGAGAACGCGAGCGCCAGGAGGATGGCGGAATAGCGGGGGAATGCGTGCATGGGAGCCTCCATGAAATATTTCATATCTTTAATCTTCTTCATTTCAGCTTCTCCTTACCGTCTGAAGTCCGGGAGACCGTTTTGCGTGTTGGTCCGGACAGGGATGCCGTCGCCGCTGATCAGGCGCGTCGACACCGAAATGATCAGGTTGTCCTTGTGGGACTCGGCGGCGGACTCGGTGAACAGGCGGCCGATGAGCGGGATGTCCGCGAAGATGGGCCATCTGTCGCTGAGTTGTCCGTGCGTATCGCTGAGGATACCGCCGATGACCACGGTCTGGCCGTCGTAGACCTTGATCGTCGTCTGGACTTCACGGTTGGAGATTTCCGGCATCTTGAGCGTCATGGGATACTCTTCGCCGGATGCGAATTCGCCGATCACGTAGTTGTAGCTGTAGTCGGACCAGCCGGTGAGATCGGTGACCGAGGGATTCAGCTCCAGGCGGATCGTGTAGTTGTTGGGCTGCAGGGTCGGCGTGACCGTCAGGCTGGTGCCGATGTCGCGTGCGCCGCCGAATTCCGGATAGGAAGGTTCGAACGTGACGCTGGAACCGCAGCTGGTGGAGATTTCAGGCTCGGTCCAGCGTTCCGGGAAGTACATCTGGCGGACCATCTGAACCTGCGCCTGACGGCCGGAAACGGTCACGACCTTCGGCGTGGAGAGGATTTCCGAACGGTCGGTACGGTCGATGGCGTTGATCGTGAGGAAGAGGCTCCAGCTGCCGCCGGGACCGAAGTTCGGAAGGAGGTTCAGGTTGTTCACGAGCGTGTTGTCGGCGAAACCGGAACTGATGTCCGGGGTCGTGAGCGCGAAGCTGAAATGCTCGCCGTCGGTGGCGGTGTGGGTCAGCGTCCAGTCGAAGCCGAGTTCCTCCAGGTCGTTCATCTTGATCTCGACCATCTTGGACTCGATGAGGATCAGAGGATCCTGCATGTCCATGTCGCGGATGGCGAATTCGAGCTGGCGGATGTTCTCGGGGGTGTTCACGACCGTGAGCTTGTTGGCGCGGGCGTCGTAGGCGATGGAGGAGCCGTCCTCGAACGGGATGCCGCTCTCGGCGAAGTAGGTGCGGAGCGTTTCCGGCGCGATCGAGGTGACGCGCATGCTGTCGGGATCGGACTCGGCGCCGCTCAGCGTGATGAGGTTGCCGACGGTGTCGCCCGAGCCGATCGTGTCTTCCTGCGTGATGCCGTCGCCGATGCCTTCGGCGCGCATGTTGCCGACGATGCGCAGGATGGTGGCCTGCCGGATCGGAATGTAGCGCGTGATCATGTCGCTGACGTCGGAACCGGATCCGATCGTGATGATCTTGTCGGTTTCGTCGATGCGGAAGTTAAGGCCGGTGATCTTGCAGATGTAGCGGATGACTTCGTACAGCGGGATCTGGTCAAGGTTGAGCGTGACGGTCTTGTCCGCGTATTTTTCGGACTGCGGGACGATGATGTTGAAGCCTTCGCCCTGCGGGTCGAGGTCCTTGCTGCGGGCGCGCAGAAGCGAGATCGCGGACGTGATGTCGGACCCTTCGAATTCGATGTGGTCGATCATCAGGTCGTTCAGACGGTTGTACAGCTCGTTGCCCGCGGCTTCGTAGGGATCGGCGCTGCCGGTGATCACGATGTTGCGGACGTCGGGGATGCTCTCCACCCAGGCCCAGTCGGACTGCGCCTGCTCGCGGAGGAGTTCGTTGTACACGCGGACGTCGGCAATGGCGTAGAGTCTGCGGTAAATCTTTTCCAGAAGGGTGATGGCGTCCTCGTTATAGGGGTCCTTCACCAGGATCTGTTCCATCTTGTCGCGGGCTTCGTCCCATGCATCGTTCTGGTAGAGGAACTGGCCCGCGCGGAACAGGAGATTGATCTCGCGCTGGCGTTCATAGTAGCGGGGATCGACGGCGTCGAGGCTGGTCTCGTCCCAGAAATTCTGGCTGTCGATGCGTTCCTGCGTCGAGAACCTCATGGACTCGACGGTGGCGGCGAACTGGTCTTTCTTTTTCTTGACCGGGTCGTTGGCGATGGCGACCTGGAGTTCGGCGTTGTCGTAGGAGGGGACGACGTAGTTGCCGTCCTCGTCGATTCCGGGAGGAATGCCGAGGTAGTAGACGACGTTGGCGCAGATCAGGTCCTTGAGGAGCTTCTGGCCGATTACGATCGTCTCGTCGGTATGTTTGGTGTCGGAGAGGATGAGGAGCTTGTTGAACGTGTCCTCGCATTCTTCGAGGATCTTGTTGCCGTAGAGGATCTGGGCTTTCTTGCGTTCATTGGCGAGACGGTCCGCGAAGGCGGCCCTGGTCGGGGACACTTCGCACTTTTCGAGTTCGGCCTTCGCGTCGTCGAAGAGTTTGAACGCGGCATCGAACTGTTTTTCGTTCGTGCGGGTGATGGCTTTCGCGAGAAGCTCGTTGAACAGCGCCTCGTTCTCAAGCATGTCCGCTTCCACGGAGGTTGTGATTTCCAGTTCCTCGTCGGAAAGGGCGGGTTCTTCCGGTTCGGCTTCCGCATCAGCGTCAGCGTCGGCTTCCGCATCGGTTTCCGCTTCGGCCTCAGCCTCAATGGCTTCCGCGTCGCCGCCGGAAACCGTTTCCTCCGCGATTTCCGTTACTACCGCATCGTCATCCGCCGGCAGAGGCTCGTCCTGAGCGGAAAGCATCAGGGCTGTCAGGCCGAACGCGAGCGCGAAGACGGCGGCGGGCCGGAGGATCGGGCGAAGAAAACAATGGGGTCTCATCTTCATTGTCTCATCCTTGGTTGTTTTATTTTGAATTATTGACTATGTATCAACGGGGTTGGGGTGTGCGGATTATCTCTGGCGCTGAAGGAACGGCGAGCTGTCCCTGCGGGTCGGCGTGGTGGGCGGCGCTCCGGGAATTGCGCTGCCGGAGTTCGTAGTCGTCGTGGCGGGCGTATCCTTCGGAGCAAGCGGTATATTGTAGGTCTGCGGGGTATCGCCGACGGATTCCACGACGACCGCCTTCGTGGCGGGATCGGCGGAAACGACCGTATACAGTTCTTCGCCGGTCTTCTCGGTACCGAGCTTGAACGTGGCGCCGACCTGGGAGATGAACTTGGTGTCGAACAGGGCGTTGAGGAACCTCACGCGCGGCGCGGGATCGTAGACAGCCTGTTTGGGGCGGCAGGCGATGCGCTCGACTTTGCCGACGCGCTGGATGTAGACGATCGGGGACTGCGTCTTGTCGTCCACTTCGATGTCCACGACGCTGAAGTCGACGTTATTGTTCTTGAACGTGCCGCGGTCAATCTGGACGAACTCGGAGCGCTTCCTGTCGTTGCGGACGACGTTGAAGGTGGCCTGCCAGTCCTTCTTGTCTTTCTTGGTCATATCGACGGAGACGAGTTCCAGGCCGGTGAAACGCTGCTGGCTGATCGCGTCGACGTAAACCTGCGTGATATAATTCGGATGGCTGAGCGGGTCGGTGGGATTGGTCTTCGCCTTGAACTCCTGCGTCAGGGAGAAGCCGTCGTTGTCCTCGTCCGAATCGGGATGCGTGTACTCGGAACTGATGTTGTATTCCTTTTCCCATTCGTCCGGGATGTTGTTGCCGTTCTGATCGGCCTTGCCGGCGAGTTCATTTTCCTCGACCTTGATGCGCGGCGCAAGGGCCTTGCCGCAGGCGGGGCACTTGCCGTTCTTCGTTTCGCCGATGGCCGGATAGGCGTTGGCGGGGATCAGCACATGGCAGAAAACGCATTCGGCCATGGGATACGGCGCCATCAGCTGCGTCCTGTTTGCGGAATCATCCTCGGAAGCGACCGTGTTCCATTCGGAGAAGATGGTTTCCATCTTGTATTTGGGACCGGCGGAGAAGTCGATGGTTTCGTAGTCGGACGGCTTCTGGACCGGGTTCACCTTTGCGTCGACGTACTTGTTCTGAGCCTGCTGGATAAACACCAGCGAATAGTAAAGCAGGGCCGTGAAAAGGATAAGCAGGGCCGCTAAAATGATTTTTTCGTAGTGCGCGAGAAGAAACTTTTTCATTTAGCCTGCTCCGTCATTGGGGGGTGATATTGTCGGCACGATAGAACAGATAATTCACAACGATCGTGCATTCGATCTCGTCCCGGGTTTCGCCGATCAGAACTTTGCCGTAATCGGGATGATGCGGGTCGGTAAGCTCATAGGAACTCGACGCCGTTGTCACGACGGCGTTCTGGTCGGTGGTGGTCTGCTGCTGGGCCGCATTCTGGTCGGCGGGCGGCGCTCCGGGGATCGCGGACTGCGTGTTGCCGCGCCGGGCCGTCTGCGTTCCGCCGAGGGTGTCCGTGTGGGAGGCGACGACGGCATTCGCGTTGATCAGGTCTTCGTACGGGGCGGAGAACTTGATGTCCTTGATGACATACACGCGGTCGGTCTTGTATGCGTTGTGCAGAGAGTTGATGAACGCGTCGATCGCATCCATGGAGGCGATCATGTCGAGCGTATAGGTGAAATAGAGGATGGGGCCTTCGGCGTCGCCGTCCATGGTGGAGCCGTAGAACACGCCGGCATTCATGGATTTCAGGCGGCCGATTCCGGCGTCCTTCATCCTGCGGAAGAGGTCTTCCTTGATCTGGAAGTTGCGGATGATCGGGATGACCATTTCAGGCACGGGGAGCGCCTGGCGGTTGAGGTTCTTTCCGTAGATGAAATCCTGGACGAGCTGTTCCTTTTCGATCGCTTCCGCCTCGGCAATGCCGGGGATGATGTCGGACGCAAGGTACTTTTCGTAGAGGAAATCGATGTAGTTCTTGCAGTCGCGCTGGCGCATCAGGCGCGGGAGCCCGAGGGCGTCGAGGAAGAGTTCGTGCGCGACCCTGTCGTTCACGTTCTCAAGCGTGAGCGCCTGGACGTCATCGCGGAAGATGGCGAAAGCCTGCGCGAACTTCGCGGCGGCAGCCTTGCGGAAATCCTCGGCGCGGGCGGGGTCGACCACTTCCGGGGCCTCGATGATCTGGTTGAACAGCTTATCGAAGAGCTGCGAGCGCTCGGTCTGGATCGAATCGGGGATGACGAACGTGTCATCGTCGGAATCCTGGTGAATCTCCCTGTAGAGGTCGGCGAGCAGGGAGCGGAGCGTTTCCTCGTCGAAGGCGAGGACGACGCGGTTGGACGCCGGATCGTAGAATTCCTTCTCCTCGTCGGTCGGGGGCGCGGGCGTCGCGGGCTTGGTCTCCGTGACTTCCTCTTCGTCCTCTTCGTCTTCCTCGTCCTTTTCGGGCGCCGGTTTCGGCTTGGCGACGAGGCTCGGATCAACGGGGAGATCGGTCTTGAGTTCGGCCGGGGACGCGATGTTTTTCAGGAGCTTGAGCAGGGCGGGACGGTAGGGCTTGCCGAAATGACGGTAGATCAGAACATTCTTCTTGCTCAGCGTCTCGGTATCGGCCTTGATTCTTGTTTCGCTTTCCGCCACACTGTTGGGTTTGCGCGCGGAGTCGATGGATTCGATCGTCCTGACGTTCTCGTCGATTTCGTTCATGGACTGGGCGATCGTCCGTCTCTTTCCTTCAATAAGGAAAAGCAGGACAATGCTGCTGACAAGCGTAAAGGCCAGAATGATCGTGAGGCCGATATTTTTCAGGATAAACTGTTTCATTATTCTTCCTCCTCCTCGTCATCGTCTTCGGAGGGAATGGGTGAAAGCTTCTTGGCAAGGGCCTTTTCAAGCTCCGGCGAGTCGATGGGTTCCGTCAGTTCGACGGCAAGCAGGAATTTACGGATGGTAAGATGGTCGCAGATGTCGCGTCCTTCATCGTACACGATCTTGATCTCTTCGTCCTTCGCCTTGAAAATGCTGCTGTTTTCCTTCATTTTCGAGGTGATGTTGTTGATGGCGGCGCTGCGGTCGTTCAGCCAGGTGTCGTTCTTTTCGCAGATGACGTAGGCGACCATGTTGATCCAGGTCAGGGCGTTGCTGTCGGTTTCCGAGCTGCTCGACGGTTCATTGCTTTCTTCGGGCATGTCCATCGAAAGCTGTCCGCCGTTGTTCTGGGCCGTTTCCGGGTTGTTGGCGGCCGTGGCATTCGAGGCGGTCTTGATCTGGGAGCTGGGGGCGTTCGAGATCGAGAAATCGGTCAGCCAGACGTTGTCCGGGATGCAGGTCCTGATGAGCGAATAGAACGCGATGAGGTTGTTGCGTTTTTTCAGAAGATCGACGGCGTCGTCGAAATCGCTGTTTGCCGCCGTGAGCTTGTTGCTGGCATCCTTCACGCGTTTCTGGATCGCCTCGCGCTGGGAGACGTCGGAGCTGAACTTGTCGCTCTTGGCCGCGATGTATTCGGCCTGTTGCGACATGGTCCAGAGTGAAATACCGAAATAGAGCAGCACGACGATCGCGGAAGCCAGGAAGAACGGGCGTTTCGAGCGGAATTCGTTCTGTTTGCGGATGTAGTCGGGGATCAGGGAGATTTCGACGGGCGACGTGCCGAGGCGGCGGAGCGCCAGGCCGATCGTTTCCGCGTACAGGTGCGCGACCTCGGAGAGGACCTGCTGGTCGACCGCGGGACCGATGCCGACGACCTGGAACGGGTTCAGGTATTCCACGGGGATCCGGAGTTTCTCGGAGAAGAACCGCGGCGTGTACGGCAGGATGGAGGTGCCGCCGGCGAGGAAGAGTTTTTCCGGCTTGCGGCCCTTCTGGGTGGCCCGGTAGACGTTTACGGAACGGTTGATCTCGCCAAGCAGACGCGTCATGACGTTGCGGATGATCTTGGAGACGGCGGACGCGACTTCCGAGTCGGATTCCTCGTAAGCGCCGCCGAGCGAGACATACCCGTGCTTGCGCTTCATTTCCTCGGCGTCGGCGTAGGAGATGTTGAATTCCCTGGCGATCTGCTGGGTGATGGTGTCGCCCGCGATCGGAATGGTGCGGACGAAGAAGCGGGATCCGTCGAGGAAGATAAGCGTGGAGCAGCGGCCGCCGATGTCGAGGATCATCTGGCATTCGTTGGCGCCGACGTTGTTCGCGCGTGCGCTGTTGTAACAGGAGGTACCGGCGACTTCGATCAGGACGATGCGCTTGCCGAGTTTTTCCACGAGTTCGGAGATGCGGGAGACTTCCTGCTTCTTCACGATGACGATCATGGCGTCGATTTCGCTGCCGTCGGAGTCGGCCGTGGGCTGGAGAATCTGGGAATCCCACACGACCTCGCCCGAGGAGAACGGGATGGCCTGCTGGGCTTCGTACGAGATGATCTCCTGGATCTTGTTCTTGTCCGTGGTCATCGCGGGGATCTTGACGAACCGGACGAACGCGTTCTTGCCGGAAAGCGAGATGTAGACGTCGCGGGCGCTGAAGCCGTTCGTTTTGATGACGTCGGCAAGCGTCTTGAGGATCACGTCCTCGGACGGCTCGTCTGCGGAGGCCGCCGCGGCGCCGGCTCCGGCGCCGGCCTGAACACCGCCATTGTTCACGGAGGAGAAATCATATTCCGTATATGCGAAACGCTCCAGGGTCAGACTCTGCCCGGGAACATACGAGAATTCGGCGGCCTTGATGCTGTCGCCGCCAATGTCGATGCAAAGAATTAAGTTCTGCTGTGCCATCGGTTATTTCCCCGCGGATTCTTTGATAGGTTCAAACCGGTCGAAGAGAACCCATGCGAACGGGGTTTTCGAAACGGGAAGCAATTCATCCGGCATGTATTTGAAGGTCTGAGGATTGAACTTGTTCTTGATGATGTAGTCAAACAGTTTTGCCGTGGTCGTGGCGGTCGGGGAGCCGTCGCCGTCGCCCTTCAGGAGCGTATAGAAGAGTTTCGCGCGCTGGTTGCTGCCCTGGGTCTTGTCCAGACGGGAGAAGACTTCCTTGCCGCAGTTCTGGAAGCCGTACACGGTGCGTCCGCCGTAGGAGATGGCGGCCATGATGGGGAGGTCGGTCATCATCTTTTTCAGGTCGCTCGTGATCTTGTTGTAATCCTTGGAAATATCGGAAACGCCGTCGAACACGAAATAGCGGTAAATGACCTCGGGCGGGATCATCATGCGGACGAAATGCCGTCCATCGTTGGCCTGAAGCGAAGCGAGCGTCTGCTTGCCGCCGATCACGGACCAGACGACATTGCCGCGGTCGTCGTTGGTCGGCAGGAAGATGTTGACTTCGACCTCGACGTTGTCGAGCCATTTCGGCCACTGCGCGGCGGATTTGGGCTTGTTCGTGGAGAACGCGACGTCGACCGCAAGCCAGTGCTTGGCGTTGCTCATGTCGCGCTCGTTCAGGCGCATGTCGATCACGCGCTCTTCATTCTCGATCTTGAAAAACGGGGTGAAAGTCTGGGAAACATTGACGGCTTTCCCCTCTTTGGGGAACTCAATCGCCCAGCTGCCGGAGCGGGCGGTCTGAGCGGAAACGGTAAATGCCGCGGCCGCGAAAAGTGCGATGAGAAGTTTTTTCATGGTTCCAGACCTCTTCGTGGTTTGTTTCTTCTTATGGAGAATGCACACGTCCATGAATAGAAAATAACATTGTTTTCTAATTCTTTCAAGTACGTTTCTCCAAAAAATCAGATTATTTTTTTTAATCCCGGAACTTTTTTGCTCCGTTCAGGTTCAGTTCTGTGTCTCCGGGGCGGGTTTCTCCTCCGCGGCTGCCGCCTCAGCGGCAACAGTCGTCTCGGCCGGTTTCGCAGCTTCCGCCGCGGCGGTTTCGGTCTCGGACGCGGTCATCGCGATGGAAGATTCCTCGCCGACCACGCTGGTGTCGGCCGACTGCAGATGTCCCGCGATGATGGCGGAGGCGAGCGTGAGGATGAAGAAAATGGAAATGCACCAGACCGTGATCTTGGAAAGGTGGCTCATGGCGTGTGCGCCGAAGACGCTTTCTCCGAGGCCGCCGAACGCGGAGCCGAAGCCGCCGCCGCTCTTGGAGGGCTGAACCAGAATCACGGCGATAAGGAGCACCGCCAGAATCACGACGAGCGTGTTGAGGATTGTCGCAAGTGTCGACATGTTTTTATACCTTTATCATTTTTGAGTTAAAATTCGATGATGAGCGTCCCGTCAGGGCACAATCCCGCATCGGTAATTCTAAAACATAGCATTCTTTTTTCCGTTTTCAAGCGCGAAACGTTATTTTTTGAGAAAAATAGTCCTGTTTTTTGATGTTTTCTTTTGGTTTTAAAGCATTTTCCGGAAAAATGTTCCGAAAAGCGGTTTTAATCCATTGGAAAGACCCATCGTCTGACATGTCTTTTTTTTGATGCGGAAAAAGCATCATAATCATATCTGAAAACCGCAAAATGGCGGAAACGGCGCGGATCCCGGAACCGCAACGGAAAATGTCAATTGCCGGAGAGCGGACGGCGGAAAGGAAAACCGGGACGGAGGCGGATGGCCCTTTTGCGCCGAACCGCGGTGCCGGATCAGACGTCGTCTTCCGGGAAAAGCGCCCGCCGGAAAACGCCGAGGTCGGGGCAGCGGTAGTCCGCGCGGGTTTCCGCCGTGCCCCCGCCGACGCCCGTGGAAATGCGCAGGGTGCGGGCGCCGGCTCGGATGCCGGATTCGATGTCGGTGTGTTCGCGGTCGCCCGCCATGAGGAGTTCGGAGGGGCGCAGGCCGAGGCGCTTCATCATCACTCGGAGCATGTCCGGGTTCGGTTTGCCGAAGACGCGCCGGCAGCGGACGCCGGTGGCGGTCTCCAGGCACGCGGTGATCGCACCGCAGTCCACGAGCCAGGTGCGTTCCGTGGTGGGACAGAAAACGTCGGGATGCGTGGCGAACCACGGGACGCCGTTCCTGATCCACCAGGCGGCGCGGCAGAGCCGGCCGTAGGTCAGCGACTTGTCGAAGGCGGTGATGACGGCGTCCGGGCGGTCGTCCGGCGAATCGGCGGTTTCTTCAAAACCGAGAGACAGCATTTCCTGCCGGAAGTCCTCCGTGCCGAGCAGGAAGAGACGCCGGAAGGCGGGAAACTCCGTGCGGAGGGCGTCGGCGACGCTCAGGACCGGCGTCACGACCCGGTCGCGTCCGGTGAGAGGGATGCCCATGCCGCGGAGGCGCGCAACGTAGGAGTCGATGCTCCGCGACGTGTTGTTTGTGACGAAGCCCCAGGCGATGCCGTGCCGGGTGAGCGCGTCGAAGAACGGCAGCGACGTCGGGTACAGCGTGTCGCCTTCGTAGACCGTGCCGTCGAGGTCCATCATCACGCAGCGGATTCCCGCCAGCGAGGGCGGCGGCGAACCCGGTTTGATGTGCAAGGCGGAATCCGCGGCTGCGTCCATGGGCGTTACTCGACCGTAACGCTTTTCGCGAGGTTGCGGGGCTGGTCGATCTCGCAGCCGCGTTCGCGTGCGAAGTAGTAGGCGAAGATCTGGAGCGCGACGACCGTGGTGATCGGGGCGACGAAGCGGGAGCTTTCCGGGACGCGGATGATGTTGTCGGTGAACTTGTTGCAGCAGTCGTCGTCGCCGGAGACGACGGCGATGATCGGGGCCTTGCGGGCGCAGCATTCCTGGATGTTGCCGAGCATCTTGTCCTTGCCGGGGATGCTGTTGCAGAGCGCGACGACAGGGACGGAGGGCTCGAGCAGCGCGATGGGGCCGTGTTTGAGTTCGGCGGCGTGGTAGCCTTCGGCATGGACGTAGCTGATCTCCTTGAGCTTGAGCGCGCCTTCGAGGGCGGCGGGGTAGAGGCAGCCGCGCCCGATGTAGAAGAGGTCGTCGGCCTGTGCCGTGGCCTTCGCGATCTGTTCGATGCGCGGGGCCTGCTTCAGGACTTCGCGGAGGAGGTCCGGGATGGCCTCGATCTCGCGGACGAGGCGTTCGCCCCACTCGTGGTTGAGGCGGCGGTTGCGGCCGAGGAGGAGCGCGAGCATGAGCAGGACGGTGACCTGGCAGGTGAACGCCTTGGTGGAGGCGACGCTGATCTCGGGGCCGGCGTGCAGATAGATGCCGCGTCCGCTTTCGCGGGCGATGGTGGAGCCGACGACGTTGCAGAGAGAGGCGACGATCGCACCCTTGTTCACGGCCTCGCGGACGGCTGCCAGCGTATCGGCGGTTTCGCCGGACTGGCTGATCGGCAGCACGAGCGTGTTCGGCTCGATGATCGGGTTGCGGTAGCGGAACTCGGCGGCCTGTTCGACGGACGCCGGGATGCCGGAGATGTCCTCGAAATAGTAGGACCCGACGAGACCTGCATGGAAGCTGCTGCCGCAGGCGGCGACGACGATGCGGTTGATCTGGGCCATCTCGCGCGGAGTGAGGTTGAGGCCGGAGAGCACGGCGTTCGCGGCCTTGAAACTCAGGCGGCCGCGGATGGAGTTCTCGACGGATTCCGGCTGCTCGTAGATCTCCTTGAGCATGTAGTGGTCGTAGGAGCCCTTGCCGTCCGCGGAAATCTCCCAGGAGACCTGCGACGCCTGGCGCTGGACCGGGACGTTCGCGAGGGTGCGGAGCTCGACTTTGGACGGTGTGAGGATGGCCATTTCGCCGTCGTTCAGGTAGATGACGTCGCGGGTGTAGGTCACGAGCGCGGTGACGTCGCTGGCGACCATGTTGGCGTCCTTGCCGAGGCCGATCACGATGGGGCTGCCGAGGCGGGCGGTGATGATGGTGTCCGGATGCTTCGAGGAGATGACCGCGATGCCGTAGGTGCCGGAAATCTGGCGGAGGGCGGCGGCCACGGCTTCGGCCAGGTCGCCGTGGTAAAACTCTTCGATCAGGTGCGGGATGACTTCGCTGTCCGTGTCGGACGCGAACTTGTGCCCGGCGGCTTCCAGGCGTTTCCGCAGATCGGCATGATTCTCGATGATGCCGTTGTGGACGACGGCGAACTCGCCCTTCTCGTCGGTATGCGGGTGGGCGTTGCGTTCGCTGGGGACGCCGTGCGTGGCCCAGCGGGTGTGGGCGATGCCGGTGTGCATGTCCTTTTCGCCGGCGGGGCGTTTCGCCTCCAGGTTGACGACCTTGCCGATGGATTTGACGGTCAGGACGGAATCCCCGTTCAGGAGGCTGATCCCGGCGGAATCGTATCCGCGGTATTCCAGGCGTTTGAGGCCGTCGATGAGAAAGGCGAACGCGGGCTTCGGCCCGGTATATCCTACGATTCCGCACATAGTATGGTGTCTCCGTGGTTCATGCAGATTTGAGGTGGAAAATGCGGCCCGAGGAGGAAGGGCGGCCGGGGAAGACGGGCCGGGAAAACGGCACGGAATAGATTTCCCCGGACATGCGGTGGAAGGATGCTTCCGGGTTTATCGCCGATTCCGCTCGCCCCTTTCCGGCGGGGGAAAGGGGACGGGACGCGGCGGCGGGACCCGGGAACCGCCCCGGGAGCCGCATTCGGTTCGGGGGGAACGTTCAGCAGAGCGCCTTCTTCAGGAACTCGTTGAACTGGTCGTACCACTTCTGGGCGAGGGCTTCGTCCTTGGCCTCGACGAGGATGCGGACTTTGTTTTCGGTGCCGGAGTAGCGGATGACGGTGCGGCCGGAGCCGGCGAATTCCTTGTCGGCCTTCGCGACGAGGTCGGTGTAGCCGGGGATCTCGGCCAGCGGGGGTTTCTGCTTGACGTTGAGGCCGCCGAGAATCTGCGGATATTCCTCCATGAACCCGGTGAGCTCGTGCAGCTGTTTGTCCTTCTGCTTCATGAGCTTGAGGACATGGAGCGCGGACACGATGCCGTCGCCGGTGGTCGCGTAGTCGAGGAAGATCAGGTGGCCGGACTGTTCCCCGCCCAGGGAGATGCCTTTTTCGCGCATCCGTTCGATGACGTAGCGGTCGCCGACGGGGGTGATCTCGGTGGTGATGCCGTGCTGCTTCATGGCGTCCACGAGGCCGAGGTTGCTCATGATGGTGACGGCGATGGTGTTGTTCGGAAGGCGTTTGCGTTCCATCATGTCGAGGGCGCAGAGACCGATGATGCGGTCGCCGTTCACTTCATTGCCGTGGCAGTCGCTGAAGATCACGCGGTCGGCATCGCCGTCGAGCGTGATGCCGATGTCGGCGCGGTATTCCTTCACCAGGCGGCAGATGCGTTCGGGATGGGTGGCGCCGCAGTTGTAGTTGATGTTGAGTCCGTCGGGCGAGACGGAGTCGGCGATGACTTCCGCGCCGAGTTCGCGCAGGATGGTCGGGGCGATCACGTAGGAAGCGCCGTTGGCGCAGTCGAGGACCACGCGGAGGCCGCGGAGGCTCACGTTGCCGATCGTCTGCTTGGCGAATTCGATGTAACGGCCGCGGGCGTCGTCGAGGCGGAACGCCTTGCCGATCTTGTCGCCGGCCACGCCGTTGATGTTGCCGGCCATGATCTCTTCGATGTGGGCTTCCTCTTCATCGGGAAGTTTGAAGCCGTCGCCGCCGAAGACCTTGATGCCGTTGTCCTTCGCCGGGTTGTGGGAGGCCGTGATCATGATGCCGCAGGAAGCGTTCATGGACCGGGCGAGGTGGGCGATGGCCGGGGTGGGCATCGGGCCCGCCTGGAAGACGTCCATCCCGGTGCTGACCATGCCGGCCGTAAGGGCGGTCTCGAGCATGTACCCGGAAAGGCGCGTGTCCTTGCCGATGACGGCGGTGCCGCCGTGCTGGCTGTTCACATAGATTTTACCGAGGGCCTTGCCGAGGGTAAGGGCGATTTCCGGGGTCACGGGGTGGGAGTTAGCCTGTCCACGAATTCCGTCGGTTCCAAAGAGCTTTCTTTCCATAAGAGTTTTCGGCCTTTCCAGAATTTGCTTGTTGAAGCGGCGGGATGCCGCCAGAAAAAACGAACAATAAAATATACATCCTTACAAAAGGATTTTCAAGAAAAGACTACAGAAATATACAAGATTTCCATAACCCGCGATGTCGTGCTGCCGGGCGAACATGAAAAGAACGGCCCCCGCGGTCCGAAGACTGCGGAGGCCACAGTGCAAGCACTGCTGTAGTAGTGCCGGGCTACGCTCCGGCACACCGCAAGCGGTGCTGAAGCAGTGTCCGGCTGCGCTCCGGCACACCGCAAGCGGTGCTGAAGCAGTGTCCGGCTGCGCACGGACACGGGTTTATCTCATCACGAGATCGTTGCGATGTTGGCCCAGGTGGTGAGCTCCTTGTTGTTGATCTGCCAGTAGCCGACGACGCCGAGCGAGTCGCTGGCCCAGGCGATGTCGTCCGTGCCGTCGCCGTTGAAGTCGCCGACGCCCGCAAGCGTCCAGCTGGAACGGTCGACCGCGCTGAGGATGGACCATGAGTTCAGGTAGCCGTCGCCGATGCCCCAGATGCCGACCACGCCTTCGATGTTGATCATGGCGATGTCGTGCGAGCCGTTGCCGTCGAAGTCGCCCGAGCAGAGGAAATTCCATTCGCGCGGATTCGCGACGCTGACCATGCGCCAGTCGACAGGATCTTCCACGATCCACGTGCAGTACGCGTTGTAGACGATGCTGTCGTCCCCGACGAAGCTGTTGCGCCACAGCATGTCGCACTTGCCGTCGCCGTTGAAATCGCCCGTCGAGACGCATTCCCATTCGGCGGAGTAGCCGTTGATGAGCGTCCAGGTCACGCCGCTTTCCCAGTAACCGAGCAGGCCGACCGTGTCGGACGCGCCCGTCGGGTTCGCGATCAGCACGTCGTCCGAGCCGTTGCCGTTGAAGTCCCCGATGCCGAGGATCTCCCAGCCCTCGTTCTTGAAGTTCAGCACCTGCGGGACGAACATGCCGTTTTCCTGCGTCATGTCGCCGACCACATAGCCTTCGTAGTTCACGCGCAGGAGGTCGTCGCGTCCGTCGGCGTTGAAGTCGCCAGCGCCCATCACCGTCCAGCCCGGATCGACCGGAAGGTCCTGCATGGATGCGCCCGTGACGTAGAAGTTGATCAGGTCGTCTCCGCCACTCGCCTCCATCGTCTCTCTGGCGAGGTACGCATACGTGCCGCCCATGTAGCGTCCGGGGAAGTATCCGACGGTGACGTATTCGGGTTCCGGTTCCGGACCGGGTCCCGGGGGTTCGGGTCCCGGACCGGGGGACATGCCGCCCACAGTGACGGCGAGCGTGCCGTCGTACAGCGACAGCGAGAATTCCTTATCGCCCACATACGCGTTCTGGCTGAAGGAGAGGGAACCGTATTCGAAGCCGTAATCGTCGACGACCGAGATCACGTCGTCGAACACGCCCGCGCCGCTTGCGAGCAGGTATGTGCCATCCATCATATAGTCGTTGACCGTGAGCGTGAAGGACGCCGCGCCGATCGCCATTGCGAGGTTCTTGACGAGCACCGTGTCGAGCGGTTCGTACAGCTGGGAGACGTTGAAGTCCACGATCGAGCCGGAGGAGAACGTGATGCCGGTGCAGCTGAATTGTCCGGTGAGCTTGCCGCCGTCCAGGACGGTGAGTCTGGACATGCTGCCGCCGCTTTCGATGTTCATGACAGCGCCGGAGCCGACCGTGCCGCCGCTGACCTTGCCGCCGGCGTAAAGGTAAACGGTGCCGTACGCATCAAGGGCCTGCACGGTCCCGCCGACTTCCAGCGTGCCGTAAAGCGTGACGCCGCTTGCCGCTGCGCCTTCGAGGACCGCGCCGCCGCCGTTCAACGCGGCGTTGGTGACCGTGCCGCCCGTCATGGCGGTCAGGTAGCCGCCGGAGTGGACCAGGATGTCGTCCGCGGAGCCGCCGGAGGAGACGGTCATCTTGCCGCTGACAACGGCAGTGATCACTCTCCCGCCCTCGATCGCCATAACGGAACCGCCGGAGTTGACCAGCGTGGTGGAAGCAATGCCGCCGCTGGAAACGAACATCCGGCCGCCGGAGGAGACCATGTTGCCGGTTGCCGTGCCGAAGACCGTCACCGTGCCACCGGAGGAGACCGTGGTGCTGTCTGCCGTGCCGAAGACCGTCACCGTGCCGCCGGAATTGACCGTGTTGCTGTTCGCCTCGCCGCCGGAGTAGACAATCATGCCCCCGCCGCTGACCGTGGTGTCGTATGCCGTGCCGCCCAAATAGACATTCATCACGCCGCCCTGGCCTACCGTGGCCGAGCTGGCGCGTCCGAGCAGATCCATGGTGCCGCTGACCGTGAAGCCGCTGATATCGGCGCCGCTGTAGACGTACGCGGAGCCGCCGGCTTCGATCAGGCCGGGGTTCACGTACGAGCTGGTGTAGACGATCATGAGGCCGCCGGAGGCGACCGTAGCAGAGGTCGCCGTGCCGCCGAACACAACGAAACTGCCGCCCGAGAAAACCACGGTTTTTTCCGCCGAACCGCCGGAGAGGACCGACATGGTGCCGCCGGATGTGAGCGCGGTCTGGTATACTTTTCCGCCGCTGGAGACGGTGGCCAAGCCGGAGCTGAGCGAGGC
>JAGCTY010000103.1 GCA_017963105.1 Lentisphaeria bacterium
AACGCTTTCGACATCTTCCAGTGAGGCGGAAAATATGTTTCCCAAGCTCAAATTCACTGCGGAACAAATCAGCGACTACTATGCCCGCGTCACGCCGGAAATGGTCCGGGCGAGCCTGACCGCCGAACACGGATCGTTCTTCGACCTCCTGAACCTGGTTTCGCCGGAAGCGGCCAAGCCTGAATACCGCGCCGCCCTGCGGGAAACCGCCACACGGGCGAGGCGGCGGTACTACGGAAAAACCGTTTCGGTCTTCGCGCCTCTCTACATTTCCAATACATGCGTGAACTCCTGCCGCTATTGCGACTTCAACATCCATCATCACGCCGAACGGAAATTCCTCACGCCGGAAGAGATCGACATCGAATGCGACGTTATCCGCGGGTACGGCATCGACGCGCTTCTGATCGTGGCGGGCGAAGATCCGAAACGCATGACCGCGGACTATCTCTGCGAAATCGGGCGGCGTCTGAAGAAGAAGTTCTCCTATCTCTCGCTCGAAGTCGCGCCGCAGGACGAGGACGCATACCGCAGGCTGTTCGAGGCCGGATTCGAGGGGCTGATCTGCTTTCAGGAGACCTACGAAAAGGACCTCTACCAATATCTGCACCCGGCCGGTCCGAAAAGCGTCTACGATTACCGTGTCTGGACGCAGCTCAGGGCCGGCAAGGCGGGGTTCCGCACGCTCGGCGTGGCATTTCTGCTGGGGCTGGCTCCGTGGCGCATCGAAGCCGCGAGCCTGGCCGCTCATGCGTTCTACCTCATGAAGGAATGCTGGCAGAGCCGCATCCAGTTCGCATTTCCGCGCATCACGCCCGTGAGCGGCGGATTCACGCCGGAACATCCGGTGGACGAAACGGACCTCGAACAGATGATGCTGGCGTTCCGCATCGTTTTCCCCGAATGCGGCATGACCGTCTCCACCCGGGAATCCCCCTCGTTCCGCGACGCCATCGTGCAGACCGCGGCGGACAATATGAGCGCGGGTTCGAGGGTCACGCCGGGCGGCTATGCCGTGCTCGCCGACCGCGATGTCGCACAATTCACGCTTAACGACTCCCGCGCCCCCGCCGAAATCTATCAGGCGATCCGCCGCAACCATCAGGAAGTCGTGTTCAAGAACTGGGACAACCGAATCTGATCATCCATACTCAGGGAACCAATCAAATGACCATACTGGAAGAAATCGCCGAACTCAAGGCGAAGCGCAATGCCCTGATCCTGGCGCACAACTACACGAAGCCGGAAATCCAGGACATCGCGGATTTCGTCGGCGACTCGCTGGAACTCTCCCGCAAGGCCGCCGAATGCACGGCCCCGGTGATCGTGTTCTGCGGCGTCCGCTTCATGGCGGAGACCGCGAAGATCCTGTCGCCGGAGTCCATCGTACTGCATCCGAACCCGCTCTCCGGGTGTCCGATGGCGGACATGGCGGACCCGGAGGCGGTCGCCGATTATCGCAGGGAGCACCCCGAGGCGCTGATCGTGGCGTATGTGAACACGACCGCCGCGACCAAGACCGAGGTCGACCTCTGCTGCACCAGCGGCAACGCGGAAAAGCTCATCTCCACGATCCCTGCGGAACAGGAGATCCTGTTTCTGCCGGACGCCAACCTCGGCAGCAATATCGCGTCCAAGCTGAATCGGAAGATCGACCTGTGGCCGGGCTGCTGCCCCACGCACAACAAGATCATG
>JAGCTY010000104.1 GCA_017963105.1 Lentisphaeria bacterium
GCGCACGTGGAAGCCGAGGATGATGGCGTTGGCGCTGCTGGCGAGCATCACGTCGTTTTCCGTGATGGCGCCGACGTCCGAATGGATGACCTCGATGCTGATCTTCGGGTTCGATTTCTTCTTCAGGGACTCCACGATCGCCTCGGTCGAGCCGCGGACGTCCGCCTTCACCACGACCTTCAGGTCGTTGCGCTTGCCTTCCTCCATCTGGGAGAAGAGGGCTTCGAGTCCGGCGGCGACGGGTTTCGAGGAAAGGGTTTCCCGGCGGTTTTCCTCTTCGCGGGCTTCGCCGAGGGATTTTGCGACGGCGAGCGATTCGCAGACGGCCAGTTTCGTTCCCGCGGGCGGGACGCCGGAGAGGCCGACGACCTTGACCGGGGTGCTGGGGCCGGCGAGCGGGACGCGGTGTCCGCGGCTGTCGATCAGGGACCTGACCTTGCCGTAATACTGGCCGCAGATGATGGCGTCGCCGACGCGGAGCGTGCCGTTCTTGACGACGACGTTCGCCGTGGCGCCGAGGCCGGGTTCCAGTTCGGATTCCAGCACGAACGCCTGCGCCGGGTTCTTCGGATTCGCCTTCAGCTCCAGCATTTCCGCCTCGAGCAGGATGCGTTCCAGGAGGTCGTCGATGCCCGCGCCCGTGCGGGCGGAAACTTTGATCGCGGCGACCTGTCCGCCCCAGTCTTCGGGCATCAGGTCGTGTTCCTGCATGTTGCGGATGACACGGTCGTAGTTTGCCTCGGGGAGGTCCATTTTGTTGACGGCGACGATGATCGGCACCTTGGCGGCCTTGGCGTGGTTCAGCGCCTCGATCGTCTGCGGCATGAAGCCGTCGTCCGCCGCCACGACCAGCACCACGATGTCGGTCACGTTGGCCCCGCGGGCACGCATCTGGGTGAACGCCTCATGGCCGGGCGTGTCGACGAACGTGATGGTCTTGCCGTCGAGGTTGACGACGGACGCGCCGATGCTCTGGGTGATGCCCCCGGCTTCGGACGCGGTCACGTGGGTCTTGCGGATGCAGTCCTGGAGAGAGGTCTTGCCGTGGTCGACGTGGCCCATGAATGTCACGATCGGGGGACGCTCCTTGAGCTCGGATTCGGCGCAGGAATACACACGGTCTTCGGGCGCGACGGTCTCCTCCACCTCGTTTTTAAGCATGTGGAGGTCCTTGTCGCGGTGGTCCACGACGAGCTTGCAGCCGAATTTCTCCGCGAGCTTCTGGGCGACCTCGGATTCCACGGTCTGGTTGATGTTCGCCAGCACGTTCATCATCATGAGGCTCATGATGACTTCGTTCGGCTTGCGCCCGATGGCGTCGGCGAGCGCCTTCACCACGATCGGGGTCTTGATATGCACCTCGCGGCCGGGGGCGCCGCCCGCGGCCTGCGGTTCGTTCTGACGGTTGTCGCGGTTGTCGCGGTTGTCGCGTCCCCGGTTGTCCCGGTTGCGGTTGTCGCGGTTGTCGCGTCCGCCGCCCCGGTTGTCGCGGTTGTCGCGTCCGCCGCCCCGGTTGTCGCGGTTGTCATGCCCTGCGGGGCCGCGCGTCTCGTGACGGAAATTCTTGCCTCCGCCGGGATGGTTGAACCGTTCGCGGTGCCCCTGCATGACGTCGTCCGGGTCGTCGAGGTCGGACGTGAATTTTGCGGCGTTTCCGCCGAGGACATGCTGCGGTTTGGGCTGGGCCTGCGGCTTCGGCTGAACCGGGGCGGGAGCCTGCGGTTTGGGCTGGGCCTGCGGCTTCGGCTGAACCGGGGCGGGAGCCTGCGGTTTGGGCTGGGCCTGCGGCTTCGGCGTTTTCTGTTTCGGCTCCTCCTGTTTTTTCGGAGCGGGAGCGGGCTTCGCCGCCTTTTCGGGCTGCGCGGCAGGCTTGCTCCCGGATGCGGACTCCGCGCCATCCATGAGCTTGAATTTTACGATGAGCTTGTCGATTGCGTCCGGGGGAAGGTTGGACGCCGGGGTCTTTCCTTTATATCCGAGATCGTCGAGCGCGGCGATCACGTCTTTGTTCGGGAGGTTCTTCTGCGCCGCCCAGTCTCTGATTCTGATGTTATTGCTGGCCATGATGGGTACTCCTCAAATCAGGCGGTTCCGCCGTCGTTACGGCTGTTCGCTTTCCGCGTCGGCGTTCCCGGCGGGCTGTTCCGCGGGCGCGGCGGCTTTCGCGGCCGCGACGGCCTGCGCGATGCCCGCGCGGTCTTCGTCGGTGAGTTCGGCGATGGACGCGAGGTCCTCAGCGGAAGCGTTGCCGAGGCCGTCGACGGTCAGGTAGCCGTGTTCGACGAGCGCTGCGGCGGCTTCGGCGGAAACGCCGGCCATGGACGCCAGTTCGGCGGCTGCTTCCTGTTTCCTGCGGGCAAATTCCTCCTCCTCGCTCTCCTCGATGACAATGTTGATGTTCCACTGGATGAGACGCTGCGTGAGGCGGACGTTCTGCGCCTTGCGGCCGAACGCGAGGCGGGAGTTTTCGTGGTCGACATGGAGCGTGATGGTCTTCGTGGCGGGATTGATCTCGATGTCGAGAAGCTTCGCCGGGTGCATGGCGTTCGCGATGAACGTCTTCAGGTCGCTGCTGTACGGGATCACGTCGATGCGTTCGCTGCCGAGCTCGTTTGTGATGTTGCGGACGCGGAGCCCGCGCATCCCGACGCAGGCGCCGACGGGGTCGACGCGCGGGTCGTTGGACTTGACGGCGACCTTGGTGCGGGATCCGGGGGCGCGCGCGATGCCGACGATCTCGACCACGCCGTCATGGATTTCGGAGACTTCGCGTTCGAAGAGGCGGCGGACGAAATTGTTGGACGTGCGGGTGAGGATGAGGCTCGGCCCGGACCCTTCCATGTCGACCTTCACGAGCAGGGCGCTGATGCGGTCGCCCGCGGAGAACTGTTCGCCCGGGATGCGGTCGCGTCCGGCGATGATGCCCTGGGATTTCTTGATGTCGACCACGATCCCGGCGGCGTCCGCGTGATGGACCGTGCCGTTCACGATCTCGCCGACCTTGTCCTTGAACTCGTCGTGCACGAGGTCCTTTTCCGCCTTGCGGAGCAGCTGCCAGATGGTCTGGCGCGCGGTCTGCGCGGCGATGCGGCCAAAGTCGGTCGACTTCACTTCCCACTCCACGATGTCGCCGACTTTCGCGCCGGGGATGCGGCGCACGGCCTCGGAGAGAAGGATTTCGTCGTCAGTGAGGACTTCCTCGACGACTTTCAGATGGGCCCATGCCTTCAGTTCTCCGGTGCGGAGATTGACTTTCACGTTCAGATCGGTTGCGGGATGGGCGCTTTTCCGGTATGCGGAAAGGATCGCCTGCTCCAGTGCCTTGACCACCTGCTCTTTGCTGATGCCGCGTTCCTGCTCGATGTATTCGAGCATTGCCAGTAGTTCGTTGTTCATTCTGTTTGCCTCCAGGTGTCGGATTCGTTTGTGGTATCGTGATGCCGGGGGCGGCTTCCGCCGTCCGCGGGTTCCTGTTTGTTCCGCGCCGTGTCCCGCGCCTCGTTTCCCGCATACAAATGCAAAACAACCCCACAGGCCCCTGACCGTCCGATTGCGTGAACCGCATTGTTCGCGGTTCCGCAGTCATCCGCTTCGAAGGGTCTGGCGGTTTTCCTGCATGACCGGATGCGCCCTGCGGCGCGGTCCGTCGTCTTTGTACCGGGATCCGCCGGAGCGAACCACAGCATTAATACAATACATCGAAAAGAAGATAGTTCAAGTTTTTTCTTCATAAAAAGCGTGAAAAACTTCTTCCGCGCCGGGAAAAACGGAAAAAAAAGCCGCTTTTTCCGCTTTCCGTCTTGAAAAACAACTTGCGACATGGTATATTAATTGTTCAAACTAAAACTGAATACGCATTTTGTCTGAAAAACATATCGAAAACCGAAAGGTGACACCATGCCCAAAACGTATGTCCGCAAGTCCGCTGTGAAGACGCAGCGCAACAGCGAAAAAGCACGCATCAAAAACAAATCCCACAGAAACGCTCTCGCCACGCTCGAAAAGACCTTCCGCGCGGCCGCCGCTTCCGATGACAAGGCCGCCGTCGCCGAGCTCTACCGCAAGGAATGCTCCGCCCTCGACAAGGCCGTCAAGGTCGGCGTGATCCACGAGAACAAGGCCAACCGCAAGAAATCCCGCCTTGCCGCGCTGGTTGCTGCGAAGGACGCGAAGCCCGAGTAAGCAGGCTTTTCTCACGGACGGCGGATCCGTCCGCCTCCCTTGGACATCTCCCGGGCAGTTACCTGTCCGGAAGGAACGGGTTTCTTATCCTGTTTCCGTGATGTTCAGGGGTGCCGTTTCCGTTTGTCCGTCAATTTGTTTGTTCCGATTTGCAGCCCTCCGGTTCGCCGGAGGGTTTTTTTCGTGTTTGTCCTGCCGGATTGTCTGAAAAAAGCCCGTCAGATCCGGGATCCTGTTCCGGAAATGACGAGCTTTGTTTTTTTCCGTATCTTGGACCGTGCCGCATCCGGGCCGGGTCGCCTGAGCCGGGCTCAGCGGGGCGTTTTCGCGCACTTCTTTTCGATGGCGCGGACGAGATGCCCGAGCGGGGGGATCCAGCCGGGCGCGACCTCGGAATAGGCGGCGAGGAGGAGTTCGGCGGTGGCGTCGCACGAGATGAAGTCGTCGAGGGCGGGCCTGTGTTTGGCGGCCTCGATGCAGATGGCTGCGCCGAGGGAGCCCAGGTCGCGCAGGATGCTACGTTCGGAGAGGTGCCCGGACCAGGACCGCAGCCATCCGGGGTTCCAGAGGGAGAGGACGGCCCCGCGGTAATAGAAGTGTTCGAGGCGGAAATCGCCGTGGAAAAGCCTGGCGGAATGGAGAGAGGCGATGAGGCGGGAACTGTCTTCGATGAAGAGCGCGATGCGCGCCCTGGCGTTGGGGCGGCAGAAGATGTCCGTGGCCTCTTCCGCGTCGGAGACGGACTCCATGATCAGGTAGACGGCCTTGATGATGATTCCTTTTCTGCGGAAACCGATGGCCCTGACTGCGGGCGTGGAGATGCCGGCGTCGGCGGCGCGCGCGGCCCATTCTGCGCGTCGGAAAGGATTCGTGAAGGAGAAGAGGTTGCGGAGCCCGAGGCCGGTCGGATAGATGCGTTTTTTGAGGTAGAGCGCGGGCATCAGCGCGGTTTCGGGGCGGAGCCCGGACCAGAATCCCGGGACGGTGTCCGGCTCAATGTACGGGTCGAAGAAATCGTCGATGCGCAGGATGTCGTCGTTGGAGATGGTGAACAGCTCGGGGACGGGGAAGATGAATCTGAGGGATCCGTTGTCGGCGTTGACGAAAAGCGGCGTATTGCCGCTCGGAGTGAAGAAATGTTTGCTCATGCGTGATGTCCTCCATAATCGAACCGGAGCTTTCGTTTGTTCAGCCAGCGGACGCGTGCGACGTCCATGACCTCGGATGCGGCGGGCGCGGGCGTTTTCGCGGCGGCGGAATAGGCGTCGAGCAGGTCGTCCGTGACCCGGTCCAGATCGAAGAATTCATCGGGGAATGCGGGGTTCTGTTCGGCGAAGATCAGGACGGACGAGACGATGCGTCCGAGTTCGCGGACGACGAGTTCGTGCGGGACTTCGCCGGGGAATAGCTGCGCGGAGTCCAGGTCCCAGACGCCGCACGGGGCGTCGTCGGCTGTGCGGTAGAGGTTGACGAGTTTCAGGTCGCCGTGGTAGAACCCGTGGCCGTGGAGCACGGCGGCGACGCGGGCGACCTCGCGGATGACCGCGGGCATTCCGGCGGGGGCGTCGGGGCGTTCGATCACATACGACATCAGGTCGCGGGCGTCCGTCAGGGCGTCGGTGACCAGGTATCCGGCGAGCAGGAAGTGCGCGAAGCGTCTTTCCCCGGCGGCGAGCACGCGCGGGGTCATGATCCCGGCTGCCTCCACGCGCTGTGCGGCGACCGCGGCGCGGAAGGCGCGGGCAGGGATGAAGAAGTATTTGAAGGTGTACTCGAAGCCGTGGACGCGATTCCGCTTGACGAAAATCTTCTGTCCGCCGGGAAGCGTCCAGACGGACGCGCTGGACGCCCACGAGACTTTCGCATGGGCGCCGTCCCGGATCATGGCGTCGGATTCGGCGAAATGCTCCGCGAGGTAGTCCTGCGCGGGTCCGGGCGGCACGGCGAAGCGGTACGGGCCTTTCCGCACCTCAAGCACGCCGGGCAGCGCCAGAAACCGTTCACGGCAATGGAAATAGTCTACGCCTATCTTTTTCACAGGTCAGCGAATCCGGTTTCGGCGAGCCGCCAGACGGTGCGGAGCGCTACGTCCGCGGCGGTCCTGATGCTCTCCGCCGAGATCTTGTCCATGGTGTCGGCTCCGGTGTGCCAGTAGCTGTTCTTCGGGCCGTAGTCGAAGTCGATCAGATCGACGGCGGGGAGATTCGCCTGAAGGAACGGGTAGTGGTCGTCGAGCATGTTGACCTTGCCGCGCGAGAACTTGCCGGCGTATCCGGCGGCGGCCGCTTCGGCCATCACGACGTCCGCGAGCGCGGGCGTGGAATTGCCGGCGAGCTCGATATTCAGGTCCTTGTCGCCGATCATGTCCAGCAGGATCATGGCGCGGCAGCGTGCCATGTCCCCTGACTGGCGGAGCCCGGCCACATAGGCGCGGCTGCCGACCAGTCCGTCGGTTTCCGTGTACTGGTAAAGCGCCTCCTCGCCGTCGAAGAAGACGAACCGGATGCCGCATGGCAGGCTGCTTGTCTGCATGTGCTCAATGCATACGCGTGCCATTGCGAGCAGCGCGCCGACGCCCGATGCGCCGTCGTTCGCTCCGGCGAAATCCGGCACGCTGAAGAGCCGCTTGGTGTCGTGGTGCGCGCCGATGATGACGAAATCGGGCTTCTTGCCGGGGAACGTGATCTCGACGTTGTATTCGCCGTGCGCGGAGGGCGGGATGCGGACGTTTCCGCCGGTTTTTTCGAAGCCGGGGATATTTTTCGCCTGCTCCGCGATCCATTCCGCGGACTTTTTCGCGCCCTCGGTTCGGAATATCTTCGGCCCGAGGTCGTAGTTTTCCTGCGCGTACTTCAGTGCGAGCTCGCCGTCGACCGTCGGCGGGGCGATCTTCTTTTCGTTGCAGGCGGAAACTGCTGCCGCGGCGAGCGCGGCGGCGATCAAAAGGGAAGCAAGGCGGAGACGTGCTTTTTTCATGGCGGTCAGCTCCCCTTGTCGATGCGGATGCTTCGGCGCTGGTAGGTCGGGATGTCGAGGTCCTCGTCGCGGAAGCGCACGGCGGGGAGCTTCTCGAAGACGCCCTTGTCGTAGCTCTGGAGGCCGAGCTCCACTTCCTCGACGTTGTCCAGCGCGGCGGAGAACGGTAGCGCGAGCTCGTCCGTGTGGTCTGGAACGGCCTCCGGGACGGGCGCCGGCGTATGCCGCCGGGGCATGGCGGCGGGCTTGGATTCGGGCGAATACTGGAAGATGACGGCGGTCATCTGGACGGAGCCGGCGGCTTCGTCGCAGACGTTCGCGCCGGAGAGGAGTTCGATGTTCTTCGGGAGTGCGCCGGCGGCGAGTTCGAGCGTGCGCTTCAGCTCGCCCAGTTCCAGGTCGGGGCCGCCGGTCAGCGTGACGATCGCCGCGTCGGCGCGCTTCATGGCCTCGCCGCCGCCGAGGAACGGCGAATCGAGCATCCGCGAAAGCGCGAGGGCGCAGCGGTCGAGCCCGTCGGAATCCTCCGCGAACCCGACGCCGATGCCGCAGGTCGCCTTGCGTTTGTGCAACGCGCGCATGAACGTGGCGAAATCGGTCCCGACGAGGTCGCGGCAGCGCAGGACCGAGGCGATCCCGACGACGGTCGCGGCCATCTCGCGCGCGGAGGTCGCGAAGGCGTTTTCGGCGGGCGTGTCGGGCGGGAGCGTGCTGAACAGCAGGTCGTTCGGCATTGTCAGCACCACGTCGGCGAACGGGAGGATTTCCCGGAGGCAGTCGTCCGCGTTCTTGCGACGGGAGTGCGCCTCGAAGGAGAATGGCGTGGTGAGCAGGAAGACGGTCGGGATGCCTTCCTCGCGGGCGACGCTGGCGAGCGTGCGGACGCCGCCCGTGGCCGTGCCGCCGCCGAGCCCGCCTGTCACGATCAGCAGGGAGAACCCGCGGACGTGTTCCTTCAGGTTGGCGCGTTCATGGGAGATGGCGCGTTCGCCGCGGATGATGTCCCCGCCGCAGCCGGCGCAGGACTTCGAGTTCCAGTCTGCGTAGGCGTTGATGACGGCGTCGGCGTGCGTTCCTGCGAGGACGCCGCCGTCGGTGTCGACCGCGAGCGTGACAAGCCACTTTGCGCGGGGATTGGCAAGGAGGCTTTCGAGGATGCGGATGCCGCAGCCGCCGAGCCCGACGACGAGCGCTTTTCCGTTGCCGATCGGAGCCCGGAAGAAGTCGTCGGGCGGATTTGCTTTCTGTTCCATCATATTTTGAGGGCCTTTCCGAGATTTTTCAGTCCCTGGATGAACTGGTCGGTGGCGTGGACCATAGTGCGGCCCAGGCCGTTCCCGGAGGACGGCGAATCCTCCTCCAGCGCGGCGGCGTGCTTGATGAGGCCGAGAACCGCGGAGTAGCACGGCATGGGGCTGCGGAACGCCGACAGCGCCCCGGTCACGTTCATGACCTCGCCGCAGCGGACCGGGACGTTCATGACGTTCGCCATGGTGGCGGGCGCGGATTCGATCATGGAGCCGCCGCCGGTCATGACGACGCCGTTGCGGAGGTAGGCGGTCATGCCGGTGCGTTCGAGTTCCTTTTTGAGGAGGTTGAAGGTCTCGCGCTGGCGCAGGTCGATGACTTTTTCGAAGGAGTCGAGCGGGATGCGGCGGATTTTCTCGGAGCCGCCGCTGGAAATCTTGTATTCGAGGTAGTTCTTTCCCTCGCCGCGAAGCGCCTCCAGCCTGGATTCCCGAAGGAATTTCTGGCAGAACTCGTACGGCAGCTCCAGCGCCACGGAAAGGTCGTTCGCGACGTTGTTCGCGCCGACCGGGATGGATCCGCTCAGGAGGACGCCTTCCTTGTAAAGCATCACGTAGGAGCAGACGCCCGCGCCGTAGTCGAAGATCAGCGTGCCCTGGCTGCGCTCGTCCTGCGTCGGTACGCCGTAGGCGTCGGCGAACGGGACGAAGACCGGGTAGCCGGACTCGAAACCGAGCTCGCGGAGAATGGTCTGGACCATCTCGATGCGTTTCTTGTCAGCAAACACGATGTGGATGACGGCGGTGAGCTTTTCCGCGAGGCATCCGATCGGGTTGAACGTGCGTTTCTTGTCGTCGAGCAGGAACGACGAGTCGTAGACCTGGATGTTCACGAGGTCGGTCGAGACCGCCAGGTTCTTCGCGCTGTCGATCGCCTGATGTACATGGGCCTGCGTAATCTTCTTGTCCCCGTTGTAGTTCAGCACGGTCCCCTCGCCGAACCGGGAGCTGACGTGCATCCCGTTGACCAGGAAATAGACCTGCTGTTCGGACCGGCTGAACCTGCCGAGCCCCTTTTCCGATTCGTCGAGCACGGATTTGAGGATGTTCAGTGCGGCGTTCTGGTCGACGATCGTGCCCTTGACGACGGAGTTCCTGCTGGGCTGCGAGGCGAAGGACAGCACCTCGATGTTCCCGTTCTGGTCCGGCCTGCCGTGAACGACGCAGATCTTGTCCGTGCCGAATTCGATGCCGGTGATGATTGTTTGTCCTGAAGAAGCCATTTCTTTCCCTTCCGCTTCATGCGAGCCGTTATGCTGAGAGATACCCTAAAACATTACCACACTTTTTTAAAAAATCGAATGGATTTGACAAAAAAACACAGGTTTTTTCGGAGAAAAACGGAAAAAACGGAGGATGCGGCGTCCGGACCGGGTCAGACGAGCCCGAAAAGCCGGAGGAGCGCGTCGAACCGTTCCAGCGTGTCCGGGCCGAATTTCCCCAGCGAACGCCGGACGGCCGCCACGGGTTTTTCCTTCATGTCGCCGGACTTCGAGAAAAACTTGTCCGCCAGGCAGACGAGCTTTTCCCCGGGCGTTTCCGGCAGGTAGTCGCGTTCGGGGATCGGCAGACCCTGTTCGCGGACCTCCTGCGCCGTGATGCCGGTTCCCGTATGGCGTTCGCAGATGCGGGCGAACGGTTCCAGGTCGAGCCCGTACTGGCGGCCGTAGTCACGGAGCATTTCCGCGCCGACGACGCCGTGCGCGATGTAGGGGCGTGTGCCGACGCAGAGGATGGACGGCGCGTGGCATTGCAGGATGCCGACGTCGTGGAGCATGGCGCCCGCGGAAACCAGTTCGGCGTCGAGCTCAAGCGGAGGACGCGACGGATTCGCGAGGATGGCGAGGGCTTTGTCGCGGACCTGCGTGCTGTGGCGCAGGAGAAGCCGCCTGAGCGGGGTGTCCTCCGGGTAGAAATGCTTGAGGATGACGTCCGGGTCGATCATGGTCGTGCCGAGGAGATGGTGGAAACCTGGAACGGAAAGCGGAACCGGAAGGAGGTCACTTCTTTTCCCCGGCGGCTTTCGCCTCGTCGTCCCGTTTCCTGAGTTCGTCCTTCAGGACGGACACGATGTGGTCGGCGAACTGTGAGGCGGCTTTGTTCATGCCGTCCGCGAACGCTTCCGCCGTGGCGTTTTCGACCGGGATGGCGTAATCTTTCGTCCCGGTGATCCGGAACGTGTCGTCGCCCTGTTCGACGACGAAGAAATGCACCATCAGGTCGGCCTGCTTCTTCGTCCTGTTCATTTCGCAGTTCAACACCGAGCCGTCGAGCACGAACACCGGTTTCCCGGTGCGGCCCTGGTTGCTTGTCTGCGCGGCGAACCGCGCCGCGAGATACTTCGTGAGCATGGCCGCGGGGGGCGTCGACCAGCGGTTGTATTCATCGACCTCGACCCGGTTGGCGTCCTCGCGGAAGACCATTTTGAAGCGGCCGGAGCATTCGTTGGAGAAGGCTTCGACGTCGACGATGAAGGGCAGCGTTTCGAGCGGTTCCGGCGCGGCGAGGTCAAACGTTCTCGTTTCCGTAAAATCGGTCTGCGGGATGAGGTTGAAACTGCACGCGGCGAGGAACGGAAGCAGCGCGGCCGCGCAGCAGAGGAGGAAACGTTTCATAAGGAATACCCCCGGCATGGACGGCGGTTACTGGGCGGGCGGGATGACGAGCTTCTGCCCGATCTTCAGGATGCCGCGTTCGCCGAGCGCTTCCTTGTTTGCCTCCTGGATGACCTTCCACATGGATGCCTTGCCGTACATCTTCTGCGCGATGGCCTGAAGTCCGTCGCCCTTCGCCACGTAGTAGTAGCGCACGCCGTTCTCGCCGGGGATCGTGGTGCCCGGGGTGCCGGTCGTGGAGGACGGGATGCCGCCGGTGCGCGTCGCGGAAGCGGAGGAAGATGTGGTGGTCGCGACGGAACCGGAAGCGGAACCGGAAGCCGTCTGGGCCGTTCTGGTATTGGTCGCCGCCGCGACCGCGGACGTGGCGCGGGTGAGGCGGTTGCGGAGCTCCTGGTTCTGTGCCAGGATGACCTTCTCGTTTTCGATGTACTTCTGGAGCTTCTCGCGGAGCGCGGCGATTTCGGCGTTCTTCGCGGCGAGCTTGACCGGATCGACCTGCGGGGCGTCGTCGGCCAGTTTGATGTCGTTGCGGAAGCGGTAGGATTCGAACATCATGCGTTCGCAGGCATGGATATAGCCGCGGATGTCCGCCTGGTCCTGCTTGGAAAGCGTTTCGCCGCTGAGGTCAAGATACTTCTGCAGATGGTAGATGGCGGCAGGATAGTTTTCGAGGTTCTCCTTGTAGAGGATCGCCGCGTCGTAGTGCGCTTTCGGGGACTTCGGGCAGATCGTGAGGAATTCCTCCAGGCTGGCGGCCGCATCGAGGTAGGATTTCGATGCCTTGGCTGTCGTGTACTTCGCGTACAGCGGGTGCGTGGATTCCTTGCCGACGTAGTCGGAGCACGCGGTGAAAACGATGCAGGCGGCGAGCGCCGCGGCGGTGATGAAACGAACGGCCTTCATATTCGGAGGACTCCTTTCGGGAAAAAGCGTTGAAAATAACTTGTGCCATTAAAATATAGCAAGAGAAAGCGAAAATGAAAACCGAAAACCGAAAAAAAACGGAAAAAAGTCTTTCCTCCTTGTTTTTTCGGCCGTTCCGGAGTAAATTATTCCCTCCGATTCCCGATATGCGATCCGTTTTGCGTTTTTTCCGGAGGTGTGCGATGATATTTGTTCCAATAGTTTTCCGCCTCATGCGGCTCCTGCCTGCCGTCCTGCTCTGTCCCGCGCTTTTCGTGCTTGCGTCCTGCTCGGCGTTCCGCGCGGAAGGACCGGAGACGCCGGCCGGGGCAGAACCGGAATCCGCCTCGGAAACGTCCTCCGCGGAGCCTGCGAAGTCCGTGGTCGAGATCAGCGCGCCGCTGGTCATTCCTCCCCCGCCTGACTACGCCAACCCCGCCAGCTGGGTGCGGACGGGCGGACCGGATCCCGCCCCGCCCGAATTCGAGGTGTTCTACATCTACCCGACGCTTTTCCAGAATAAACTTCGCCCGGTGATGGACCACAGGTTCGAGCGCATCCGCACGAAAGCGGACAATTACATCGGCCTCACGTTCGGGCTCCTGACCGATCCTGCGCATCCGCTGAAGCTGTACGCGCCGTTCGTGCGGCAGGCTGACTACTCGACCGCGCTGGAGACGGATTTCGCCGCCGACCTGAACGGCACGCTCCTTCAGTACGGCATCGAGGACACGAAGACCGCGTTCGAGTATTACATGAAGTTCTTCCACACACCCGGCGTCCCGTTCATCCTGGTCGGACACAGCCAGGGCGCGTCCGACCTGTACGAGCTCCTGCGCGCCTCGCCTGAGATCACCCCGGAATCCGGGTTCGCCGCGGCCTACCTGGCCGGACTTCCGAAGAAGACGGCAAAGGAGATCGAACGGGACTTCGCCGGACGCGGAATCCGACTCGGAAAGGGCGCGGACGATACGGGCGTGATCCTGACCTGGAACACGGTCGCGGAGGACGCCGGGGACAACATTTTCACCGTGCCGGGCGGGGCCGTGATCAATCCGGTGAACTGGAAAACGGACGATACGCCCGCAGACCTGTCGGATTCGCAGGATACGGCGTATTACTACGTCTCCGAGAAGGAGCCCGCCGGCACGTTCAAAGCCTCGCTGCTGGACGGCGCGCACGCCGATCCCGCGCGCGGCGCAATGGTCGTGGGGCTGCCGGGGGACAGCCAGTACGACGCGAGCGCGCAGATGGGCGAGGGTATCTTCCACTCCAACGACATCTTCTTCTTCGCCGGGTTCCTGCGCGAAAACATGGTGCGCCGCGCTGCGGCCTGGCGCGCAAAACACCCCGCGCCGCCTGCGGAATAAACGGGCGGCTCACACTGTCTTTCGAGGTGGGATGACTACGGAATCAGCGGGCGGTTTTTTTTTGATTGAGGCGGACGCGCCTCGTTCGCCGCGTCATCGCCGGCACGCTTCCGCGCAAGGCCGGCGGCCGGCGTACCCTCGCAGGGAAAAGGCGGTTTCAGGCGGAATCCGCCTCAGACGTAGGGATTGTTCTTCTTCTCGAACCCGATGGACGTGAACGGGCCGTGGCCGGGGATGACGCGCGTTTCGTCGGGGAGTGTGAAAAGCTTGTCATGGACCGAGTCCGCGAGTTCGTCCTCGCTGCCGCCGGGCAGGTCGGTCCTGCCGACGGATTCGTAGAAGAGCGTGTCGCCGGAAAAGACGGTGTCGAACTCGGGGAAATAGTAGGACACGCTGCCGGGCGAATGTCCGGGGCAGGCGAGGACCTTCATCCGCGGTTCCTCGGGCGGCCAGGTCGTGTCGGGGAGGTTTTCCGCGGCTTGGATGTAGTTGCCGACGGTGTTGTACGGGCTGTAGTAGATGGACTTGTCGTCGGGGTTGAGGTAGACGCGCCTCACGTGCAGCGTGTTTGCGACGGCCCCGGCGGCGGCGATGTGGTCGACGTGAGCATGCGTGAACAGGATGACGGCTTCGTCGTAGTGGAATTTCTTCGCCTCGGCTTCGATGAGCTTGTGGTCGCCGCCGGGGTCGATGATGTACAGCGTGCGCGAATCCGGCAGCTGGACCAGGCAGCAGTTGACCTCCAGCAGACCGACGGTAACGGTTTTGAACGGTAATTCAGGCATGGTGCGATGCTCCTTCTGTCATGGTGTCCTGTGAATGAATTCGAGGAGGAAAGACGCGTCCGGTCAGTGCAGTTTGGACGGACCTCCGTTCGAGAAATTGGTGCCCTGCCACCCGCCGCCCGGTCCGTTCCCGCCGTGCCGCCCGGTGCAGTAGTATTCCCGGTTGGTGTAAAGCGGATAGCGGTTGCCGTTCTCGTCTTTCGCCCAGACCGCGGTCGCGTCCAGCCAGTCGAGGCCGGCGCGGCGGAATTCCGGGTCGCTGAGCACGGCGAGCGCGCTCACGTATTTCGAGAAGTAGCCGAGGTGGGTCGGGTAAAGCTCCGAGGCGCGCTGCCAGGCGTCCTGAAGGCTCGGGCTGCCGGAGAGGAGCGGGACGAATTCGGTGAGGTAGTACAGCCAGTCGATGTCCGACATGGACATGCCGTCGACCGGTTCCAGCGCGATCGGGATCAGCGCGGTTTCCGTGAACACGGGCAGGACCATGCGTCCGGCTTCGAACGGGCGGAGGAACTTTCCGTCATCCGTTTTGAGTCGACCGATGGGTTTCGCTTCGGCGTTCGTTTCGATCTTGTTGACGGAGTTCGTGTTGTTCAGCCGGTAAAGCGCGCTGGAAACACGCTGCGCCTCGCCGTTCGTCTGCGCCGAGGCGAAAACCTGCCCCACGTCGGCCGCGCGGCGTCCGCCCCGCGGACGCCCCATGGAACCGGAGACGGTCACGGTGTCCTGGTGGGCCTCGAAATAGGCGAGCGCGCCGGACTGGTAGTCCATTCCTGGCTTGAAGCGTCCGCGCAGGTACTCCTCCCATTCCCTGGTTTCGTCGCCGTATGAGCCCCAGTCCTCGTCGTAGACGGCCCAGGCGAGGCGCGGCAGAAGGTCGTAGCGGCGGTCGGCGTCCTCGTCGTTGTAGGTCTGTTCGAAGAGGGCGGCGTTGATGGAGATCGTGATGTTGGTGAACGTGTAGTAGGTGTGTTTGTTCCCGTCGTGCTCCTCGCTCTGCTCGACGTCGTCGCTCACTTCGTATTCGTAGGGGTTCTCGCGGTTGAACGTCTCGCCGAAAAGGCTGTTCCTGCCCTTCGCATAGCGGGCGAGCGCCTTCGCCTCGGAGGCATCGTCGTAGACCCCGGTCGATTCGGAGAAGTCGATATGCAGGGGGAGGATTTCGGACTGGCCGGAGAAATCCTCGTCGAACTCGCATTCGAAGTCGCCCCACCAGTTGCCGCTGAAATCCAGGCGGAGAAGGCGGTCCAGCCCGCACCAGTCGCGGGCGTGGATCATGTCGTAGAAATGCTTGTCCCCGAGGTAGTTCGTGAGATCGCTCGGCGGATTGGCCGTGAGGCTCGGCATCCCGACGAATTTGAATTTCGTTCCGGCTGCGATCCCGTACGCGCGGTTCTCGGTGTCTCCGGTGAAATCGTTGTGAAAGGCGGAATAGTCGAGGATGGAGTTGAGCATGGAGACGTACGGCGGACGCCAGCCGTAGTCCTTCACGAATACGGGCGTGATGCGTTCATAGATGCCGTCGTTTTCGACGAGGTTCAGGTACTGGATGTAGAAATTGCTGGCGTCGGAATCGAACGTGAGGCCGTTGTTCTTCGCCGCCTGCTGCGCTGCGCCGAACCCGATCAGCGGGCCGACGAACGAGATGCGGGTCTGGAGCTGGGAGACGAGGTCGTCGAGGGCGTCGAGATAGCGTTTCTCCTTTTCCACGCGCAGGACTTCCTCGACGAGCTTCTCCGTGTTCAGGGAACCGTCCTCGTTGTAGAACTCGGCCTTCTCCGGGAACAGCGTGAACTCCTCCTGCGTGAGTGGACGCGGGAGGTCGGCGAAGAACTCCGCCGCGTTCGAGTTCGGGTTGTTCATGATGCCCTTCGCGAGGAACGGGTCGGAGATCAGCGTCCCGGTGGCGCGCACCAGGTTCAGCTCGCCGATCAGGTTCAGCGAGTGCTTCTGCCATTCCGCCCCGGTCAGCGCGGCGGCGTCCACGCCGTTCTGCGCCTTCACCTTGCCGCGGATCACGGTCTGGACGTCGAACAGCAGCAGGACGGCAATGATGACGAGGATGAGCGCGACGACTGCCAGGATGAGCACCTGGCCGTGTTCGCCGCGTCTGCGCCGCAATGCTGTCGGGTTCCGTTTCATGCGCCATCACTCCAGAAATGCCGAGGAATGGTTGGTGAGCTCGGCCTCGCTCGAAATGTTGATGGAGTCGCGTCCGGTGAGCCAGTCGTGCAGGGGGATTTCCAGCGGGTAGTTGACGAACTCGAAATTGAAGCGCATGGTCTGGTCGAATCCCTGCGCCGACGCCCTCACATAATGTCTTTTGCCGCGGCTGCAGATGGAGCATCCGCCGATCAGGAGTTCGCCGTAGTGCGGGCATTTGTAGTTCATGTGGTATCGGTCCTCGCCGACCCAGTCGGCGTATTCCACGTGACGGTCGCCCTCCATGTAACCGCGCAGAAGCGATTTCTCCGATTCCACCCCGCTCCAGCCGGAGTAGCCGCCGCGGCCCGGCGTCACCATGGCGCCGGATGCGGGCGCGGACTTGATCAGGGCCTCCCGGATGGCGTATTCATCCTTGAATCCGACGGCGGCGGAGCGCGCGCCCCGGAACGCGGCGTAGTCCGTGACCATGTCGGCGAGCACGAGCTGGAAAAGCTGAAGGATGCCGAAGAGGATCATGCCGAGCAGGACCATCGAGAGGAAGGATTCGAGGATCGCGGATCCGTGCTCGCCTTTCCTGCGGGCGTACCTGGCTGCCCGGATGCAATGCCCCGCACGCCCCGCCGCGGGCTTCGCCGCCTCGGAGCCGGTCTCAACGCCGCGGTGTTCCGTTGCCCCGCGGCTCAGGATTTGTCGGGGCAGAGTGCGCACAGGCAACATCCTTTCCGGAAACGATTCAGACACGGGCGGCGCACAGACGGCGCTTCCCGTGTCCATTCATCAGGCGGAAAAAGTCCGGTCAGAATTCGATCGGATCTTCGCCGTTGTTCGTTTCCCGCATGATCTCCAGACTGCTCTTGTTGGAGTCTTCGGTTTCGCCGCCGATCGCCTTGGTGCTGCTGGAGATCAGACCCCGGATGCGGTCGCCGAAGAGGCCGAGCACGGTCAGCGCCGTCACGGCGACGAGCGCGATGATGATGATGTACTCCAGGATGGCCTGTCCGGCGGCGGAACGGCGTTTTAACCCATAGTTCCTTCTGTTGACTTTCATATCAGGACTCCTTGGTTCGAGGTTTCGTTTTTCGGTCAGTCAGGGTTCCCAGGCGATCAGCGTCAGAATACGCCAGCCGTATTCCAGGAAGACCCGCATGAGAAGGAAAAGCGTGAGGGCGACGAGCACGACCATGAAGAGCATCACGGTATACTCCGCGAGCACCTGTCCGGATTCGCCTTTGCGTGCGCGCCGTCTCATTTTTCTCCTCCGTTACAATACGATAGCATATTTTTTTCAGGTTTCAAATCAAAAAAACGACAAAAACGGAAAAAAACGAAAGAAACGCGCGCGAAGCGCGAATTTCCGTTTGTTACCGGCGGCGGAGGCCGGTCATTTGTCTTTTTTCTTCTTCGAGCTGTTTTTCTTGTTGTTTTTCGCGGCGGATTTCGCCATGTCGTCGAGGAATTCCTCGGAGAGGTTCAGCGTGAAGACGGCGTCGTTTCCTTTGGGCTCGTGCTTGAGGGTGGAGAGCGGGTTGGCTCCGCCGCCCTTCTGGATGAGCTTGCCGTCCCTGCCGATTTCGAACGATGTGCTGGTGAGCATGGTGTAGAGGGTCACGAAGCCGTCGACGGTGTGGAAGACTTCGTCGCGGATGGCGGACGTGGTGCAGCGGAGCGTGATGGCGGCGTCGACGGAGCCGCGCGAGCCTTCGGTGATGCGGACGAAAATGGCCTTGAGGTTGTTGCGGATGTCCTCGATGTCGGGGTCTTCCTCGTCGATCTCGATGGAGCCGTCTCCGGCCTTGATTCTTGTCTTCTTCTCCTCGGAGGTGCGCGGATGGGCTTCCTCCTCAGCCTTCATCTTTCCCTGAACGTAGGCGGCGTCGACCCCGGCGGAGACGATCGCACCCTTGGTCTTCATGCTGGTGACCATCATGGGCGTATCCGGGTTCACGGTCCAGATGAACGGCTTCGTGTCGGGGAGGTTGATCGCCAGGCGGCACTGGAGAATGTCGTCGGAGATGAACTCGAAGATGGCGAGCGAATCGGTCTGGCCGTTCACGGTGTGGATTTTCAGGATGCGCGCGCCGGGGATGCTCGACGCTTCGGTTTTGATGTCTTCACGGGCGGCGAGGCGCTTGTAGATGGCGTTGACGCGGCCGGGGGCGTAGAGGACGACGTCCATGAGCGAATGCTCGAAATCGCCGGGATCGATCTCTGTGAGGAAGAAGGAAACGTCCCCGGTGAGGTCCTCCTTGACCATGGCCACTTCGTTGAGGTTGTTTTCGATGTCCACGCCGTCCTTGAAGAGGAGCGTCTGGAGCGCGGGCGAATTGACCGCCTTGTTCGCATTGATGAAGAGCGCGAATTTCGCGTTCGAGGGGATATAGGTCTCGGAGACCGCGAAGAGAGACGGCGCGAACGCCGCGAGCGCGAGGGTAAACGCGGCGGCTTTGATTCCGGACAGGATTTTCATGGCTGGCGTCCTTTCTGCCGTTGGGCCTTTATTGCTGGGAGAAATGCATGAAGTTGCGGATGGCGTTCGCCTCGAGGTTCAGCGCGGCCGGTTCGTCGAAGGGGCCGTCGATGACCACGGTGTCCACGTCTGAGTAGAGGAAACGCGGTTTGAACGTGCGGTAGGAGACGCCGTCGATGAGGAAGGCGAGCGAGGAGGCCGAGTTGGACGAGGGCGTGTCTTCGAGGTTTCCGAGGCTGAGCTTGCGCCAGGCCTTGCCGCCGTCCTGGGTCAGATGGAGGCGGAGCTTGTAGAAACCGGGCAGGTCGTTGATCGCGATGGCCTCGATGGAGATGATGTCGGAGGAGTCGAGCAGCGGGTTCCTGTCGACGATGATCTCGTCCCCGAACATGGTCTCGACCTCGACTTCCTTTTCGGCGCCGCGCTTGTGGCGGATGATCTCGTGGATGGAGACCACGCCGAGCTCGCCTGGTTCCCCGACGACGGGCTTGTAGACTTCGCTCTTGTTGTCGACGTTCAGCGGGTCCATGATATTGCCGCCGCCGCACGCGGCCAGCAGGCAGCAGGACACGGCCGCGAGGAAGACCGCCGCGAGGGCGGCCGGCGCGGAGAGAATGGAGCGGAAGATGTTCTTTTTCGTCGTCATAGGTCGTTATTTGAGCAGGAAATAGTTTCTGTTGGAGTTGGCTTCGAGTTTTTTCGCGGTTGTCGGGTCGAACGGGCCGTCGACGATGATGGAATCTGTGACGTCGTCGTAGAGCAACCGCGGGACGAACGTGCGGTAGACGATGCCGTCGATGATGAAGGCGACGTGCGAGCCCCTGTTCGGGAGGCTGAGGCCGATCCAGTGGCGCCTGCCGCGGTCGGTCAGCTTCAGTTCGAGGCTGTAGTAGGGCGGCTGCTTTTCGATCGGGATGGCCTTGATCTTCTTCACGTCGGCGGAGTCCAGAAGGATCGCCTTGTTTACGCAGATGTCGTCGCCGAACATCGTGGGCGCCATGATTTCCTTGTCCGTGCCGCGGCGCAGGGTTATGATCTCCTGGATTTCGATGACGCCTTCCAGCGGACGTTCGGATATGTCGAAATTCTCCGGGTCCAACGCCCGGTCGATTTCGTCGGCGTTGCAGCTCAGCATCCCCGCGCCGCAGACGAATGCCGCGACGAAAGTCATGACGACGGGCAGCGCCCGGCGGAAATGTTTCATAAATCCCATGGCGGGCTTACTTCCTCATTTTGAAGTAGTTGTATTTCGAATTGTTCTGAAGCGCCATCGCGGTCGCCTGGTCGAACGGACCGTCCACGATGACCGACAGCGCGTCGTCGGCGATCTGGCGCGGGACGAATCCGCGGTACACCGTTCCGTCGATGACGAACGCCAGCTGCGTTCCCTTGTGCTGGACGCTGAGGTTGATCCACAGCTTGTGGCCGCGTTCGGTGAGGTCGAAGCGGAGATTGTAGAACCCCTGGTCGCCGGGAATCGGAACGGGCTGGATGTACTTGATCTCGGACGAGTCGAGCAGCTGGATGGAGTTGATCGTCACGTCGCCTCCGAAGTACGACGCCACGGTCCGTTCGATGCTGTCGCCCTTTTTGGGGCGGATGACCTCGTGGATCGACACCACGTTTTTCGGCGGCAGCTGCATTTCCTCCCAGTTGTCCGGGTCCATATACAGGTCGACCTCTTCATGGTCGCAGCTGTGGTAGCCGCAGCAGAAGATGACGGAGCAGATCAGTAGCGCCGAAGCGAGAAGTCTACGTAGGATTTTCATGTGCATACCCGGGGTTGGACGTGTTATTCGTAACTTATAAAATAGACTCCAAACGCGAAAATGCAACCTTTCTTTCCGAAAAAGAAACGGAAAAAACGTCAAATTTCGATTTCCGGGTTGAAAAATCCGCGGAACGGGATATTATAAATGCTGTTTTTATTGTCGCCGGCGGCAAACCGCGCCGTCCGGTTTCGCCGCAGTTTTACGGAGGTGCATGAATGGAAGAGCAGACGTCCCGCCTGGAGACGGTCGGAGAGATACGGACCCGGTTGAAACAGGTCATCCGCGGAAAAGACGAAGTGATCGATTTGCTGCTGAACGCGGTCCTGGCGAACGGCCATGTGCTGCTGGACGACGTGCCGGGGGTGGGCAAGACCACGCTCGCGAAGGCGCTCGCGCTGACCGTGAAGGCGGATTTCAAGCGCATCCAGTTCACGTCCGACATGATGCCGTCGGACATCCTCGGGTCCTCGGTCTTCAACCAGCAGTCCGGCGAGTTCAAGTTCTACCCCGGGCCGGTCTTCGCGAACATCCTCCTCGGCGACGAGATCAACCGCGCGTCGCCCCGCACGCAGTCGGCGCTGCTGGAGGCCATGAACGAGCATCAGGTGTCGATCGAGGGCGTCCGCTATGACCTGCCGAAGCCGTTCCTCGTGATCGCCACGGAGAACCCCGTGGAGTATTTCGGGACCTTCCCGCTGCCGGAAGCCCAGCTGGACCGCTTCGCCATGAAGTTCTCGCTCGGCTATCCCGGCCCGGCCGAGGAGCTCGCCATGCTGAACGACCGCTGGCAGGACGACCCGCTGGACCGCCTCGAGCCCGTGATCGCCTGCGAGGAACTGATGGAAATCCAGAACGCGGTGCGCACCGTGACCATGGAGCAGTCCGTGCAGGAATACGCCCGCGAGCTCGTCGCCGCCACGCGCGACCCGGAGAACGGGTTTTCGCTCGGGGCCAGCCCGCGCGCGCTGCTCGACCTCGCCCGCTGCGCACAGGCGCACGCTTTCCTGAACGGGCGAACCTTCGTCAAGCCGGACGACGTCTCGTCCTTGGCCGGTCCTGTCCTGACGCACCGCCTGATCCTGAACCAGAAGAGCCGCCACGCGGGCGTTTCCGCCTCGGACCTGGTCGCCGCCGTCGTGAAGAAGACGCGCGTGCCGGTCTGAGCCCGCCCCGCCCGGAGAAGGAGCCCGTGAGATGAGCCGGAATCCGCTTCGTTTGATCGCAGACCTCTGGCGGAGGTTCCTGGACGGCCCCCAGTGGATGCGGGAATCGCACGGGCTCGGCTTCGTCTTCAAATACTACCGTTCTCCCTCGCTCAAACTCCTGTTCTGGGCGATGGCCTGGTACGAACGCCTTTTCAGCCGGCCCATGCGCCTGCTCTTCATCGTGATCCCGATGTTCGCATTCTTCTCCATGTTCACACTGAACAGCCCGGCTGTCTTCACCTTCCTGTTCCTGCTGGCGCTGCTCGCGGTCGATCTCCTGATCGGCCTGATCTTCCGTCCCCGGCTTTCGGTCGAGCGCGACTTCCCCCCACGCGTCAAATGCGGCACGGCGTTCGACGTGAACTACCGGATCCGCAACCTCCGGCGCCTGCCCGCCGCGGATCTGCTGCTCGACCCGAACATCGAGCTGCCGGAACTCCGCCGCGTGCACGGGTTCAAATACTGTTCCGTCGGAGGCCGTTCGGAAGAGCGTTTCGTCATGGAGCTGAAGCCGTTCAAGCGCGGCGTGTTCAGCATTCCGCAGGGGCTCGCGGAGTCCGGTTTCCCGTTCAACCTCTTCAAGCATTCCGTTCTTTTCGGACGCAAGGAGTTTCTGATCGTGCATCCGGCGGGGCGGGAACTGCGGAACCTTTTTCCGCGCGACGGCGGAGTCCAGCCCCGCCTGAGTGCGCGGTCCCTGCCGCGTCCGGGCGACAGCATGGATTTCTACGGCTGCCGCATGTACCGCCCCGGAGATTCCCCGCGCAAGATCCACTGGCGGGCGACGGCGCGCTGCCGCATCCCGATCATCAAGGAGTACCAGCAGGAACATGTCTCCCATGCGGCGGTCGTGCTGGACACATACATCCCGCGGGTCCGTCTGGCCGCCGGGACGCTCCGGGCGCTGTTCAGCCTTTCGGAATCCCTGCTGAAAGTGCGCACGAACCGGCCGTTCGAGGCTGCGGTCTCGCTGGCGGCCTCGGTCGCGGAGACCCTGACCTCGGAGTCGTACCATGTCGACCTGCTCGCTGTGGGAGGCCGGATCGTCCGGTTCCCGACGAACGGCGAGCCAGACCGTAACTGCGACCCCCTGCTGGATGAACTGGCGACGGCGTCCACGTCGGCGCGCGACGCGTTCGCGGGGAAAGGGGCTGCGGCGCTTGCGGAGGATGCTCTGGAGTCCGGCACGGTGTTCGTGATCCTGATGCGCTGGGACGCCGCGTCCAGGGCGTTCCTCGGCAGCCTGACCGGACGCGGGTCGCGGATCGTGCCCGTGCTCGTGTCGGAGCGCGTGCCGGACACCGAGATGCCGGACGAACTCCGCGTGATCACGCCGGACGCCGTCCTGCGGGGAGGCGATCTGCCGTTATGAAGACCGCCGGACCGTTGTTCGAATACGAACCGCCGGACCGCCGCCCGCTCGGCCTGGAGACGCGGTGCCTGCTGATCCTGCCGCCGGCGTTCCTGCTGGCCCTGAAATACGACCTGCCGCACATCCTGATCCTGACGGCGCTGATGGTCGTTTTCCCGATCTTCCAGGAACGCAGTTTCCGCCTGCGCGACCGCCCGGTCATCTACTCGCTGCTTGCGGCCGGCATCCTCGCGGTCGTGCCCGGCCTGTTCGTGAAGATCCCGGACGAACGCCTCACGTTTTCCGACTACCTGATGCGGTCGCACCAGTTCCTGCCGTTCCTGCTGTACGCCTCGGCGATCTCCTGCTGGTTCATGCGGACGCGGGAGGTGTCGGCGTTGTGTCTGCTGATCGTCCTGCTGTCCACGCTGGCGTGCGGCGACGTCTACAACACCGCCAAGCTCGAAAACATCAATTTCGCCGGGACTACGCAGCTGCTGCGGAATTACCGCCGGACATACCAGGTCTGCGCCGGACTGCAATGCTTCGGCGTGCTGCTGCTCCTGCTTACGGATGTCCGCTACGATTCGGTGGGCGGACTGAAATCGGTCGCCTACGTCTTCCGGCCCCTGGCCGTGCTTCTGGTCCTGCCCGCCGGAATGTGCGCGATCCTGTATTTCCACTCGATGGAGGACACGTTCCGCGACTGGCGGTCGCATCTCCAGCAGGTTTTCCAGCCGCCTCCGCCGGGCCAGGGCAACGCGTTCCCCGGCGAGATCGCGATCCGGTCGCCCCAGTTCGACGCGGACACCCCGGTGCGGGTGGTCATGCGCGCGCTGGCGACGTCCGCGCCGGGCTATCTGCGCGGCAACGTCTACCGCGGTTTCAACGGCAACTACGGGGGCGTCTGGGTGGCCGACGAGAAGGACCCGACGGACATCGTGGAAATCACGCGCGACGAAGACCGCAACCTGACGGTCCTGACGTTCCTGCTCCAGAACACCGGCGACGTCGACACGGAACGCCTCGAATTCCGCTTCGCGTCCGATTTCCGCAACACCGTGACGCCTCTGCCCGCGAACGCGACCTCGGTCACGATCGACGCCAAGACCGCCGCCATCACGCGCGACGGCGGCCTGATCGCCGAAAACTGGGTCCCGTCGACCGGTGTGGTCGCGACGGTCAACAGGCCGGACCCCGCCGCCGCATACCAGGAGCCGCTGGCCGACGACATGGCGCCGGGCGGGGACTTGCGTCCGGATTACCTGCGGCTTCCGCCCCTGCTGGCGGACCAGCTCGCCGTGCTGACGGACGAGATATTCGACGGCCGGAATCCCGGGGCCCTGACGCCGAAGGCAAAAATCGCCGCCGTCACGCGGTTCTTCTCGGACAACTTCACGTATTCCCTGCGGAGGGACGACTATGTCCCCGCGCGCGGCGAATACTACAGCCCGCTGACGCGGTTCCTGTTCTACCGCAGGACGGGCCACTGCGAGCTTTTCGCGACCTCGGCGGCGCTGCTCCTGCGCCTGTACGGCGTCCCGACCCGCTACGTCGCCGGCGTCGTCTGCAACCATTACAACCCGGCGGGCTACTACTACGCCACGAACTTCGACCTGCACGCCTGGGTTGAGGCGTGGCTGGACGACGAACGGAAATGGGTGCTCGTGGAGGCGACCCCGCCCGGCACGGAAATCGACGACATCCTGGCCGCTTTCGAGGCGGATTCGTGGGGACGCACCTTCCGCGACCTTGTCGCGTTCAAGTACGAAAACATGGTCTACTGGTTCCGGCGCGGCTATCTGGCGCAGGCCGTCATCCGCGCCTGGGAATCCGTATACGGCTGGACGCTTTACCAGTTCCGCGACCATCCTGTCCGCTCCGTGTTCGGCCTGCTCGTGCCGCTGTCGCTCGTGGCCGCGGCCGTGATGTACCTGCGGAACAGACGCCGCAAGCGCTACGGGCTGACGCAGCAGGTGCGCCGTCTCGCCCGCATGATGCGTTCGCTTCAGCTCGCAGTCTGGCGGAAGACGGGCGTCCAGCGCGAACCGTGGCAGACGTACGGCGCATGGGCCGCCGAACTCGACGATCCCGCGCTGAATGCATGCGTCGCGCTCTACGAACGCATCCGTTACGCCGGGCGCGTCCCGCTTCCCGAAGACGTGAAATCCTTCGAACAGGCCGTCCGCGTGGTCCGCCGGCACATGCCCCGGAGGGCATGCCATCCACTGAAGTAGTGCGTGGCTAACGCTTGCGCACGGAGGGCATGCCATCCACTGAAGTAGTGCGCGGCTAACGCTCGCGCACAAGGATAAGGTGTGTTTCCCCGGCACAAAAAGCGGGACACCCGGATGGACCGGATGTCCCGATGGATGCTTTTTCTGCGCCTGAGCCGGATTAATCGGCGTCGGGAGCTTTCTTCGCGGGGGCGAAATCGTTGATCTTCGCGGATTTTTCGATCTCGTCGTCGAGCATCTTATTGAGGTCGTTCTGGGCCTTTTCCGCCGCGAGGTACTCGGTGAGTCTGTCCTTGACCTTTTCGATCGGGGTGACTTCTTCCGGCGTCTTTTCGATCAGTTTGATGATGTGGTAGCCGAACTGCGTTTTGACGGGCTTCGTGATCTGTCCGGCCTTTTCGATGGCGAACGCGGCATCCGTGAACGTCTGATCCATGGCTCCGCCGCCGTCGAGCAGCATACCGTCCTTGTCGAAGGCCGGGAGCTTGCCGTTGTCGCGTTTCCCGGAGGGGCAGTCGCTCTTTTCCTGGGCGAGCTTGTCGAAGCTGGCGGGATCCTTGAGGAGCTCGTCGTAGATGGCGTCGATCCTGGCCTTGGCTTCCTTGTCGGCGGCCTCCGCGTCGGTCGCTTCTTTCTCCTCGTCGAGCTGGATGAGGATGTGGGCGACGGTCACGCCTTCCGGCTTCTTGAAGGCTCCGATGTTTTCATCGTAGAGTTCCTTGATATCCTCTTCGGAGACGTCCTTTTTCGCCTTGTCGAGGAATTCGGTGTGGACGTACTTGGAGAGGGCGGCCTTCATCTGGATCGCGGGGTTCTGCGAGGTCTGCTTCATGTGCTCCTCGAGCGTAAGGCCTTCCTCCTTCAGGGCCTCCTCGATCTCTTCCTGTTCTTCCTTCGGGAGCTCGGCGAATTCTTCCTTCATTTCCTTGATGACGAATTCCGCGGAGGGCTTGAATCCGGCCTTCTCGGCCTGCTTGAGCATGATCTTGTCCTTGACCATGTCTTCGATCTGCTTGGCCATGGCCTGGCGGAGGCGATCTTCGCCGATGCTCTTGTAGATTTCGAGCGGGACTTCCTGCGAAACGAGTTCGTCGATGATTTCTTTTCTGGCGATGGGCTCGCCGTAGACCGTGGCGACGGGATCGGGAAGGAATGCGAGGACTTCGAGGATTTGTGCCTCGGTGGCGGGCTTCATGTCGAAATCCTGCATCTCCGCGCTCTGTGTCTGATCCTGGGCGCCGGGCTGTGCCGCGGGTTCCTCGGTCTTCTTGTCGCCGCAGGCGCTGAGCGCCCCGGCCGCGATGACTGCCGCGAAGCAGACCGCGATGGCTTTGCCGGTGAATTTCATGATGTTCATGTTCACTCCTCTTGCTGAGTTATTGTTTGTTATCGTATGATTGTTTGATATGCCGGGGTTCTGCTTCCGGGTGACCGGCCGGACGGGGCGTCCCGCGGTTCCTTCCGCAAAAACGGATATATACCATTAGCACCGATTCCCGCGTTTTCAAACCGGAAACAAGACTTTTTTCGGGAAAGTTTCGATTCCGGCGGATACGGCGGGACGTCGGATGCGATACGTCAATTCTCCGGTTTCCAGTATTTGACGGTCTTGCGGATGTTCGCGATTTCCTTGTCGAGTTCGCTGGCTTTGGCCGGGGCTTTCGCTTTCACGAGGTTGTCCATGACTTTGGCCTTTTCCTCTTCGTAGGAGCCGGGGTACTGCGTGCGGTTGGCTTCGTAGTGGTCCTTCAGCGCCTCCTCGTCAATGTCCTTCTTCGCAGCGTCTTCCGCGTGCTTGTTCACGAAGAGCTGCATGGCGGTCTGCTTCTGGATGGCCTCGATCCCGGCGAGCTTCGCGATCTGGTCCTCCAGCGACGCGCCCTGCGCTTTCAGCGCCTCCTCAAGGTCCTTTCTCTGGTCGGCGGGGAGTTCGTCGAGCTCCTTCATCACGGAGTCCTTCACGAGCTGCGGGGACGGGACGAACCCGGCCTTCTGCGCGAGGTAGAGCAGGATCGCGTTGTCGAGGTTCGCCTGGATCATCTCGCCGACGGATTCCTTCGTGATGCGTTCGCAGTCGCTTTCGGTCGGCTCCTGTTCGAGGATCTCCTGCAGGAGTTCGGCCTTCGTCAGCTTCAGGTCCTCGTATTCCACGAGCATGTCCGGCAGATAGCTGAACTGCTTTTTCAGCTGCTCCATGGTGACGGGCTTGCCTTTGCCGTCGAGGACGTCCTGGATCTTGTCGATGTATTCCGGGGAATAGCCGGACAGGGTACCGAGCTTGGTTTCGCCGTCGGATGCCAGCACGACCGTGCACGGATAACCGTCGACCTTGAACTTTTCGGCGAGTTCGGCGTTCTGCTTCTTCAGTTCGGCGGGGAGCTGCTTCTCCTGCGGGAAGTCAAGCTCGACCAGCACGAGCTTCTTCGAGAATTCCGCGAATTCGGGCTTGTCGAGCACGCTCTCGTGGAGGCGCTGGCACCAGATGCACCAGTCGGACCCGGTGAAGAACATCAGGATCGGCTTCTTCTCCGCTGCGGCCTGTTTCTTCGCCGCCTCGAAATCGGTCAGCCACGCGGGTTTTTCGCCTGCTTCTCCGGCTTGGTCAGCTTCGGGATCTTCCCCTGATTTTTTTTTTGCGCTGACGGAGTCTTTTTTCAGGACTTTTTTCAGCTTCTTGACCAGGTCTGTGCTGTAGCCTACCGTCCGGTCAAGTTCCTTTTCCCCGTCCGAGGCGACCAGGACCATGGTCGGATATCCGCTGACCTTGAACTTTTCGCCGAGCGCCTTGTTCTGTTTCTTGAGCGCATCGGATTGCGGGATGGAGTTCGGGAAATCAAGTTCGAGCAGAATCACATTTTCCTTGGCGAACTTCTGGAATTCGTCCTTGTCGAGCACGTCCTCATGGAGCTTCTTGCACCATCCGCACCAGTCGGACCCGGTGAAGAACATCAGGATCGGCTTCTTGTCGGCAGCGGCCTGCTTCTTCGCGGCTTCGAGGTCGGTCAGCCAGACGACGTCCGCTTTCTTCGCGGCTTCCTTCGCTTCCTTGGCCGGTTTCGCGTCGGCGCCGGCGGCGTTCACGGCGATTCCGGTGCAGACCAGTCCGCAGAGCGCGGCGGCGAGTATCAGATTGAAATGCTTCATGGATCAAAAACCTCCGTTGTGTTTGTCTTCCAAAAAATAAAAAGTCATTCATAATATTATAGCATTGGACAACGGAAAATGCAAATATGTTCCAATCCCCTGTCCCCAAAAAAACTCTTTTTCCCTTTTTTCCAGGCGGCAGGTCTTTCCCCGGCGTCGTGCATCGCGGTTTCGGCAGTCTCCGCCCGTATTTGCCACCCCCGCCTCCGGAGCACGCATGACCTGTTTTTTTGCGTTCCGGGGTTGATTCTCCGGCTGCGGAATGTTATATTATTATTTGCTTGTTCGGGCGCGGCTGGCGAAATTGGCAAACGCACTGGGTTTAGGTCCCAGCACCGAGAGGTTTGCGGGTTCGAGTCCCGCGCCGCGCACCAGACTTTCAGCTCAAAAAAATGACGTTTTCCCCGTTTCTTCCCCGTCTGACCTTGTTTTCAGGTGAAACGAACATGATGATTCTATGTCACAGTATCCGTGCCGAAGAGGTGGTGCGGAAATCGCGTTTCCTCGCCGAAGCGGATCCGGTCGCCTCGGCGGAGGCGGCACGGAATCTCTGGCGCGAACGCAAACGCCTCCATGACGACTGCAGCCACGTCGTCTTTGCTTTCGTCTGCGGGCCTCAGGGCGGCGTGATGGGATGTTCCGACGACGGAGAGCCCTCCGGAACGGCGGGGCGGCCTGTGCTCGATGTGCTCAAAGGCAGCGGGATCACCAACGTGCTGCTCACGGTGACCCGCTGGTTCGGCGGGATCAAACTCGGCACGGGAGGGCTGGTCCGTGCTTATGCCGGGATCGCCCGGCTGGCGCTCGCCGATCCGCCGGTCGCGGAACTGGTCCCGCTCACACGTTTCACGCTCGCGCTGTCTTACCTTCAATACGAGAACGTCCGCCGCCGGTTCCCGGATTTCGCGGCGGAGATTACCGGCGAGGAGTTTGCCGCCGCTGTGACGCTTTCCGGCGTGATCCCGAGCGCGAACTTCGCCGCGTTTTCCGGGAAGGTCCGCGACCTCACGGGCGGCTCGGCAGTACCCCGGCAACAGGAACCTGTCCATGAAGACAGGATGGAGGAGCATTGAGTTCAATTATGGTCAAACGGAAGATCGGAAAACGGATTGCCATGTTTCTGGGCGGGCTGTGCCTGCTTCTCGTCTTTGCATTCACTTCGTGCGCCGCGCCGCAGGATTCCCTCATGGCGATCCGGTCCCGCGGGGTTCTGCTTGTGGGGTCGACCGGGGATTATTGCCCGATGTCCTATCTTGAACCGGAAACGGGAACGTATGTCGGATTCGACGCCGCACTGGCCGACGATCTGGCGACGTCGCTCGGCGTCCGGCTCGAATACGTGCCGACCAGCTGGCCGACGCTGATGGACGACACGCTGGCCGGGAAATTCGATCTGGCCGTCTGCGGCATCACGATCACCCCGGCACGGAAGGAAGCGGCCCTGATGTCCGACGGTTACCTCGAAAACGGAAAAACGGTCCTCTGCCGCGCCGAAGATGCGGACAAGTACATCTCCCTGGAGGCGATCGACCGCCCGGAGGTCCGGGTCATGGAGAATCCCGGCGGGCTCAACGAGAAGTTCGTCCGGGCGAATCTCCCGCGGGCCACGCTGATCATCCATCCGGTGAACGAGGAAATACCCGGGCTGGTCGCATCCGGCAAGGCGGACGTGATGATCACGGAAATCATGGAGGCCGAATATTATGTGAACCGCGATCCGAGGCTGGCCGCGCCTTTGCTGGATGCTCCGTTCACACGGGGCGAACTTGGCGTCCTGCTTCCGCCGGGCGGCGAAACGCTTCTGGAGTACGTCAACGGCTTTCTCGAAAAGGAACGCGGGTCGGGCCGCATGGACGAACTGGGGGACATCTATCTCCGGGGGCGCCGTCCGTGAAACGCGATCCTGACATGCCGGTCGAGGTCCTCCGGGCCGAAGCCGAATGGCAGCGGGCCGGTGCGTATTCCGTCCGGATTCAGGGAATGAACCGACAGCACCATATCTCGCTGCGGGAAGAATTCGACGAACACGATGGCGACGGCACAAAGTATATCGTCCTGCTGGACGACGGCTACCCCGCGGCGACCTGCCGATTCTATGAAACCGGCGCGGAATGCGTGGTCCTTGGCCGCGTGGTCGTCCTGCCGGAATATCGTGGCCGGGGGCTCGGGCGGAAAGTCGTGGAGGAGGCGGAACGCTGGATCGGGGAGCTCGGCTATCGGAAGATCGTGATCGACAGCCGGCTCGTCGCGGTCCCGTTCTACGAAAAGCTCGGATATGCGTCCGCGGGCGGCGCCCTGGTCAAAAGCGGCTCGTTCGACTGCATCCGGATGAGCAAGGCCGTAACGGCCTGACATCGGATTGGGGCTGCCGTGCCGCATGTCCCCGTTCAACTCAGCTCCTCAGGAAATCCAGTACGGCCCGGTTGAATTCCGCAGGATGCCGGTTCGCGATGAAATGGTTTCCCTTCACGAAAACAAGTTTTGAGTTCGGGATTTGCTCCGCGATCATCCGGGTGTGCGTTTCCCGGATCATGTCGCGCGTTCCGGCGATGACCAGCGTCTTCGCACGGATTCCGGCAAGCTCCGCGGGCGCCACGTTCGGTTCGTTCACCATCAATCCCAGCATCTCCGCATTCCGTCCGGCGGACTCGCTTTTTCCGGAGAAAGCCCTGGCGATCCAGTATCCGATCTCGATCGGGATCTGCGTGCTTCGTTTTACGCCGCCCGCGTTCAGGTTCGCGCCGTTCAGGATCAGCCGGTCCACACGGTCGGGATGCCCGATGGCGAAAACCATCGCGATGTTCGCACCGTCCGAAAAGCCGAGCAGATGCGCCTTCCCGATCCGATGCCCGTCCATGAACCCCAGTAAATCGTCCGCGAACTGCCGTATCGTGAAGGGCGTTTTGCCACGCGGCGTCCGACCGTGCCCCCGTGTGTCGGGCGCGTACACATGGTACTCCTCCGCGAACGCGCCGATCTGCCCCTTGAAATAATCCGAACTCTCCCCGTTCCCATGAAGCAGGATGAGGGGGCGTCCAGTCCCCTTTTCGACGTAATAATGCTCAATGTCCATAAAAATCGCTTCCGCTGAGGTGGCGTTTCATCGTTTCCTTGCTGTTTCCGCCCTAATAATATAGCATCCGTTTGACAAAAAACAACGGGAGACGTTCCATCCGACCGGCTGCTGCGCGCAATGCGGGATGAAAGCTCCGTAAAAAAAGAATGTTTTGAGGACGTGGACTTGAAAAAAACGTTTCGGCTGTTATTGTATAGCAAGTGATGGAATCGCATTCGGCGGTTCTTTTCCGACAACAAAGAACTCTCTGTCAAGAATTGAGTTGATGGAACCCCCTTCATTTTCGGGGATAAAAAACAGAAAGGATGAGCATCGGCCATGAAAATCGGATGCGTCAAAGAGATCAAGAACAATGAATTTCGCGTTGGACTTACGCCGGACAATGTCCGGGACTATGTCGCCGCCGGGCATCATGTCTACATGGAGAAGGGTGCCGGCGTGGGCTCCGGGTTCTCCGATAACGAATATGTGGACGCCGGGGCGAGCCTGATCGACAACGCCGCCGATGTGTGGCATCTGGTCGACATGATGATCAAGGTCAAGGAACCGCTCCCCTGCGAGTATAAACTGTTCCACGAGGGACTGATCCTCTATACCTACCTGCACCTCGCCGCCGACAAAGAGCAGACCGACGCCCTGCTGGCCGGAAAGGTCAAGGCCGTCGCATACGAGACGATCCAGGAAGCCGACCGTTCCCTGCCGTGCCTCGCTCCGATGTCCCAGATCGCGGGCCGTCTCTCCATTCAGGAAGGCGCGAAGTACCTGGAGAAGAATTTCGGCGGCGAAGGCATCCTGCTTGCCGGTGTCCCCGGTACCCCGAAGGCGAACGTGGTCATCCTCGGTGGCGGCACGGTAGGCATGAACGCCTGCAAGATCGCCGTCGGCATGGGCGCGAACGTGACGATCCTGGACATCAATCTGAAGCGCCTGGAAGAGCTCGACAACATGTTCGGCGCGCACATCCAGACGCTGGTGAGCTCGGACAGCAACATCGAACGCGTGCTGAAGGACGCCGACCTGGTAATCGGGTCCGTACTGATCCCCGGCGGCTCCACGCCCAAACTCTTCAAGAAGCGCTACTTGCCCGAAATGAAGGACGGCTCGGTGTTCGTGGATGTGGCGATCGACCAGGGCGGCTGCGGCGAATCCTCCCGCGTGACCACGCACGACGATCCCGTGTACATCGAAGAGGGCGTGGTGCATTACTGCGTGGGCAACATGCCCGGCGCGGTGCCGCGGACGAGCACGATCGCGCTCACGAACGCCACACTCCGCTACGGCCTGCAAATCGCGAAAGCCGGGCTGGAAGAAGCCTGCAGGCAGAGCAATGCAGTTGCCTCCGGTGTCAACTGCTATCTCGGCAAGCTCACGAACAAAAACGTTGCCGCCGCGCACGATTACGAGTTCACCGATCTCTCCACCCTTATTTGAGCTTAACGTATGCCGTTCGACATTGCAAAAGACGTGCAGGCTATTAAGTCCGCGATTTTGAAAAGTCGCTATGTGGCGGCACGTCTTGCCAATGCCGAGATGCTGAAGCTCTACTTCGCCATTGGAGCTTATGTCTCGCGTAATTCCAGAGAGGGCCACTGGGGAACCGGCGCGATCGATGAGATCTCCCGGTTGCTCCAAAAGGAGCTGCCCGGCCTGCGCGGTTTTTCGGCAACCAATATGCGAAACATGCGTATCTTTTATGAGGCATGGTCATCTCCAATGGTAATTCGTCAGCCACTGGCTGATAAATTATGCTTGGTGAACTTGGATCAAGGTTTTTTACCTTCTTCAAAGGCTGAAATCGAAATTCATCAGCCACTGGCTGATGAATTGGGAACCAATGATGCAACAGCTTTCATGTCCATCGGTTTCACAAGCCACATGGAGATTATTTTTGCCTGTAAAACACCTGAGGAACGCCTTTTCTATATTCGAAAATGTGCGTTTGAGTTCTGGTCGAAACGTGTTCTTCTGCAACATCTCAAGGCAAACGACTATGCAACACAGGGCAAGGAGGTTAACAACTTCGCTGTCACTATGCCGGACGAAAAGCATGTTCCACGGACGATACAGGCTTTCAAGAGCGAGTATCTGCTTGACTTCGTGAACATCGTGGACGCAAATGATGACGAGGAAACATTGGACGAGCCGGAATGGATGATGGAGATGGTTTCCAAAATCCGCAGGTTCATTCAGGCGGTGGGCTCGGATTTCTGTTTCATGGACGTGAAAAAACGTTTTATTGTGGACGATGAGGAATACTTCGCCGACCTTGTGTTCTTCCATCGTGAACTGAAATGTATGGTCGCTGTGGAATTGAAACGGGGGGCCTATCTCGGACAGTTGGAATTCTATCTGGCCTGCCTCGACAAGTATGTGAAACGGGAAGACGAGAATCCGTCCATCGGTCTGTTGCTATGCCATGAAATGAACCGTTCTGTTGTTGAACTGACCATTGGTCGACACAATTCGCCGATGGGAGTCGCGACCTATCGAACGGCAGAGGACGTGCCGGACCAGTATAAGTCCCTCCGCCCTCTTCTTGATGGCGCACAGAAAATCCTCAAAGAAGCATCTTTAAATGGCGAATCGGAGAAAGATACTGCCACAAAACAGATAGGGAGATAACAAATATGTTGATAGCGGGAATCATTGGTTTTATTCTTCTTATGTATATTGTTGGTGTCTTAGCATCAACTATTTATAGATTAACTTTACCATCAATGAGCGATCATTGATGATGATTGAGCACCCTACTCTCGTTTCTCTGATGTGGTTTGTTTTTATCCCCCTCTTTTTTCTATGCAACAGAAAGTTTATTGATAAAAAATATGTTTTATGGTATATATTTCTTTATTTTTCTTGTCTGTTTAATTGGATTTCAAAGGTCTTCTGCAGTTTTTTTTCCTGTTTGCTGATGAAGTCGTTTTGGGGAATAGCAGTGGGTTGGATTAGTTTTACAGTTTTTTACTGGATATTCCTTGCACTCATTCCAAAATATGATCGACAGCATATGGTATCTTCGTTTCATGATTATTTAAGTAACACTTCAATGGGAATACCCCCAACACCTTTTTTGCCGAAACATGTTATAGACAGATACGACGAAGAATATAAGAATGATAACGTGAATACTGAACAGGGATTTGGCAAATGAAACCGGTTCAAATCGCATTGTGTGCCGCGGTGTTGTTCGGCTGGGGCGTCCTGTTCGCGCAGGGCGGTTTCGGCGGACAGCAGGGCGCACAACAGGGTGGCTTCCGGGGCGTGCAGCGAGGTTTCGGCGCCCGGCAGAACGAGGCTGGCGGACAACAACGGCAGCAGGGGGCACGGCAGGGCAATTCCGGCGGTCAGCAGAATCGCTTCGGCGGCCAGCAGGGCGGGCAGCGTCCTGCCGGAATGCCCGGCGGTTTCGGAGGGGGACAAGGCGACTTTGGCGGCCAGCAAGGCGGCTTCGGCGGCGCACCCGGAATGCCCGGTGGATTCGGAGGGTTCCCGCCCGGGGCAGGTGCGGCGGCGCGCCCGGAAACGAAGCTGAAACGGCCGTTCGGAGCCGGGCAATACGACACCTCGGCGTTCATGGCGGGCGAGATCCACGTCAACCTCGTGCTGTTCGAATGCAACGGTAAAGTCGACGCCAAATCCGAGACCTGGAACAAGGACGAGATCGCGAAGGTGATCGGCCACGTCAAAAAAGCCTGCGCCTGGTGGGAGGAGATGTGGAAGCGGAAGAACTATATCGGCGAGCTGCATTTCACGGTCGACCTGGAGCACGCGGAGACGCCGTTCCAGACCTCCTACGAACCGATCACGCACGGCGCGTACCTCGACGACCGTCTGTGGATCGGCGAATTCCTGAACGCACAGGGGTATTCCGGCGACAAAACCCGGATGTTGTACCAGTACACCGCCGACACGATCGAGAAGCACAACGCCGATTTCGCGTTCAACATCTTCGTCGTAAAAGCCGACAACGACCGCGACCACTATTTCTCGGACAATTACCGGTCCTACACGCTGGGACGGCAGCGCGAGGGCGTTTCCGATACCTACATCCTGACGGCGTATTCCAAACCCTACGACTGGTATTCCTCGCAGTCCTTCGCGCATGAAATGGCGCACATCTTCGGCGCGGCCGACGAGTATCAGGGGCAGGGCAACTACAACGAGCGCTCCGGGTATTACGGCGTGCAGAACACGAACGCCCCGGACGGCAACCCGAACCGGAACAGCATCGTGCCCAGCCTGATGAACAGCTCGATCTCGACGGCGTTCGAACGGCACACCACCTCGCCGCAGTCGCTGGAAATGGTCGGCTGGCGGGATTCCGACGGCGACCGCATCATCGACGTGCTGGACGCGCCGATCGAGGCCACGGATTTTTCGTCGAAGCTGAAACTTTCCGATTCGGTTTATTCTTTCTCCGGCACGTTCACGGTCCAGAAAGTCCCCAACTACAATAACACGAAGGCGGTCACGATCAATTCCGTGGACAAACTGCTTTACCGTTACGGCGAATCAGGCGAATGGAAATCGGACAGCGACAAGGACTGGGGCGAGGAAAGCAGGACCATCTCTCAACAGTTCAAGATTCCTGCAAACTCCGTTCTTCAATGGAAAGTCGTCGACTCCAGCGGAACCGCGGAATCGAAGACCTACACGATCGGCGGCGTACGCGATCCGAAGGTCGGGATCAACCGCGAAACGGGTTCCGCCAAATTCAGTTTCACCCCCGCCACGGCCGACACCGGGATCATCCGGTACAAACTCCGCGTGGACGAAAAGGTGTGCGATCTCGCCGAAGGGAAATCCTCTTATACCCTGTCCGGGCTTCCCTCCGGCAGACACGCCTGGGCGGTCCAGGGGGTCTATGCCGATTCGACCGTCACCGACTGGCTTTCCTGCGGCTCGTTCACGATGCCCGCCAAAACTTCGAATCCGTAACGGGGTCCGTTCCAGCCCATCAGAACGGCTCACAGAATCCAGAAACAGAGAAAAGAAAAACCGCTGGAATCTTGCTGAATTCCAACGGTTTAGCTTGGTGCAGAATGGTGGGCGTAGTAGAACTCGAATCTACGACCTCCACGATGTCAACGTGGCGCTCTAACCAACTGAGCTATACGCCCTCAACTCATAAATGAGGATAGTATTTACTATACCACCGATTCCCGGAAAGTCAAGCCGGAATTCCGAAAAATGCGAAAAAAAACGGCTACTTTGACTGTTGTAAAAGAAAGAGCAACGGTCAAGCGGGGGGTGCAGCGGTTCGTCGAACAGAAACCGGGATGGCAAATCCGCTCGCGCAGGACCTTTTTCGCGAGCAACACCACCCATCTGCGCGCGCCGATCGATCCTCGCGGAGCTTCATGGCGCTGTGGCGTGGAAAAAAACGCGCCCGGAGGGGAATGCCTCCGGACGCGCTGAAGTTCGATCTGAGATACTTGAAAAGGCTTATTCGTCCTCTTCGGAATCGTCATGGAACTTGCTGATGATGTCGTTCATGACGTTCGGCGGAACGGTCTCGTAGCGCGCGAAATCGACTTCATAGGAGCCCTGTCCCTGGGTCATGGACCGGAGTTCTGTGGCGAACTTCTGGATTTCGGCTTCAGGGACTTCTGCTTCGAGGACCTGGAGTCCGTCCTGCATGCTCATGCCGAGGATGCGGCCGCGCTTGTGGTTGAGCGCGCCGTTGACGTCACCGGTGTAGGCGTCGGGAATCATGACCTTGATGTTCATGATGGGTTCGAGCAGGGCCGGACGGGACTTCTGCATGGCGTCCTTGAAGGCGCGGCGGGTGGCGATCTTGAACGCCATTTCGGAGGAGTCGACTTCGTGGTACTTACCGTCGAACACGGTCACGCGCATGTTTTCGACCACGCAGCCTGCGAGCGGGCCGCGTTCCATGGCCTCGTGGATGCCCTTTTCGACCGCGGGGATGAAGTTCTTCGGGATGGCGCCGCCGACGATGGCGTTGACGAATTCATAGCCGCCGTCGAAGGGTTCCATGCGGAGATGCACTTCGGCGAACTGGCCGTGGCCGCCGGACTGCTTTTTGTGGCGGTAGGCGGCTTCGCCGCGGCCCTGGATGGTCTCGCGGTAGGCGATCTTCGGGAGCTCGAGGCGGACATCGACCTTCGCGGTGGCCTTGAGGTTCTTGATGGCGATGTTGATGTGCTGTTCGCCCATGCCTTTGAGGAGGGATTCATGGGTCTCGTCGTTGCGCTCGATGTAGAGGGTCGGGTCGCATTCGGAGAGGCGCTGGAGGCCCTGGATGATCTTGTCCTCGTCGCCGCTCTTGGTGGCGTACAGTGCGAAGGAGATGACGGGCTTCGGATAGACCTGGCGCGGCATGGCGTGGTTGTCTTTGGTGGCGCCGAGGGTGTCGCCGGTGGTGGTGCCTTTGAGCTTGGCGACGCCGACGATGCAGCCGGGGCAGACTTCCTCGACCGGGATCTGGTTCTTGCCCTGGAGCAGGACGAGCTGGCCGACGCGTTCCTTGGTGCCCTTGCTGAGGTTCAGCATATCGGTGTTGCACGCGATCTTGCCGGTGAGGACGCGGAGATACGCCATCTGGCCGATGAAGGGGTCGAGGGCGCTCTTGAAGACGTAGGCGGCTGCGGGGCCGTCTTCCGCCGGGACGATCTCAGTGCCGTCTTCGGCCTTGCGGACGCGCTCGAGCGGGTTCGGCATGAGGGAGACGACGCCGTCCATGAGTTCGGTGACGCCGATGTCCTTCGCGGTGGAGCCCGCGAAGACGGGGACGAGGCTGCCGGAGAAGATGGCCTTGTGGAGGCCCTTGGCGATTTCCTCGCCGGTGAGCTCTTCGCCTTCGAGGTAGCGCTCCATGAGCGCCTCGTCGGATTCCGCGGCGGCGTCCTTCAGCATCGTGCGGTACTCTTCCACGACGTCCTTGAGGTCGGCCGGGATTTCGCTGTCCGGCGTGTCAAGCACGCTGATGACCTTGGAGAGGCCGGCTTCCTTGCCGACGGGGAGGGTCATCGGGACGCAGACGGTCTTGCCATAGGCCTCCTGGAGATGCTCCAGGATGGTGTCGAAGCTGGCGCGTTCGCGGTCGAGGCGGTTCACGAAGACCATGCGGGGGAGGAGGAAATCGCGGGCGAAAGACCAGGCGCGGGTGGAGCCGATCTGGATGCCGTCGACGCCGTCGAGGACGATCACGGCAAAGCCGCAGGAACGGAAGGAGGAAATGACTTCGCCGACGAACTCGCCGTAGCCGGGAGTGTCGGTCAGGAAGAGCTTGTGGTCCTTCCAGTCGCAGTGCATGAACGAAGCGTAGATGCTGGAACGCTTGTCCTGCTCGTCGGGGGTAAAGTCGGAAACGCTGGTCTTGGCGTCGACGGAGCCGAGACGGTCGACTGCGCCGGCCTTGAACAGCATGAGGTCGCAAAGCGTGGTTTTGCCGCAGCCGTTGTGACCGGCGACGACGAAGTTGCGGATCTGCGCGGAATTGGTGATCTTCATTTGGTGGTTTGCTCCTATATGTGAGTTTGAATTGTTTTCGACTGCGGCGGCCGCAAGTTCAAAATGCACGGATTCCAGCCGGGCTTCCGATCCGCGCGGCGCGTGATTTCAATGCGGTCGCAAAAACTTATCCTCTAATAATAGCACGTCTTTCCGCGGATGTCAAACCGTTTTGACACAAAATGGTACTTTTCTTTTGTGTTTCGGCGGTTTTGACGGGATCGCCGGGGCAGGGGAAAGGCGTTTCGAAGAGCCGTCCGGACCATCCGGTCGGACGTTACAGCAGCTCGTCGTCCTTCACGACGTTCGGCACCTGGAAGTCGCTCAGCTCGACGAACTCGTTCCGTTTGTAGTTCAGCACGGCGCGGACCAGGGACGGGATGGGCAGCGTGGTGATGATCGACATGATGATGACGGCGTTGAAGAACCGGTCGTCGAGGATGCCGGCGTCCTTGCCGATGGCCGCCGCGGCGAGCGTGGCGGAGAGCTGGGGCACGGTCATGAGCCCGGCGGCAAGGCTGGCCTTGTGGCTGTAGCCGGAAAGTTTCATGGCGGCGAACCCGCTGCCGACCTTGCTGACGATGAGGCCGGCCACGGTCAGGAGCACGATCACGATGTTGCCCATCTGGAAAAACGCGCTGAAGTCGGTCTTCATGCCGATGGAGATGAACAGGAACGGGATCAGGAAGCCGTAGCCGATGCTCTCGAACCGTTTGAACAGCAGCTGGTCGCGTTCGCGCACCACGCGCGAAAGCCCCAGGCCGGCGATGAACGCGCCGACCACCAGGTTGATGCCGAAGATCTCGCCGACGATGACCGTGACCAGGATCATGAGGAGCAGGAGCGTGATCACGATGTCGTCGCTGAGCTTGAAATGTGACAGCACCCAGCGTCCGAAGCTGTTCGTGATGAGGATCATCGCCCCCAGGTACACCAGCACGATCAGCAGGAAGACCGGCAGGAAGCTGTTCCCCAGCAGATGCGTGTCCATGTGGTCGAAGATCGACAGCGTACCGCGTCCGACCATGTGCGAGATGTTCTGCGACTGACGGAAGAGCTGTACGCTGACGGCCAGCAGGATGATCGAGGAGATGTCCGTGATGACAGTGGAGATCAGGACCGCCGCGCCGAACCGCGTGTGCGAGAGCTTCAGCTCGCGGATGACCGGGAACACGATGCCGACCGAGTGCGAGGCGAAAAGCGAGGCATAGAGCACTTTGCCGGACAGCTCGTCCGGGCAGAAGTGCCAGTAGATCAGGTAGCCGGTCACGGCGGGGATGAAGAACGTCAGGATGCTCAGCATGGCCACGGCTTTCCGGGCGGACCTGATCAGCCGGAAATCCGCCTCCATCCCGGCGAGCGCCATCAGAAACATCAGGCCGAGCGATCCGAGCGAATCCACGAACGTGTTGAACTGCTGCGCCGTGTTCGCCGCCGTCTGCGCCTCCTCGCCCGGCGTCCCGAGGAAGCTCAGCCATTTCGAGAGGACCGCCACCAGGTCGAACCCGAGCAGCCCGTTCGATCCGATGAGCATCCCGACCACCAGCAGGGCGATCACGTTCGGGATATGGTATTTGCGGAGAAGAAACGGGAATACCGCCATCAGTGCGGTCAGCGCGATGAAGAGGATCAGGAAGGAGGAGTCGTTCATGGTATTCCGGTGTTGCCTGGTATTCGGACGGATGGACAGCGCGTTTCCGCGTTATCCCGTACTATACCATCATCCGTGCCATTTTTCAAGACGGGTATCCGGGAAATGCATGAAAAAACGAACGGAACCGCCCTCTTCCGCCCTGATCCGGGAGCCGGACTTTTGCATACATGTCGTGTTTCCCGGTTGAAAAACATTGAAACAGAGAGTATATTATAATTTGCCCTGTTTATGAAAGCAAGCCGAGGGGGCTATTCATGGCCAAAGATCTTACGAGGGGAAATCCCCTGAAAATCATTCTGCTCTTTTCGATCCCGCTGGCGATCGGAAACGCCTGCAACCAGCTTTACACCATGGTCGACCTGATGATCGTGGGGCGCTGGTGCGGACCGGACAAGCTCGCCGCGGTCGGCAACGCCGGGTCTGTCATCTTCATGCTGCTCGGGTTCTTCTGGGGGCTTCCCGCGGGGTTCACGATCATCACGGGGCAGAGGTTCGGCGCGAAGGACGCGTCCGGCGTGCGGAGGTCGTTCTGTGCGTCGATTGTGCTGTGTTCTGCGCTGGTGGCGGCGGTCACGCTGGTGTTTCTGGCGTTTCTGCGGCCGATCCTGGTCACGATGAAGACGCCGGACAACATCCTGGAGGATTCCCTGAAATATCTGCGGATCATCGTGGCGGGCACGCCGTCCATGACGTTCTACCTGCTGATGTCGTTCCTGATGCGGTCGCTGGGCGACAGCAAACGCCCGCTGTACGTGATCGTGTTTTCATCGTTCCTGAACGCCGGGCTCGACCTGCTGCTGGTCTGCAAGTTCGGTCTGGACGTGGCGGGCGCGGCGTACGCGACTGTCTTTTCGCAGCTCATTTCCGGCCTGATCTGCCTCGGGATCATCCTGAAGAAATTCCCGGAGCTCCTGCCCGAGGGGCGTTCCGACTGGCGCATCGACTGGCGGTTCTACTGGGAGCATCTGCGCGTGGCGGTGCCGATGGCGCTCCAGTTCTCCGTGACCGGGCTCGGCTGCGTGATTCTGCAAAGCGCATTTAACCAGTTCGGATCGGGCACGGTGGCGGCGACCACGGCGGCGGGCCGCCTCGAGGGCCTGGTCTGCATCCCGTTCTTCGCCATCGGCACCACGCTGGCGGCGTACACGGCGCAGAACAGCGGCGCGAACAACTACCGGCGCATCCTGGTTGGCGTGCGCAGCGGGTGGCTGATCACGGCGGCGATCTCGGTCGCCGGGGCGATCCTGATGATGGTCTTCAGCGCGCAGCTGCTTCAGATGTTCCTGGACATCGAGGCGTCGCCGGAAATCCTGAAGGACGGCCGCCAGTACATCTTTACGGTCGCGCCGGCGTACATCTCGCTCGGCATGATCCTGATCTTCCGCAACACGCTCCAGGGCATGGGGTGTTCGCTCGTGCCCCTGCTCGGCGGCGCCATGGAGACGGTCAGCCGCATTTTCACGGCGGTCTTCCTCGCGGAATGGTTCGGCTACACCGGCGCGTGCTTCGCATCCGGCATCACATGGACGATCACAGGCGTGATGCTGTGGTTTTATTATTTGTACGAAATCCGGGCCCGTCTGAAGGGCAAGCGCACCGATCTCGGCGCAAAGCATCCCGTCGGACTGGGGCGTTCCTGCAAGTGCGCGAAGAGCTCCCGACCGACGTGACGGCGGTTTTTTTTGAGCGGGGAGCGAGGGAAAACAACGGAAGATGGGCGGTCAGCGGCGGACCCGGGTATACAGTTCCGCGCCGCCGGGCATCGTCTCGCTTGCGAGATCGCCACGCTTCACCAGGGCGTCCAGAGCCGTCCGCATGTCGTCCGTCCAGAACGCCGCGGCCTGCGGCAGATAATCCGGATTATGTTCCGGCGGGCGCACGTACAGGCAGGTGAACCCGCCGTCGTCCAGCAGTTTCAGCAGGCTGTCCGCGTCCGGGATCTTCCCGCCGGGGAAATACTTGTCCTGGAAAAACGGCGTGCCGATCTCGCATCCGCGCGGGAAATACAGCGTGCGTTCCTCCAGGACCAGCAGACACTTCCCCCCGTTCGCGAGCTGTTCGTTCAGCAGATATACGGCGGGCAGCATGCTGTCCCCGGTACGTCCGTACAGCACGTCGCGTCTGCCGTCCCCGCCTGAAAACGTCGCGCGCAGATTCGCACCGTAGGAGGAGAACACGGACGGCGGGAAGGAAAACAGCGAGAACGCGACGGCGGCCCACAGGACGATTCGTCCGGCGCGCCCGCGGACGATCGGGAAGGCGTCGCGCACGATGAGGGCGAGGAACGGCAGCGCGGGGATCAGGAACCGCGCCTGCGGCGAAGTGAGCATCCAGGACCCGACGAGGAACGCCAGCGGCAGGAGCGCGGCGCAAATGTGTTTCGGGCGGCGCCAGAGCACGACCAGGGCCAGGAACGCCCACAGGAGCATCTGGAGCCCGTACACCCCGTCGAACATCCGGGAAAGCACGGGAAACGTCAGCCCCGGCAGAAGCAGGATGACGGTCACGATGGAACGATTGGCGAATTTCGCCGTGCCGAGCAAATGGTGAAACTCCGACGTCATCGCATCCGGCGCGCCGAATACTCCGCCGAGGTACGGATAGCACGGATTGCCCGTCGCGATCCACGGCCGCTGATAGAACAGCAACGCGAAGAGCGCGCCCGCGAGCGCGGCGGTCAGCGCAAAGCGTACATGCCCGCCCCGTTTCCGCAGGAGGGCATACAGCAGGAACGCCGCACCCGCGACTCCGCCGGTCAGCTTGAACGCGGCCATTGCTCCGGCCAGGATTCCGCACGCGACGGCGAATCCGGGGGCGTCGGCACGTTTCCCGGGTGCTTTCAGTGCGGCGTCCGCGAGCAGGAGCCCGGCGGCCAGGATCGACCCCATCAGCGGTTCGACGTAGCCGGAGATCATTACATGAACCGTCAGCGGCGCGATCAGGAACGACCCGGCGAAAACGCACGCCCCGGTCAGGTTGCGGCGTATGCTGCCGCACGCCAGCATGGTCAGCGATGCGAAGAAGCACGCCGCACCGCCGTACAGCAGGAACTTGACCGACGCCAGCCCGGCGAACTTCATCATCGGCACGTACAGGAACTGCGGGAGCATCGGGAACCCGGAATACGGCAGGTCGCGGTACAGCAGAACGCGTCCGTCTGCGAGCCAGCGCTGCGGCACGGCGAGCTGATACACGCATTCATCCCAGCTCGCGGGGTACTGAAATGCGCCGATCGAGAGGAAGAGCAGGGGGACCAGGGCGATCAGGACCGCGAACGGCATTCGTTTCTGAACAGAAAATGAGGAGAAGACTTCTTTCCTGAATCGGATCAGGCATCCGATGCCGGCGAGGACCGGGAAGAGGCAGACCAGGCACGGAAACGTCCCCGTGCCGAGGCTCATCAGGACGGCGGCGCAGAAGAACGCGCAGACGGCGAATCCCGCGGCGAGGGAGACCAGCCACAGCGTCAGGCCGCGCATCATGCCGCGTCCGAGGCCGCACACACGCAGGAATCCGTATCCGGTCCCCGCGAATCCCGCCGCGAAGGCGAACGCCGCGAGCATGGCGGGCAGGAGCCCGCCGCACAGATGCGCCAGATATTCGGTCATTCAGACGCCCCGCCCGGAGAGCGCGTCACCAGACTTCGCCCCTGGACTCGTAGTATTCGGCCACATGCGGGACTACGGGCTTGATCAGTTTCTTGATCGCCTTCGCGTATTCGCGGATTTCCCACTGGGCGTGTTCGCTGTCGCGAAGCTCCAGGAAATGGATCAGGTTGCTCAGGTCGACCGTGCCCCAGAACGTGACCATCATGTTCTGCGAGAGCACGCCGCGGGCCTGTTCACGGCAGACGCCGGCGGCGAGGAGTGCTTCGTAAGCCTTCAGGGACTGCTCGTTCTGGGCGCGGATGAGCTCGCGGAGCGCCGTGTCGTCGAAATCCTCGCAGGCGACGGACGCCTGACGGTTGTTCTCGGCCTGCTTGCGGAGTTTCGGCGGCACGTAAAACTCCATGTCGATCTCGGTGTAGCGGCGCGAAATCTCGTTGTACGACCAGGTGCGGTGGCGGTGCCACTGGCCGCGCACGAAGAGCGGACAATGCACGCTGAACGTGAAGACGATGTGCTCCAGCGGGCTGGTGTGGCGGTTTTCGATCAGGTAGTGCAGCAGCGCCACGTCGCGCTCGTCCATCTCCTGCCGGATCTTGCCGAACGAAACGCGCGCGGCGTTCACGATCGTGGTTTCGGTGCCGAGCGTGTCGATCAGGCCGACCCAGCCTTGTCCGTCGAGCACTTTCACATGATTTTCCGGGGGCACGTTCACGTGTGTCAGAGCCATTTCAGTCGTTCCTTCCGCTTGAAAATGATTTCATTGAATAAAGCTCGCAACAATATACAGTCTCTCCGGCGCAAAATCAAGCTGTTTCGGTTTTCTTTCCCGGAAAAAGAGGAAAAGAATGCCGACGGGACGCGCTGCCCGCGAACATATCCCCCGGCCGGGCGTTTCTTCCGCTTCTGCTTCCCGTTCCCCTTTTTCCGCTCCCTTTTTGCCGTTCGGATCCGTTATTTCACGGAAATGTGTCCGGTTACGGCGGCGAGGAACTCCAAACGGAGCGATTCGCTTTTCTCGAACGCGCCGCGGATGGCACTGGTCACCATGCTGGCGTTCTGCTTGCGGATGCCGCGGCTGGTCATGCAGAAGTGCGTGGCTTCGCACATGACGTACACGCCGCGCGCGTCCAGCACGTCCATGATGGCATCGGCGATCTGCGCGGTCATGCGTTCCTGGATCTGGAGTCGGCGCGCGAAGCAGTCCACGAGGCGCGCTAGCTTCGAGATGCCGACGATGCGGCGGTTCGGCAGGTACGCCACGGAGATGTGCCCGAAGAACGGGAACAGGTGGTGTTCGCATGTGGAGTAGAACTCGCAGTTCTTGAGGAGGACCATCTCCCTGCAGACATCCTCGGTAAAGGTCTTCAGGATCTTTTTCGGGTCCTGGCGGTAGCCGGAGAAGATTTCCTCGACGGCCATCCGGACGCGGGCGGGCGTTTCGACGAGCCCCTCGCGGGAACCGTCCTCGCCGATGAGCTGGAAGAAGCTCGATACGAGCTGTTCCATCTGCTGGTCGCGCCCGGATGCCGCCGGACGCGGGGTAACTGCCTTTCTTGGCATATCAACGAACTCCTATGATTTTGTGCAGCTGCACGGATAATCTGAAACGCGGATGGGCGAGCACGAATTCAAGCGCTTCGGGCAGATTGGTCGTGCCGTCCTTCCGGGCAAGCGGCTGGATGGATTTGATGCCTCCGGCCTCCTGCAGGGAGAGATAATACGGGATGTGTTCGGGTTCGAACACGAATTTCAGCTCGTCAAAGAGGGGGACGATGTTCGACAGCCCGTTTTTCGGGGAGACCGTGATCCAGTTCACCCAGTCCGGCACGGGCAGGGTCCCGTTCGTCTCGATGCAGATCCGGGTTCTGAACCCGCGGAACAGCGGTTCGTCGTCGTGAAGCTGGAGCGCGGGCTCGCCCCCGGTCAGCACGATGATCGCGCCTTTATGCCCCGCCAGAAGCTCGAGTACGGCGGCCTCCAGTTCGTCATGCGTCATTTCCGTCGCGTGCGAGTGGACGGTGTCGCACCAGGGGCACGCGAGGTTGCAGCCGGAGAACCGCACGAAGACCGCCGGGGTCCCGGCGAAATAACCTTCGCCCTGAATGGAATAGAATATCTCGTTGACGCGGTAGGTATACATGACGATTCATTCCTCGTATACGGTCGGGTCGGGGAGCCCCGCCTCGCGGAACGCGTCCCGGCGTTCCCGGCAGGTGCCGCATTTGCCGCAATGCTTTTCGCGGCCGTTGTAGCAGCTCCAGGTGAGGGAGAAATCGACGCCGAGTTCCGCCCCGAGCGCCGCGATCTGTCCCTTTGTCATGTTGCAGAACGGCGACAGGAGCTTCACCTTGCCCCCGGTCCCCGCCTCAATTGCGCGCGCCATGCCGTCGATGAATTCCGGGCGGCAGTCGGGGTAGACCGCGTGGTCGCCGGTGTGGTTGCCGAGGATGACGGCGGAACACCCGGAATCCTCCGCGAACCCGGCCGCCGCGGCCAGCATGATGCCGTTGCGGAACGGCACGACGGTCGATGCCATGTTGGTCTCGTCGTACGCGCCCTCCGGGATGTCGCCGCCGGATTTGAGCAGGGACGAATGGAAGTATCTGCCGATGAAGTCGAGAGGGATCTCGAGGCGCGGGATATTGAGTTTGCGGCAGATCGCATCCGCCGCCGCCAGTTCGCGGGCATTGTGTTTGGAGCCGTAGGAAAACGACACGGCGGAGACGGCGGGGAATTCGCGGCGCGCCCACCACAATGCGGTGGCGCTGTCCATCCCCCCTGAAAAAACGACGAGCGCGTGCCGGCTGTCCATGCGGTCCTGCCTCCGTCAGATCTTGTCGCCGTGTTCGCGGGCGAGCTTGTTGATGGTCTGGAGGTCGAGCTTGCCGGAACCGAGCAGCGGAATGCGTTCGAGCTTGATGAAATCCGGGGCCTTCGGAATCCAGAGCGGAGGCACGTTCTTCTTCTGAAGCTCTTCGATGACCTTTTCCGGTTCCAGGTTCGGATTCGAGTAGAATACCACCAGGCGTTCGCCGCGTTTCGCGTCGGGCGCGCCGGTCACGGCCACGTCGTGCGATTCGCTGCCGATGATCTCGCTTACGGACATTTCTACGAGCTCGTGGGGGACCATTTCGCCGGCGATCTTGGAGAAGCGCGAGAGGCGGCCGGTGATCGTGATATAGCCGTCCTCGGCCATGGTGGCGATGTCGCCGGTGTTGTAGTAGCCGTTCCGGATGACCTTCGCCGTGAGCTCGGGTTCGTTCAGGTAGCCCTTCATCACGAGGCCGCCCTTCACGAGCATCAGGCCGGGCGTGTTCGGGGGAAGTTCCTGGAACGTGTCGGGGTCGACGATCTTCACGTGGATGCCGGGCAGCGGTGCGCCGATGCTGCCGGGCCTGCCGCACTCGCGTCCGAGCGTGAAGATGGACGGCGCGAGGTTGATGGCCACGATGGGCGAGAGTTCGGTGCAGCCGAACCCCTCGGTCACGGTGAGCCCGGTCATGGCCTTGACTTTTTCGGAAATGTCGCTGCGGAGCTTCTCCGCGCCGGTGATGATGAAGCGGAGGGACTTGAACTGGCCCGGCTTCAGTTTGCGCATGTAGGTCTGGAGGAACGTCGGCGTGGCGATCAGCAGCGTGAGCTTGTCCTTTTCCACGGCGTTGCACACGCCCTGCGCGTCCAGCGGATTCAGCAGGAACGTCACGCGCGTGCCGCACAGGCTCGGCAGGACGAATCCGATCATGAACCCGAACGCGTGGAAGAGCGGCAGGTTGCCGACGGTCGTGTCGTGCGGCGTCCAGTTCACGGTGCGCCAGAAATTGAAGAAATTCGAGTTCAGGTTGTGGTGAGTCAGCATGATCCCCTTCGGCATTCCGGTGGACCCGCTGGAGAAGAGGAGCACGGCGTCGTTCAGGCTGTCGCGCCACGTTTTCGGCGCGTACTGGCACATCAGCAGGCGGGAGGGGAGCAGGATGGCGTCGAGGATCGCGGTGTACTTGATGCTTTTCGTGATGTACGGGCGGATATCCTCCAGAAGGAACATCTCCGGCGTCGGCTGAAGGTGCAGCTTGTCCAGGAATTTCCGGCTCGTGAGGATGAGCTTGATGCCCGCTTTCTCGATGGACGCCTGCCGCACGGATTCGCCCACGGAGTAGTTCAGGATCGCCGGAATGCGGTCGGCGAACAGCACGCCGTAGAGCACGATGGCGGCGTTCACGCAGTTCGGCAGGAGCACGCCGATGTATTTGCTGTCGTTCTTTTCGTCCAGCTGCCGTATCACGCGCGAGAAGATCAGCGCCTTGATGAGCGTGTCCAGGTCCTTCGGCCCCTGTTTGTCCGCATCCTTGTACATGCAGTGGAACGGATGCCGGCGCACCTGCCGCGCGAAGGCGTAGTGGATGGTCCGTTCGCTCGGGAACCCCTCGCTCTCGACGTCCGCGCCCATTTCGGAGATGAGCTGGCGGAGCTGGAACGGGGTGATGTCCGGGCTGATGCGTTTGCCGATCGACACGGCCACCGGGATCGGGACCTGGCGCGGCAGAATGAAATGGAAATGACCTTTGTAATACGGGAACATACTGCCCCAGAGCATCCCGATGCGCACTGGAATCACCGGCACGTCGCAATCCGCGGGCAGGATCCGCGAGAGACCTTTCTTGAACCGCAGGATCAGGCCGTTGCCGGACACGCCGCCCTCCGGGAACATGCAGATCAGTTCGCCCTCCTGAAGCAGCTGTTTGGTCCGCTGCATGAACGCCTGCATCTTCTTCGGACCGGGGCCCGGTACCTCGATCACGCCCATCCGGCGGAAGAGCGGCCCCCAGAACTTCATGTGGTAAAACTCCGTGTGCATCATGAAGTGAATCTTCCGCTTCGTGATGGCCATCATGATGAACGAGTCGAAGATCGAAACATGGTTGGCCACGAAGACCGCCGGACCCGTCTTCGGGACGTTTTCCTCTCCGTCGAACCGCTCCACGAAGCACGTGTGGCGCAGGATCATGATGATGAACTTGAAGACCTCGTAGGGGAAACAGACCAGAAGGACGGTCCACACGATGAGGACCGCGGCAAGACAGCCCAGGACAATAAGCAGCGTATTCAAAGGAGGGAGCCTCCGAAATCAGTGGCGAAGGTTGATGTTTCCGAACTCGGGCCCGGCCGCACGGAATCCATGCGCCGGTCTGATATATCTATATAATATACCACTGTATTGCCCGGGAATCAACCCTGTTTTACAATTATTTTGCCGCCGTGCCGTCTAAAACGGCCAGATTGATCGTTCTCATGCGTTTTTTTCCGAGGATGGAGCGATATTCGACATCCATCGTGAACCGGGGCGCGTCCGGGAGGCCGAAACGATCCAGGAGATTGTCCATGTCCACTTCTTTTTCCGTGGCCGCAAGCCCCCCGCGTTCTTTCAGCATGGGGCCGAGACGGTCCGTTTCGGCGCGGTTGTTCCAGACGCACCCCTGCGGATGCCCGGGCGCATAGTGGCGGAACATCCCGGCCAGCCAGGCGTTTCCGGTCATGACCGTAAGCGGTCTGCCCGTTTTTTCCGTATACAGGCGCGACATCTCTGCGGTGAACCGCCGCGCGGGAAAGTGTTTGCGGCGGTCCGAGTGGACCGTGAACACGACCGCCACCCCGATCAGGCACACGGCGAAAAACAACGCGGTCTCCATGCGGAACCATTTCGTCTGCTTCGGCGTCCATTCCGCCGGGAACAGCGCCGTCAGCAGGAGTCCGAGCGGGAAGAACAGCGGGACCAGCCACATCGCGCGGATCGAATTGCCGGACAGCCCGACCGCGGTCAGAACGAGCAGCGGCACGCCCGTCATCACGGCGGCGAAAAGCGCTGCCTCGCGGCGCACGGCTTCCGTCGGTTTATGCGGGCGTTCGCGCTTCGCCAGCAGGAACGCTCCGAACGGAATCAGAAATACCAGGACAGAGGTTCCGAGAATGATCAGCACGCTGAGGAAATGCCGCTCGAACCATGAGGTGTCCGCGTCCGTCGCCATGCGTTTTTCCACATAGCCCCGCATCATCTCAAGTCCGCCTGTCAGCGCCCACATCGCGTGCGGCAGGATCACCAGGCACGCGCTTGCGGCGGCGATCCACGGCCCCGCGCCCAGGATGAGGCGGCGGCGTTCCCTGGCGAGCAGCAGGAACACCCCGAACGCCGCGAAAAGCAGCGCGGAATAGTATTTGCAGAGGACGCACAGGCCGGACGTGACACCGAGCAGGATCCAGTCGCGGATCCGGTCATGTTTGAATGAGCGGACGAAACACAGCGCCGCCGCCGGCCAGAGCAGCAGCAGCGGCATGTTCACGTTGAACTCCGGCGTCGTGACGTTGTAGTAGAAGATGAACTCCGGCGTCAGCGCCGCGACCGCGGATTCCTCCCGCCCGAAAAACTCGCGCGCCAGGAAGTAGATGCAGACCATCCCGCCGGCCACGCACAGCTGACTCAGCAGGTAGAACGGCCAGTCGGCGTGCCCGGTCGCGGACGCCGTCAGCCCGGCGATCCAGCCCGTGAGCGGCGGATGCTTCGCGTTGCCGAGCGAGAACCCGCTGCCCCACGCGATCGCCTCAAGCGAATCCAGCGGCAGGACCGTGTACAGCACGCCCGGCACGAGCGTCCACAGCACGAGGTGGAGCAGCGCGATGGCGCCCAGGAACCGCACCATGGGCGGCATGTCGCGGACTGTCTGCGGAATCGTTTTCATGTCTGGTGGAGAATCTTCTGTTTCCGTTTGACTCGAGGCGGGGCGGAAAAACGTTCTTACACAAAAAGAGCAGGCCGTTTCGGACCTGCTCGAAATTCGTTCCGGCGCTCAGTCGACCAGCTTGTTCAGCGGGAACTCCACGATGCCCGTGGCGTTCAGTTCCTTCAGCTGCGGGATCAGGTCGCGCACCACCATTTCGTCCACGATGGTGTTCAGCGCGTACCAGCCCTTTTCGGAGAGCGGGGACACGGTCGGACGCTGGAGCGCGGGGAGCTTCTTCAGGATGTTGTCCAGATCCTTCTCCTGCACGTTGAGCATGAGCCCGACTTTTCCCTCGGCGTTGAGGACCGCCTTCAGCAGCATGGCGATGCGGCGGATCTTCGCGGCTTTGAACGGGTTTGCCATGGCTTTTTCGTTCGCGATGAAGCGCGTGGTCGTGGTGCAGAGCGTGTCGATGATCTTCAGGTGGTTCGCGCGCAGGCTGCTGCCGGTCTCCGTGATCTCCACGATGGCGTCGGCGAAATGAGGCGGCTTGACCTCGGTCGCGCCCCAGGAGAAGTCCACGCGGACGTTCTTCACGTTGTTCGCGGCCAGGTAGCGCTTCGTCATGCCGACGGCCTCCGTTGCGATGCGTTTGCCTTCCAGGTCGGCGGCGCACTTGATGTCAGAATTCTCCGGCACGGCGAGCACCCAGCGCAGAGGATTGCGCCCGACTTTGCCGTAGACCAGCTCGCACACCTCGACCACATGCGCGCCCGTTTCCTGGATCCAGTCGAATCCGGTCAGGCCGCAGTCGAGCATGCCTTCCTCGACGAACATCGCCATTTCCTGCGCACGCAGCAGCATGCACTCGATCTCCGGGTCGTTGATCGACGGGTACAGCGAACGCGAATCGATCTTGATATTGTAGCCCGCCTTCGCGAAGAGGTCGGTCGTGGCGGCTTCCAGGCTTCCTTTCGGGAGGCCGAGGATCAGTTTGTTCTCGTCGGTATTCAGCATAGCAGGGATTCCTCCATGGTTTGATTCCAAAAAACAACAGAATATATAATATACATCTTTTTTTCTGAAATGAAAGCCGGAAAGCGTGAAAAACACCGGAATCAGCGGAGCGATATCCTCCGTCAACAAAACGGTTTTCTCCTTTTTCAACGGAATCAAGAAAAAAAGATGGAAAACGGCTTGATTTTTTATATGTTCGGGGATATATTAACTCCAGAAACTCGAGAAAACAGCATGCCATGAAACAGCAACCCGAAAAGAAAAAGACGTTAATCATGTTTCCCTCCGTAAAGGAATTCATGCGTGAACAGCCGGGAGACGTGAAAAAAGAGCTGAACGGAATGTTTTCCTCCTTGAAAGAGATGGAACGCTTTCTTATCCCTATGCGGAGAAGATACAGGGCGAGGATCTGTTTGCCATCCGCATCATTCAGGCGGGAAACATCCGGATCTTTTACGTCTACGGACTCGAAAACCGGGTTTATGCCATTCATGGATATGTCAAGAAAACCCAGGAAATACCCCAGCGGGAAATGGCCATCGCGCGAAAAGCGCTGAAATGGCTTATCCAGAAAGGACTTGTATCATGAAAGACCGCGCGGATGAAATGACGGACAAACAAATCGAATCATTCCTCGACGACCTGAAAGCCCATCCGGGCAAATACACGAAGGACAGCGAGGAAAGATGGGCTTGGTATACCGATCCGGCCAACAAGGACGAGGTGGATGAACAGCTTTCCCACATGCAGCTCGTCATGGAGCTCCACAAGGCCCGCAAAGAGGCCGGGCTTACACAGGAAGAACTGGCGAAACGCATGGGGACGAAGCAATCCTATATCGCGGCGATCGAACGTGGCCGGAAGAATGTCTCGTATTCCACGATCGCGCGTTTCGCCCATGCCTGCGGGAAACGCATCGCAATTACATTGCTCTGAATCGCCGAACCAACTGGAGCCGATCATGTCGAAACCAGTACTTGACTTTGCCATTTTCTGCATCGAGGGCGTTGCCGAGAAACTGCAGCTGCCCGGCAACGTCGTGTACGATCTGCTGACCCGGAAATCCCGCATCCTGCCCGATTACATCGTTTCGTCCTACGATGTCCTGCACACGCAGAGCAAACAATACATCGTCGACGACATTATCTCCTTCATGAAAGAGGAGGGCGTCATCGCATGATCGAAGTCTTCCACGGTTCCTTCACGAAACAAACCTGACGGACCTCCTGCAATATCCCGGGGTGAACCTATGCAAGAGAAAAAGCTCATCCGCCATCTTCTCTTCGCCGTGCTCCTCGCGGTGCTCGGGCTCGTCTGCACCGGGTGCTTCACGGCGACTGTGCTGAACGGCCAGTTCGGAGCGAAGACGTCCCGGTTCGACATACCAAAATACGCGATGTCGCCCGACCGCCGCGAGATCATCGTGACGAGCGCGAGGGAGATCCGACATCATTACCTCCTGCCCCATTCGTACTGGAACAGGAGGACGACCTGGGAGGAACGCATCCCGGTGGAGCCCGTGCCGGACGGACTGATGCGCTGTTTCCTCTTCGTGGAGCCGGATCCCGACGCACAGCGATACTGGCAAAACACCCCCATCGTGATCGAAAGCGGCGAACCGTCGCTCTGCGAAGACAAAACGTTTTATCTCCGGGTCCACCCCGACGATTTGGTCAACCTCTCCCAGCCCTTCAAGGCCCGGCTGATCCCGCAGGGAAAAGAAGCCGGTCCTCCGGAAAAACAACCGGAAGGCGAGCTCCGCATGATGTTCCCCGTCGCCGTGAACGGAAACATGTATGTGCTCCTGACTTCCGTGCCCGGGGAACCGCGAACGAATCCTTTCCGGGAAAAGGCGAAAGAGTTATCCATGCAGAAAGCAGAAGAAGGGAAAGACCCTATATCAGATTTGTCCTTAATCGGGGACAATCACAATGCGCTGCTGACCCAGGCGGCGGACGAATGGGACGAACGCGAGGCGGACCGTTATCTTTATCCTTTCTGCGACGGGATGGATGAGGTGCGCATGACCGAATACGAACGCATTTTCGGAGAACGTTTCCCCACCTGGGACGCGATCCTATGGAAAGCTTTCTGCCTGCCGCCGGCTCTCGTCGCGGATACATTGCTTCTGCCCGAATACTGTGTGCTTGGCGCAGTCATGCTTGTCATACTCGACATGCCCAGCCCGCTCCAGTAGCGCCGCCGTTTTGTGTCCTAATCCGCTGATTTTTTTTTTATTTAGGTTGTTTTTTCGGATAGTTGTGATATAGTATGACAGAAACACGTCATACGGAGCAATCACATGACCTGGAAAAAGACACTTGTCCGCCATCTTCTCTTTGCCGTGCTGTGCGTGGCGCTTTGCGTCTGCGGCACGGGATGCCTCTCCGCGAGCGTCCTGAACAGCGAATTCGCCTCGAAACGCTCCACGTTCACCGATTACCGGTACGACATGTCGCCCGACCGCGACGAGATCATCCTCACGTGCAAACGGAACCGGGCATACAATTTCCTGCCGCTGTACGGGTCCATCCACAGGAACGCCGCGTGGACCTGGACTTCGTCCTGGGAGGAGCGCATCCCGCTGGACCCCATGCCGGAGTGCCTGATACGGTGCAGCCTGGTCGTGGAGACCGATCCCGAAGCGGAGCGTCTCCTGTGGGCGGACCATCTCCCGACGGCCGTGGTGGAGGTCGAATCGCTCCCGATCCGGGAGGGCGAAACGTTTTATCTGAAAATCCATCCCCACGACCGGGAAAGCCTGTCGAAACCGTTCCAGCTCCGCCTGGTCCCGAGGAAAGCCGATCCCGAAGAAGCCCCGACGGACGCGGACGAAACCGTTTCCGCTCCGGAAAACGCACCGGAAAACATGCCGGAAAACGCGCCGGGGGCCGCACCGGAAAACGCGCCGGAAACAAAGACCGCCGTGCCTTCGCCGCAGGAATGCGAAAAGCGTCTCATGTTTCCGGTCTCCGTCACGCTGGACGGCAGCCGCTATGAACTCCTGACCCTCACGCCGGAAAAGATGACGCCCGTCAATCCTTTCCGGAAGATCCGGGAAGATCGGGTCAAGGCCCTGGAGGAAATAATACGGAAAGAAGCCGAACGGAAGAGAGCGCAGGAGCAGGACGGAGAACGGGACGGCGCGCAGAAACAAAAGAGCGGTGGGTCACAAAGCATGCTCATGTTGCCTATGTCGGGGGTTGTTGCGGCAGCGCTGCTGCTCAGTCGTACAGGGAAATCCGAACGGGGAAATCTTCTGGAGATCGAGGAGAAAAACTGGGACTTTCAGGAGGTAAACCGGTTTCCCGGCCTTTATCCGTTCCGCGAAAGCCAGGAAGAGGTCTGCATGATCGAGTACGAACGCGCGGCAGGGGAACGGTTCCCCACCGTGGATGCGGTCCTCTGGAAAACGCTCTGGATGCCGTCCGCGATCGTCGGGGACGTAATCCTGATGCCCGGCGAAATCGTCATTTTCGGAGGAACCACCTTTCTCATTTACGCGATAGTCAAGGGTATTCAAGAAGAGGGCAGCCCGATCCAATAGCGCCGCCCTTATTACAAGTCATACGGAGCGATCACATGGCCTGGAAAAAGACACATATCCGACATCTTCTCTTCGCCGTGCCCGCCGCGGCGCTCGGGCTCTGCTGCACCGGGTGCTTCACCGCCATGACGCTGGACGAACTCGGCTCGACAAAGTCGTACATCACCGGAGAGCGTTACGGGTTCTCCCCAAGCCGCGACGAGATCGTTTTTTCCTGCCGGAAGGAAAAAGAGTATTATTACATCCCGTTTCTTCATCCGTTCGGCGTGGCGCCGAAAAAGACGGTCGGGGATTACGAAAAGCGCATCCCGCTGAATCCCGTCCCGGACAACCTGATGCGCATTGAGCTGGACGTGATCCCCGATACCTCCGCCGCGCGGGCGGACAGTTCACCATTCACTGGCGCGGGAGGCGGTTTCCGTGCATTGGACGGGATCATGACGTTTTCGATGCCGGCGGAACGCCTTCGCGGGGATGCCGGTTCTTCTCCCACTCCGCCGCCGATTCTTTCCGACGGGGATACGCTCAATTTGCGGGTGCATCCCGATGATCTGCCTCTCCTGTCCGAGCCGTTCGTGATTTGTCTGCCCGTGCCGTTCGACCGGCTCATGAACGAGTTTTATCCCGAATACCGAACCGTTTCCGGTGAATCGGCGCAGCCGGAGCACGCTCATGACGCCCATGAACGAAATGCCACGGTTCATCTCCTCATTTTTCCGTACGCGCAGGACGGCGGCGATTATCAGGCGCTGACGGATGCGGATTTGGGCTTCCTCAATCTCCATCCGTTCTCCGGGGAATACGAAGCCGAGGCGAAACAGGATAACGAACATTCGACCGGCTTTTTCGGCTGGTGCTGGAAGATCTTCTGGGTCCCGACGGCGCTTGTCGTGGACGTCGCATTGATCCCCGTTTATCCGTTTTACCTGCTCTACCGGGTCTGTTCCGGCGAATCCGTCCTGTAAAGCATCCGGGGGAAACACATAAAAGAAAACGCACTCCTCCGGCATCTCCTTTTTTGCTGCGGCATGCAATCCAGACTTTGAGCTTGTATCTGCAAAAGTCGTTTGAGATTTGCGACAAACAATCGCAAAAGTCGATTGAGATTTGCGAATAATATTTACAAAAGTTGCGGGAGTTTTGCGGGTTCCTCTTGCATTTTTAGGACCAGCGTGCTATATTGTTTGGTGCAAACACGGAGGTTCTCAAAATGAACATCGAACGATTCCTGATCCAAGACCTGATTCGCTGGAAAGATTCTCCCCGCAGAAAGCCATTGATCCTGAATGGTGTTCGCCAGTGCGGAAAGACCTGGCTTCTGAAGTGTTTCGGTCAGCACTACTTTGAGGATTTCGCCTATTTCAACTTTGAACACAGCAGCGAGATTCTGTCGTTCTTTGACGGTTCGTATGATCCGTCCAAAATCATTACACAGTTAAGCGCTTTTGCCAACAAGCAAATCCTTCCGCAAAAAACACTTGTGATCTTCGACGAGATTCAGGTATGCCCCCGCGCGCTGGTTTCCCTGAAATACTTCTGCGAAGATGCGCCGGAATACGCCATAGCCTCTGCCGGTTCCCTGCTCGGGATTTCGATTGCCGCAAAAGAAGGTTTTCCCGTCGGGAAAGTCAGCATTCTCGACATGAGCCCCTGTTCATTCAAGGAATACGTTCACGCTTCAGCTCCGATGCTGTCGGAGCATATTGAATCGGTTCCGCTCGAACCACTGCCGGGCGCTTTTGCAAGCCGTCTGACCGAATGCCTTCGGGAATACCTGACTTTCGGAGGAATGCCGGAAGTTGCATCCGTATTCCTTGACGAGCGGAATATCGATGAAACCGAAGAGACGCTGAGAAACGTTTTGGAGAATTACAAAAAAGACTTCATGAAACACATTCCGGCTCGCGACATCCCGAAACTCTCCATGATATGGAATTCCATCCCCGTGCAATTCGCACGGGAAAACAGACGGTTCGTCTTCGGTGAAGTCCGGAAAGGCGCGAGAGCAAAAGACTTGGAGGATGCCCTGCAGTGGCTTGTCGATGCTTCAATGGTTGTCAAGGTCAATCAGGTCGAGAAGCCGGAGATACCGCTGAAGGGCTACGAGGACAGAAAGCTGTTCAAGCTCTACCCCTCGGATGTCGGAGTATTAAGGAAATTGGCGGAGATACTGCCGAACATCCCATTAAACACGCCCGACATTTTCTCTGAATTCAATGGAAGAATCTCGGAAAACTTTGTTCTGGAACAGTTAAAGACAATGCACTTTTCCCCTGTTTGCTACTGGACCAATCCCAAGGGAACGGCAGAAGTTGACTTCCTGATTCAATCGGATCAAGGCGTTATTCCCATTGAGGTAAAATCCGGAACGAATCTGAACGCGAAATCCCTCAGGGTATACAGAGAAAAATACTCTCCAAAACTCGCAGTGCGATTCTCCATGCAGAACCTGCGGCTTGATGGCGGTCTCCTTAACATTCCGCTGTATCTCATCGGGGAGTTCCCCAGATTGATGAAACTTGCTATGGAACGGGTCGGTGGCTGATATCAAAAAAAGTCCTCAACCGTTCCATATTGTTCTTTCACGCTTTTTTGTCCTAATCCGCTGATTTTTTTAATTTTGGTTGCTTTTTAGGGTAGTTGTGATATAGTATGACAGAAACACGTCATACGGAGCAATACTATGACCTCGAAACAGACGCTCATCCGCTATCTATTCTTTTTCGTATTCGCTGCAACGCTCGGGTTCTTCTGCACCGGGTGCACGGCGATCGTCCTGAAAGGCCAGTTCGGAGCGAAGGAGTCCCGGTTCGATCTGCCGAAATACGCCATGTCGCCCGACCGCCGCGAGATCATCGTGACGAGCGCGCGGGAAACCCGCCGTTTCCTCCAGCCGCCCTCAATTTGGAACTCGACCTGGAAAGAACGCATCCCGGTGGAGCCCGCGCCGGACTGTCTGATGCGATGCTTCCTCTTCGTGGAGCCGGATCCCGACGCGCCGCGATACTGGCACGACGCCCCCTTCGTGATAAACACGGACGTGCTCCCGCTCAACGAGGACAGAACGCTTTATCTCCGGGTTCACCCCGATGAACTGGACGACCTCTCCCAGCCGTTCAAAGTCAAACTGATTCCGTCGGATGCAGAGAAATCCGGGCCCGTGACGGACCCGTCGGAGCTCCGTATGATGTTCCCTGTCGCCGTGAACGGAAACATGTATGTGCTCCTGACCGCCGCACCCGGGGAACCGCGGACGAATCTCTTCCGGCAAAAGGCGAAAGAATTAGTCAGGCAGGAGACAAAAGGACGGGGCGAGTTTTCTTATTTTACTATGGTCAAAATGTTTCCGTCCTTAATCGGCAGTCAGCAATCCCGCGCATCGCTGACCCGGGCGGCGTACGAATGGGACGAACGCGAGGCGGACCGGTATCTTTATCCTTTCTGCGAGGGGATGGATGAGGTCCGCATGATCGAATACGAACGCAGGTTCGGGGAACGGTTCCCCACCTGGGACGCGGTCCTCTGGAAAGCGCTCTGGCTGCCCCCGGCGGTCGTCGTGGATACGGTGCTCATGCCTGCATATTTCGTGGGGAGCGTGGGATTGTACGCGATTCTTCATCCGTTGAGCGGGATCCAATAGCGCCGCCATAAAACGCGTCATACGGAGCAATAATATGACCTGGAAAAAGACACTCATCCGCCATCTTCTGTTCGCCGTAGTCATCATGGTGGCCGGTCTTTTTTGCACCGGGTGCGTGACACGTTCAGTCATTGACGACCTCGGCACGACCAATACGGAGTTCACCGATTACATTTACATGATGTCCCCCGAGCGCGACGGGATCATCGTCCGGAGCAAGCGGACGGTAAAGCACAACTGGCTGCCGTTCTACGGGTCGTTTCATCGTACGCCCGCCTGGAGTTCGGTTTCGGACTGGGAAGAATACATCCTGCTTTTCCCTCAGCCGGACAACCTCTCGCGGTGCAGTCTGATCGTGGAGACCGCGCCGGACGCGCCGGAGCCCGACTATCTGGCGCCCGTCTCCCGGTCGGAATTCGCCTACGGCATCCGGAAAGACTGCGAAAGCCTCTGCGCCGGCGGTCAGTACGAATTCGAGATCCAAACCGACGAACTCCCGCTTCGCGAAGGCGACACGCTCCGGCTCCGGGTTCAGCCCAGGCATCTGCCTTACCTGTCCCAGCCGTTCCGCATCCGGCTGGTCCGCCCGTACGAGAAAGAGGACTGGTTCCCGCGGCACGCCCGGCGGGAGGTTGCGAACGACAGCGAACAGTATTTCATGTTTCCGGTCGCCGTGGACGGCAACCGCTATGAACTCCTGACCGTGCTCCGGCCATGGGACGAATACCACAGCAGCGCCGGGTCTCGGGAGTGGATCGACAGCATTTACCCGTTCCGGGAAAGCCAGCGGGAGGAGATCATGCGGGAATACGGCGACAGACGTGACGCTTACGATGAACGTCCGCATACCGACGGGAAACCATCTTTCGGGGCCATCTGCTGGAAAGCCCTGTGGTTCCCCTCGGCGCTCGTCGCGGATGTGGTATGTCTTCCGGTCTACGCGGGCGCAATAGGTATGCTGGAATTAGTCCGCCTCCAACGAGGGTATTAGTTTAAGAAGGAAACAAATCATGAACATCCTGAACCGAGTTAAGAGTTTTCATCCCGGCCCCGTCTGCAAATCGGTGGTTCTCTTTGTCGTCCTGTTAAGTCTTGCGCTCATTTTCTGGTTCCTCTCGCTCGAACACAACACAAGCAACACCTCCTTTTTCTGGGTAAACGTCATTGACATCTCCTGGTCTTTGCTTTTTCTTGCCTCCTGGATCCAACTGATACGGGTTGACAAAATCTTCAAACGAAACTACCCGAACAAACCGGGCTTGGGCTTCTTCGTGAAACCGACGCATCCGGTCAAAAGAGCCCTGATGGTGGTTTTCACGACGCTGGCGGTGATCCTTCTGTTTTCGTCCTGTGTCATCTGGTGCGCCGCTGCTGTCCAATGAGAACGAAAATGAAAGAGTCCCTTTTCCCAAACCGTTTGCTGCGGCCCCTCCTGCCGCTCGTGGCTGTCTGCATCCTGATGCTGTTCTGCACCGGGTGCTTCACGGCGGAAACGCTGAGGCATGTCGGAACCACCACGGTATCGCGCACCGGGTATGAATGGGAACTGTCCCCGGACAAAAGCGAGGTCATCGCGACCGGCGAACTGAAGACGGCCTATAACTATCTGCCGTTTTACGGCAACATCGCTTTGTTCCACTCGCTCCCCGCATGGACCACGTCCCGTACTTACGAAAAACATTTCCCGCTGGAACCGCTCCATGAGAATCTGGTCCGGTTTTATCTTGAGGTGAAGCCGGACACCGGCGCCAAGCCGGTTAACATGCATGTTTCCAGCATGATGGGGAAACCCTTTTTTCTGTATAACTTGGCGGAACATGTTGACGACGAAACAATTCCGCCCGCGGACAGCCGGTCGATCGTCAACGGGGAAACGCTTCGCATGCGAATCCGCCCCGAAGACATTTCCGCCTTCTCAGAACCGTATTGCGTCCTGATGGTCCAGCCCAGGGACGTCCTTCGGAATCTACCAACAGAGTATTTGGTATTCCCGTGCGCGCAGGACGGCAATCGTTACACGATGATCGCTTGCAGATACTTCGGGGTTAACGGATCCGAGCTCAATCCGTTCGACGAAGAAGCCATGCATCAGAAAACCGGAGAACAGAAGGCGGGACCGTTCGGCTGGTGCTTCCGGATCCTTGCCCTTCCGCCCGCGGTTGCCGTGGACGTGCTTGCCATTCCTATCTATATTTGGGTTCCGATCGCTTTGTATTTCGATCTCAACGAACATAACGGACTATGACGGCCAAATCGTGCGCTTCGTTTTTTTCTTTTCTTGCTTGACTTTTGAAAACAGCATGTTTCTTTGCAGAACACATGCAACAACATGGAGAAGACTATGCCTAGGACAAGAAAACTCACTTTAACGTCTACGCCGGAGATCATCGCACTTGCGAAGGAACAGGCCAGGAACGAAGGCACAAGTATCTCCGCGATGTTCTCCAATTTCATCATGGAGAAATCCCGGATGAGCGGATACGAAAGCCCGCGCGAGCGGAAGATCGGTCCGATCACAAAATCGCTGACGGGGATCGTCAAGCTTCCAGACGACTTCGATGAGAAAGATTTCATGGGTCAGGTCGTTGTGGAAAAAAATGGGCTGAAATGAATCATTGTTGCGGCTCATGGATGTTTCTCTGCGACACGGCAAAACAAGACGATATTTCCGAATTGTTTCGGTTTTAACTAAAATTTTCCGAAAAAAAAGCGAAAAAAGAGGGACGGGGTTTGACAAAAGGGGGAAAGGGCTGTATAGTATTAGCTCTTGTGTGTTTCGCGGCAAATTGTGGTGATTGCCGTGCATTCCAAAAGCACAACCGCACGTATGACAGGCGAACCGGAGCATGAACCCCGGGGCGCATTGTCATGGAATCGAACGCTGTACAAACTAATCGGAGTACGAAAATGAAAGTCACTTCGTCCATCAAGCGCAGATGTGAAAACTGCCAGATCATCAAGCGCAAAGGCGTGGTCCGCGTGGTCTGCTCCCGCAACCCCCGCCACAAACAGAAACAAGGTTAAGCACGGAGACA
>JAGCTY010000105.1 GCA_017963105.1 Lentisphaeria bacterium
CTGCCGCTGAACATCTCCCGCGAGACGCTTCAGGACAATCCGCAGAGCAAGCGCATCTCGAAGGCCATCGTGAAGCGCGTGTTCTCCGAGCTCCAGGCCATGATGGAGAAGGACCGCGCGACGTACGAAAAGTTCTACGCCGAGTTCGGCCGCCTCATCAAGGAGGGCGCGTACAGCGACTGGGAAAACCGCGAGAAGCTCCAGAACCTGCTGCTCTTCGAGACCATGAACAGCGAGCCCGGCAAACTGGTGTCGCTGAAGGAATACTCCGACGCCATGCCGCCCACGCAGAAGGCGATCTATTTCATCACCGGCGAAAACCGCGCCGCCGTGGAGCATTCCCCGCAACTCGAAATCTTCCGCCAGCAGAAGATCGACGTGCTGTTCCTGCTCGATCCGGTCGACGAATTCGTCATGAACGGCATCGGCAAGTACGCGGAAAAGGACATCGTGTCCGTCGCGAAGAGCGACCTGAAGCTCGACGAGCCCGTGCAGAAAGAGCTTGAGAAGAAGACGAAGGAAGCCGCCGAACAGAACAAGTCCCTGCTCGAGTTCCTGAAGAAGACGCTCGAAAACCAGGTGAAGGACGTCCGCTTCTCCGCCCGCCTCACCGAAAGCGTCTGCTGCCTCGTCGGCGACGAGGCCGACCCGTCCGTGAACATGCAGCGCCTGATGAAGGCGATGAAGCAGGAAGCGCCGGAAGTGAAGCGCATCCTCGAGCTCAACCCCGACGCCCCGCTGATTCAGGCGATGGCGAAGAAATACGAGGCGGAACCCGGCAGCGCCGTGCTGACGGACTACGCCGCCATGCTGTACGACCAGGCCCTGCTCTGCGAAGGCTCCGAACTGCCCGATCCCGCCGCGTTCGCCCGCAGGACCGCGAAACTGATGACCGACGGTCTGACCAAGAATTGAACTGAACCCAGAACGGAAGGCAGCCCCCCATGCCCGCACGACACACCGAACTGTATGAGCTACTAGAGATCTCCCCCGACGCCGATGACGACGCCATCAAGAAGGCTTACCGGCGTCTGGCCGTGAAATACCACCCGGACAAGAACCCCGGCGACAAGGAAGCCGAGGAGAAGTTCAAGAAGATCTCCCACGCCTACGAAATCCTGAGCAACAAGGAAAAACGCCAGATCTACGACCAGTACGGCGAGGACGCCGCGAACGGGAACGGAGCGGGCGGAGGCGGATTCTCCGGCGACCCCTTCGACATCTTCAACCAGTTCTTCGGCGGCGGGGGCGGCGGGTTCGAATCGTTTTTCGGCGGCGGACGCCGGCGCGACCCGAACGGCCCGCAGCCGGGCGCGGACCTGCGCTACAACCTCGGCATCACGCTGGACGAGGCGTTCAAGGGCGTCACGAAGAAGATCGAGTTCAACCGGCCCGGCCTGTGCACCTCGTGCGGCGGGTCCGGCTGCGCCGACGGCACGAAGCCCGAGCGCTGCGATCGCTGCAAGGGCAGCGGCCAGGTCGGCGTCTCCCAGGGATTCTTCACCATGATGCACGAATGCCCCGTGTGCCACGGCACCGGGCAGAAGATCGCCCACAAGTGCGCAAAATGCAACGGCGTCGGCAAGGTCAGCGTCCACCGCGCCATCGAAATCCACATCCCCGCCGGCATCGACACCGGGAACCGGATGCGCGTGAACGGCGAGGGCGAGCCCGGACTCCGCGGCGGCGCGAACGGCGACCTTTACATCATGATCCAGGTCCGCCCGGACAAGCGTTTCCAGCGCGAGGACGAGGACATTTACGCCGAATACCACATCCCGTTCCCCCTGGCCGCACTCGGCGGTACCGTCACGATCCCGACCGTCCACGGCGACGCGGAGCTCACGATCCCCGCCGGGACCCAGAACGGCGACGTGCTCACGCTGAAGGGCAAGGGCATGCCGGTCCGCACGCGTCAGGGCGTCTTCGGCAACCACCATGTGAAGCTCACGGTCGACGTCCCGCGCAAGCTCACCGACGCCCAGCGGGAGGCGCTGAAAGCCTATGCGGCGACCTTCCAGCCGGGCGGCGGAGGAGGCGGAGGCGCGCAGGACAACGGCTCCGGCCCGAACTTCACCATCAACTCCGACAACGACCCGGGCTTCTTCCAGAGGCTCAAGGACAAGGTCGCCCAGCACCTCGACCAGACCAAGCTGTGACCCATGAGCGCACGCACCCAGCGGATCCTTTGCGAATTCGAGGACAGGACCCTCGCACCCTACGCCGTCCACGCCGACGCGCTCCGCGGGCGTCGCTACCCTGAAACGCCCCATCCGTACCGGACCGAATTCCAGCGCGACCGCGACCGCATCCTGCACAGCCAGGCGTTCCGGCGGCTGGAGTACAAAACGCAGGTCTTCCTGAGCACGACCGGCGACCATCTGCGGAACCGCCTCACCCACACGATCGAGGTGGCGGGCATCGCGCGCACGATCGCGCGGAGCCTCGGGCTGAACGAAGACCTCACGGAGGCCATCGCTCTCGCGCACGACCTCGGCCACACGCCGTTCGGGCACGCCGGGGAACGCGCCCTGCACAGCCTGATGGAGGGGCACGGCGGATTCGACCACAACCTCCAGGCGATCCGCGTGGTGGACCTGCTGGAGAGCAAATACCCCGCCTACGACGGGATCAACCTCACCTGGGAGACCCGCGCGGGCCTCATCAAACACCGTTCTCCGCTGCATCCGATCATGCTTGACGACAGGGAGCTCGCCCCTGCCCCATGCCTGGAGGCGCAGGCCGCCGACCTCGCCGACGACCTCACGTACTACGGACACGACGTCGACGACGGGCTGGACTCCGGCATCATCACGCAGGACATGCTGGAGGACATCGCAATCTGGCGCATGGCCGCCGAGGAAACGAAGTCGCTCGGGCTGAAGCGCGGTGACGGGAAGTACCTGACCTACACCGTGCGCGCCCTCATCAACCGCATGGTCGGAGATGCCATCGAAACCTCCGCGAAGCTGATCGAGGCGTCCGGCGTGAAAGCGCCCGGCGACGCCCCGTCGAAGGGTATGACCCTGATCGCGTGGAGCCAGGAATTCCAGGTGCTGACCAGCGAACTGAGGACGTTCCTGTACGAAAACCTCTATTTCTCGCAGGAACTCAACAAGCTCAACCAGCTGTCGAAGGACCGCATGTCATTCCTGTTCGAAACCTTCGTGAAGCACCCCGAACTTGCGGGCAGCCAGGTCCGCCGCCGCATGGAGGCCGACGGCATCCACAGGGCCGTCACGGATTACATCGCCGGCATGACCGACGTTTTCGCCATCTGCGAATACCACAGACTGAAATGACCGTCCCCGCCAGCGTGCAGGCGAACGGCAGCGCGGGGATCTGGTAGCGAGGCAGAACGACCGGCCCCGGAGCCGCCAGATAATACAGCGCGGGCAACAGACAGACGATCAGAATCGTCCAGCGTCTTTTCCTCGCATAAAACCAAACGCCGACGGCGGTCAGAAGCCACAGCGCCGCGTGAATCAGAACGAACGGCACCGACAGAAACGCCGCCGCATAACTGCCGTCCATGTAGTGCCGGAATGCCGCCGATACGCCGTCCCGCCGCAGGACCGCCAGCGTGCCGCGTTCTCCCGTCCGCAGGCCGAGGTTCTGAAGGAAATCCGGCAGGTCGGGCAGCAGGATCCACACTTGAAAAAGATGCGTCGCCGCCGCCGACCATGGATGCGCCAGGATCGCCTCCCGGTAGCGCTTCAGACACCATTCCTCGCGTTTCTGAAGGTTGTACTCCTTGTCCGCCTCGTTTTGCAGATAAATGCGTATCTCGTTGGCGTCGCTGTGATTCGCATGCGCCAGGATCGCCGCCGTGTTGTGAAGCGCCGTGAGGCCGGAATTCCGGTCGATCACGAAGCCCGCCCCGACTGCCCGGTTGCGGAGCATCCACGGCACGATGATAACGGCAGAAATGAGCGGCACGAGCAGCATGGCGCACACGGTTTTCCGCCGGGTCTTCATCAAAAACGGAGCCGTGACGAACAGCAGGATCAGGACCGGAATATTGACCGGTTTCACCAGTACGGCCGCCGCCGCGAAGATTGTTCCCAGGATGAAATCGCGGATGCGCCCGGTCCGCATGGACTTGACGAGGTACATCGCCTGAAACGCCACCAGGAAACCAAGCAGGGTGTCCGACAGAAGCAGCGGAGCCACTGCGAGGGAAGTCAGGTTCAGCGCATACAGGACCGCCGCCCAGAAGCCCGCGCGCCGTCCGGCGAGGTAACGCCCTGTCACGCCGACCGGAAAGACCGTCAATGCGCCGATCAGGCATCCCGCCAGCGCGAACGCGACCGGAGACCGTCCGAAGATCAGCCTCAGCCCCGCCAGAAAGACGATGTAGCCCGGCGGACGCTGCACCGCCGGACGCTGGTCGACGCAGTCGATGGCGTAATCTCGGCGGAATGCGCCGGAAAACGAAACCCTGCCGGGATAGTTTCTCGGCCGCATTTTCATCTCTCCGTCTTCGGCCAGGGCATACGCCGGAAACAGGTACGTCCCACTGTCCGGCCTCCGCAGGCGGTCCGTCTCCTGAAACGCGGGGATCGCGCACAGCACACGGATGACCAGCGCCAGCACGAAAATCGGAATCAGGCGCAGAAAAAAACGGTGTTTGACAGAACGATTGGAAAACATGGGATAGGATCGCGGTTGACAGGACGGCGCGGATTCGCCGGAAACCCGGTTGAGGGAAAACGGCGCGTCCGCGAAAGAAAAATGGTCAGGATTCTCCGAAAAGAAGTTGCATTTTTCGCTTATGGGTGTATATTATAAGTCGATTGTGTTACTTTAAAGTAGCGCACTTTTCTCAGAAATCAAATACAAATCCAACATATATGAGGTTAAAAATGAAAGATTCCATCCATCCCGCGTATGGTCCGGCGAAGGTCATCTGCGCCTGCGGCAAAGTCTGGGACATCTACTCCACCCGCAAAGAGCAGAAAGTCGGTATCTGCGCCGAATGCCACCCGTTCATCACCGGCAAACAGAAACTGGTCGACGTCGCCGGCCGCGTTGAGAAATTCCGCCGCCGCTACCAGAAACCCGCCAAGTAATTCGGTTTTCCCGAACGGACGGAACGGCGGACCTCCGCACAGGAGCCGCCGGATCAGCCAGCCCGGACCCCGCAGTTTTCGAACGGAGGCCGGGCTCGTTTTTTGAGTCGGCAGAATCAAACGACAATCTCATGCACCCGGAAGATCTCACGCGTCAGATTGAACAATTCAAAGTCAGGTTCGGCAAGCTCGAAACCGAGCTGTCCGATCCCGGCGTCTACGCCGTGCCCGCGCGCGCATCCATGCTCGCCCGGGAACGCCAGCGTCTTGAGGGCATTTTCGCCACGTACGATCGCTGGACCGGGGCGCTGAAATCCGCGCAGGAAAACCGCGCGCTGCTGGAAACCGAGCATGATTCCGAATTCCGCGCGCTCATTGAAAGCGACCTCGCCGAACAGGAACGGACCGCGGACGAGACGGAACAGGACCTGATGATGCGCCTGGTGCCGCCGGACAAGGCGGATTTCCGCGACGCCATCGTGGAGATCAAACCGGCTGCGGGCGGCGAGGAGGCGGCGCTTTTCGCGGGCGACCTCTTCCGCATGTACGTCCACTACGCGGAGAAACGCGGCTGGAAATGCGAGGTGATGGAGCAGTCGGATTCCGAGCTCGGCGGCATCAAGAACGTGATGTTCTCCCTCTCCGGCGAGGACATCTTCTCCCGCATGAAATACGAAAGCGGCGTCCATCGCGTCCAGCGCATCCCCGTCACGGAGTCCGGCGGGCGCATCCACACCTCGACCGTGACCGTCTCCGTGCTGCCGGAAGCGAGCGAGATCGACGACATCGCAATCCGCCCGGAGGACCTCGAAATCTCCACGTTCCGTTCCTCAGGCCCCGGCGGCCAGAACGTGAACCGGACCGATTCCGCCGTCCGCATCCGCCACATCCCGAGCGGGCTGGTCGTGGCGAGCCAGCAGGAACGCTCCCAGATCCGCAACCGCGAGATCGCCCTGCGCATCCTGAAAAGCCGCCTGCTGGAAATCCAGCGCAGCGAGGAGGCCGCGAAACAGGCCGCCAGCAAACGCCTGCAAGTCGGGACAGGCGACCGCAGCGAACGCATCCGCACCTACAATTTCCCGCAGAACCGCGTCACGGACCACCGGTTCGGCGTGGTCTCCATTTTCAACCTCCCCGCGCTCATGGAGGGCGACCTGGACCTGCTGCTCGACCCGCTCTTCCTGGCGCACAGCAGGCTCGTGGTGGAGGATTTTCTGAAAAATCCGGGGGAGGAATCCTGACCGCCGCTTGATTTTTCCGTTCGGCGGCGGCATATTAATTACAATGGGGGAACAAAAGGGGAAACCGGAAGCCGGGAAGAAGGATTTCGGTTCAAAAACAAGGAGGGAACCATGTATGACACGCATACGCCGCGCGGCATCGCCCCGCGGGAAATCCGGGACTACACCCGTGTGCTCCGGGAAATCGACGAGGAACGCCGCGAGCTTGCGGCATTCGCCGCGATCCGCACCCCGTCCGGGGACGGATTCGGCGTCGAACTCACCCGGCACAAGGACCATCTGCACGACTTGACCGAACAGGAGGAGCTGGTGATGCTTCGCACGCGCTATGTCGATTTCGAACCGCACTGGCGCGCTCACAGGAGATTTCAGCGTTTTCTGAGCACGGCGGACTCCCGCGAGGAACTTCTGTTCTGCACAGACTGGCTGCGTCAGCACGAGGCCACCGACGACGCGGAATTCCGCCAGTGGCTCCGGCGCGGATGCGTCCCGCTCGAAAAGACGGACTGCCTCGACTGCCTGTACAGCGTCGATCCGGAACGCATTCTGCTTTCGGTAAAAATGCAGCTGATATAGGATCAATTCCCGGCTTCAAGCACACACAGGTGTTCGTTTGTTCAAGTGGATTATCCGAAAAAAAGGCTTCCCGCGCATACGCGCAAGTTTCAGTTAAAACATGTTCATTTTAACTGAAACTTGGATGCCTTTTTCGGACTTATGTTCTTTGGGCTGTAAAAGATGCCCATAAATGAGAAAAAAAAAGCGTCGAAAAGGGCTGTTTTTCCTGCAAAAAACAGCTTGAAAAACATGTTCGCCGGATGTATTGTATACAAACATAATGCAACCATTGGCCCGAGCGGACGGAAACAGGACAGCCCCATGAGAAAACCCGACATCTTCGACGAGATCATCCAGTGTCTGAAAACAGGCGCGCAGACCGGAGCCGACACATCCATGAACGAGGAAACGCTGCGCGATCTCTACGCCCGCCCTGTCCGCAAGTCCGCGGCGCAACCTCAGACCCCTGTTCAAATGGCCGCCCAGGTTCAGGCCGCCGCCCCAGCCGCACGCCCCCGGCCTCGACAGCAGGCCGCCCCCGCGCAAACTATCCAGGGCATCCCGCCCGCCTACGCGCCGGATATGCCCGAATGGGAATCCCTGCGCACGGAATGCGCGGCCTGCATGAAATGCCGCCTCGGGCCCATCCGCACCAACATGGTCTTCGCCGACGGCACCCCCCACGCCGAACTGATGTTCATCGGGGAAGGCCCCGGCGCGGACGAGGATGCCACCGGCGTGCCGTTCGTGGGGCGCGCGGGCGAACTGCTGTCCCGTATGATCGCCGCCATGACGTTCGACCGGAAGACCGAGACCTGCATCGCGAACATCGTGAAGTGCCGCCCGCCGGGAAACCGCAATCCGGCTGACGACGAGGCGGCGGCGTGCATTCCGTACCTGAAACGCCAGATCGCCATGGTGAACCCGAAGGTGATCGTGCTGCTCGGCGCCGTACCGCTCCTGTACCTGTTCAACCTCAGAGGCATCATGAAGCTCCGCGGGCGCTGGCTGGACTACGACGGCATCCCTGTCATGCCGACCTACCACCCGGCGTTCCTTCTGCGCAATCCCCCGGCAAAAAAGGACGCCTGGGCCGATCTGCAGGCGGTCATGGCGGTCTTCGGACGCAAACCCGCGCCGCGGCGCTGAACCTGACCCGAGGCAGTCCGAATGGGCCGGTACATCGTCAAACGAGTCCTCTACTCCATCTGGATCCTGCTCGGGATCATGGTAGTGACGTTCGTGCTGTTCCGGGTGTCCGCGGGCGATCCGACGGCAGTGCTGCTCGGCAAGAACCCGACCGCCGCCGACGTGGAGGCCATGCGCGACTCCATGGGCTGCGACAAGCCGCTTTTCTTCGGCAACTGGCGCATTACCGAACTGTACCCCGCCGCCGATTTCACCGGAGGCCGCACCGAGATCCCCGGCATTGCGCTGAACGATGTCGAGCCGGAAAAAGCCGCCGGACAGGACGGCCTGCGCCTCGGCACGGGCAGCGTCGTTTTCAAACGCCAGTTCGTGAACAAAGAATCGGAAAACCGCATCGTCCTCTCCGGGTCCGGGCGTTTCCGGGTAAACGGGCAGGAAGTCGTGCTTTCGTCCGGCGAGACCGCAATTGAGCTGACGGACGCCCCCGACGAACTCACGGTCGCGGGGCTTGATGCGGACTGCGTCCTGATCCGCGCGGGCTTCGAGCGCCCGAACCGCGCCTGGTACGATTCACAGGCTCTGGACTCGCTGAAGGAACTCGTCGCGTTCTCCTCGAAGTTTCCGTACGTGAGCTTCTTCAATTTCGGCAACACGCTCCTCACGCACGAATCCATCCGAAGCAAGCTGTGGCGCGGCATGGTGCCCTCCCTGATGATCATGATCCCGATCTTCTTCGGCGAGCTCGTGATCGGCATCGTGCTGGCGATGGTCTCCTGCGCGTTTCAGGACCGCATCCTGGACCGTGCGATCGTGGTGCTGTCCGTCGCCGGGATGAGCATCAGCTACCTCGTGCTCATCATCCTCGGACAATGGTTCCTGGCGTACTACCTGAACCTCTTCCCCGTGTGGGGATGGGACAGCCCGAAATGCGTGTTCCTGCCCGTCATCATCGGCATCGTGTCCGGCACGGGCAGCGGCGTCCGCTTCTACCGGACCGTGTTCCTCGACGAAATCCGGCGCGAGTACATCCGGACGGCGGCGGCGAAGGGCGCGACCCCGATGCGCGTGTACGGCATCCACCTCCTGCGGAACGCCCTGGTCCCGATCATCACGCGCGCCTCGACCGTGCTGCCGTTCCTGTTCACGGGCAGCCTGCTGCTGGAAAGTTTCTTCGGGATTCCCGGGCTGGGCTACGAAGGCGTGAACGCGTTGAACAGCTCCGATCTCTCCATGCTGAAGGCGCTCGTCCTGCTCGGCGCAATCCTCTTTATCGTCATCAACCTCATCACGGATGTGGCGTACGCCTGGGTCGATCCGCGCGTCCGCGTGGACCGCGAGTGATACTCAGTCGGCAGACCGTTTCGGACAAAGCAAAAACGCAGTCTTACGATAACCAGTCAAGGCAAATGCAGCCCGGGTTACAGGCCCGGGCAGAATCAACAGGAGGCAGATATGAACGAAAAAGAATCGCAGAAACTGAAAAACAGAGCGGAACATGGAGACGCGGAAGCCCAGTTTCTGCTTGCCAAGCATTACGACGGGGAGTCCCCCAACTGCGAAGAAGCCGTCCGCTGGTATCGCGCCGCGGCCGAACAGGGGCACGCCAAGGCTCAGAACAACCTCGCGATCTGTATTTCCGAAAACAGGGGAGATTGCGCCGAATCGTTCAAATGGTTCTCCATGGCGGCGGAAAACGGCAGTCCGGCGGGGCAATTCAATCTCGGCAGATGCTATTTGTACGGAAAAGGCGCGAGCGATTTTTTTGCGGCCATCACATGGCTCCGCCGTTCTGCGGAGCAGGGTTACCCCAAGGCAGAAAAAATGCTCGCCAACCTGGAAAAAGAAAGGAATCTCTACTCGTCCGCCGAACGGGGCGACCTGAAAGCGCAGTACGAACTCGCGCTGTCCTGCCGGGGCGTTTTCATCAAGAACGAGGGCGAGGCGGCGAAATGGTTTCAGAAATCCGCCCGGGGCGGGTATCTGCCCGCTCAGTTCGAGCTGGGGCTCTGCTTCCTTTACGGTAAAGGCGTGGAAAAGGACGAGGCGGAGGCGATGAAATGGCTCGGCAGGGCCGCCGGGCAGGGATACCGGGAAGCGCAAAGAGCGATCCTTGAAAAAACGGAGTTCGAACTCATACTCAAAGCCGCCGAGTTCGGCGATGCCGGGTCCCAGTACAAGATCGGGACGTTCTATGAAACCGGCTATGGCGTGAGAAGCAACTTTAAGAAGGCGCTCGAATGGTTCAAAAAGGCGGCGGACCAGGACGATGCGGAAGCCTTGTACAAACTCGGAACGCTCAGCAAGATGGTTTCTTCCGAGATCAATCCGGAAATCGTCGACGATGATCCCGAAGAAAAAGCATCCCCGTCCGCCGCCGACTGGATGAGCTTCGGAACAGCGGCGGCGTTCGAATGGTTCAAAAAGGCGGCGGACTTGGGCCACATGAAAGCTCAGTTCATCATCGGGCTGTACTATGAAAGCGGCGATGACGTAAAAAAGGACGACGGGGAAGCGTTCGAATGGTTCAAAAAGGCGGCGGACCAGGGCGATGCGGGCGCCCAGTACAAAGTCGGATTGTACTATAAAAACGGCATCGGCGTGAAAAAGGACGGCGAAACGGCGGTCGAGTGGTTCCACAAAGCAGCCGCGCATGATCAGGCCGGCGAGGAGTATCTGGCCATTGCCGGCAGGGCCCTTTTTGAGATCGGGAAATGCTATTACCTGGGCTACGGCGTGAAAAAGGACTACGCCCTCGCTCTCGAGTTTTTCATCCGGGCCACCCACGGGTTCGGCTCGGCCGGAGGGCTCGGCCCGGATGAAACGCCCATGGACATGCTCGCCCTCTTCTATGAAAACGGCATCGGCGTGAAAAAGGATCCGGAGAGAGCGAAAAACTGGCATTACTGGGCATATCGTGCGCGGGGAGTCATGGTCGAGTACATTGACGTTATCCGTTGAGGCGGACAGGACGCGTACGGAAATCCGCCGAAAAGTGAAAAAACGCGCTTGACAATTCAAACTGCGCGTGGTACTGTATTGCCGCAAACCGCACTTTATTCTAAACATTGTTTCAGAAAGGAATCCACCCCCATGAGCACCAGTGTCCGCGAACAATTCATCGCCCGCTACGGAAAAGAACCCGCAGTCTGCTCCTTCGCCCCCGGCCGCCTCGAAATCCTCGGCAACCACACCGACTACAACGAAGGCTTCGTGCTGAGCTGCGCCGTCGGACAGCATACCTGCTTCGCCATGAGCCCGGCGGACGGCACGAAGTGCAACATCTGCGAACACGGCAAGGACCAGGCTCTCGACCTGAACGACATCGACACCCCGGTGAAGGGCGACTGGCGCAACTACATCAAGGGCCTGCTCGTCGACCTCAAACGCCGCGGCATCAAGTTCGGCGCGTTCGACGCCGTGCTCGACAGCCAGGTCCCGCTTTCCGCCGGCATGAGCAGCTCCGCCGCCCTCGAAATGTCCTTCGCCTTCGCGCTGAAGACCATCTACGGCATCGAACTCCCGCTCGCCGACTGGGCGCGCGTCGGACAGGCGGTCGAAAACAAGTTCCTCGGCCTGAACAGCGGCCTGCTCGACCAGTTCAGTTCGCTCTTCGGCAAGAAGGATTCCTTCATCCTCTGCGATTTCCGCACGGTCGAGGTGCTGAAGAACGTCGGCATGCCTTCCGGCTACGTCTTCGTCGTGGCGAACTCCATGGTGAAGCACAACCTCGTGGACTCCGCCTACAACCAGCGCCGCGTGAGCTGCGAGAACGCAACTGCCGCGATCAGGAAGACGCACCCCGAAATCAAGACGCTCCGCGACGTCTCCGGCGAGCTCCTCGAAGCCTGCAAGGGCGACATGGACCACATCGACTACCTCCGCGCCAAGCATGTGGTCGGCGAGGACGAACGCGTCTTCCGTGCCGTGGACTGCCTCGGCAGGGACGATATCGCCGGCTTCGGCCAGCTCCTCTACGAGAGCCACGAGAGCTCCCGCGTGAACTTCGAAAACAGCTGCCCCGAGCTCGACATCCTCGTCGAACTCTCCAAGTCCATCCCCGGCTGCCTCGGCGCGCGTCTCTCCGGCGGCGGCTTCGGCGGCATCTCCATCCACCTGGTCGAGACCGCGCAGGCCGAGACCTACGCCGAACGCCTCAAGACCGCCTACAAGTCCCAGACCGGGATCGACGCCGCCACGTTCATCTGCTCCATCGGCGACGGCGCGGGCATCGAAGCCTGAAACAGACTCACCTTTCATTCGTCATGTACCTGGAAATCCATCACTTGGCCGCCCGCCTCGCGGGAGCCGCCCTGCTCCTCGGAACCGTCTGCATGGCAGTCTGCTGCTGTGACGTCTCGGACGGGGACGGCATGGAACGGCCCGAGTTCCCCGCCGTGCCCGCCGAGGCGAAAAGCGTGCTTGTGGAACAGGACGCGGATTCGGTGCGCGAGTTCGACGGCGGCGTGTCCGTGCTGGATTTCGGGAAGGACGCCTACTGCCACCTCGTCCTGACCTTGAAGGCGAAGCAGGAAGGCAAACTGGAAGTTCTCGTTGGCGAGGTGCTGAAGCCGAACGGTCGGGTCGAGGAGAATCCCGGCGGCTCGCGCATCTGCTACAAAGAGACGCTGGCCGTGAAGCCCGGCGAGGCAGATTACCTGATGAAATTCCCGCCGCACAAGAATCCCTACGGCGGGATGTCGCGCCCGCAGACGCCGGAAATCGCGCCGTTCCGCTATGTGGAGATCCGCAATCCGGGCGGGATCGAGGTCAAGGAAGTCGTGCGCGTGGCGCATTTCCCGGAGTTCGATGACGACGCGTCCAAGTTCGAATGCGACATCCCGGAGCTTGTGAACGTCTGGGAGTTCTGTAAATACTCCGTGAAAGCGTGCGTCCCGTTCGGCCTGTACATCGACGGCAACCGCGAGCGTATGCCCTACGAGGCGGACAGCTACGTCACCGCGCTCAGTCATTTCACCGTGGACGCGAACTACGCCGCCTGCCGCGCGTCGATCGAATGGTCGCTCGACAACCCCACCTGGCCGACCGAATGGCGTCTGCTGATGCCCGAGCTCGTGAAAGTCTACCTGCTGTACAGCGGCGACTTCGAGACCGTGCGCGGCTGGTATGACCGCCTGAAGCCGTTCCTGCTGTCCGGCAGCCTCGACGAACGCGGACTCCTGACCGCGAAACGCCTCCCGGAGGGTGTCCGCGACATCGTGGACTGGCCGGAAAAGGAGCGCGACGGCTACGAGATGAAGGATGTGAATTTCGTCCCGAATGCGTTCCGGCACCTCGCGCTGCTGGACATGGCGTATCTGGCCGAGCAGACCGAGTACGCGGACGAGGCGGCACAGTACCGCATGGAAGCCGCCGCGCTGAACATCTGCCTGCACCAGGTCATGTTCGACGGCTCGCTCTTCGTGGATTCGCCCGGCTCGAAGCATCATTCGATCCATTCGCAAATGGCAGCCGTCTGCACCGGAGTCGCCCGGGAAGCGGAAAAACCTGCCATTGCCGAATTTCTGAAGGGAAAAGGCATGGCGTGCAGCGTGTACGGCGCGCAATACCTGCTCGACGCGTGTTTCGAGCTCGGCCTCGGCGAACACGCCGTGGAGCTCATGTCCTCGGACGGCCTCCGCAGCTGGCGCAACATGCTCCGCGCGGGTGCGACCGTGACCATGGAGGCGTGGGACAATTCCGTGAAGCCGAATCAGGACTGGAACCATTCCTGGTCCACCGCCCCGGCGAACGTCGTCGCGCGCCGTCTTTTCGGCATCCGCCCGCTCGCGCCGGGATTCGCGGAATTCTGCGTGGAGCCGGACCCGTGCCTGAAAAACGGATTCTACCGCCAGCCGACGCCGCTCGGCACGATCGAAGTCACGGTGAAAAACGGCCAGGTGTCCAAATTGAGACATCCGAGATGGCTCAAGCAGGTGCGCCTCTCCCCCGACCCGGCCATTCTCCAGCTGTTGGAAGAGGTCGAGCATCTGCAGAAACAGTGATGCCCGCCGCACGCATTCCGTGGACGGGCATCTTCGTTTTGAGCTGAAAAGGGGCTGTTTTCTCCGGAAAGACTACTTTCCCCGTTCGCGGGCGGAAGCCGCGAACGACTCCAGCACAGTTTACTGTGCGGCGTTCCGCACGGCTTCGTCCGTGATCTTCTTTTCCAGGTACTGCTCAACGGTCAACCCGCCGTAGTCCGGCTCGGTGTAGGACGTCTCCCCGCCCTCGACCTCGTTGCCGTTTTCGTCCAGGTCGCTCATGTCGTATCCGAGGAGCGCCTTGGCGTCGCGCTGCCCCTTGGATGCGGCATCCCGGAGATACTTCGCGGCCTGTGCGAAATCCTGCGTCACGCCGCGTCCGTAGAGGTAGAGGAGCCCGAGTTCATATTCCGCATCGGGGAAATAGTTCGTGGCGGTCGGGTGCATGGTCAGCTGTCTGAACGCCTCGCCGTCGTCCTGCGTGCAGCCGAGCCCGCGCGCCGCGCAGAGCCCGAGGTACACATGGACGTCCTCGTTTTTCGGATCGGAGGCCGCCAGCCTGAAATTGTAATACGCCTCCGCGTATTTCGCGACGGCGGCCTGCAGGGACGCCGTCTGGCCCGCTTCGGCAAACGCCGTCTGGCCGGCCTCATAGTATTCCTGCGCCCTGGCGTATTCCATCTGCCCGGAAATCCCTACGGCCAGAAGCCACAGACTGTATGGGAGGATCAGGAATGAGATAAAGAAGCATGGCTTGCCGTACTTCAACGGCTTGTGTTTGTGCTCGGGAATGTACTCCGGCTTCTCTCCGGCTTTCCATTTCGAGCGTACATAGCCCAGCTGGTTGTGCGACGGGGCGTTTTTGCCGAACAGGACACTGTCGAACGTGATGATGCAAATGCGGATGCCGACCAGCACCAGCACCAGCATGAAGATAAAGCCGCCAACGGACGATTGGCGGACCAGGATGATCATGTTCAGCACGCCGCCGACGATCACCATGAGCGACACGATGCGGAAGAACCATTGCGCCACGGTCGAGCGCTGCGTCCGAAGCGCCACGCCGAACGCCTGCAGGACCACGAACAGCGGAAGCAAAAGCCAGAACAGCATCTTTGCCGCGGTCTTCATGGAAGCCGGGAATCCCGGAAGATTCGGCGCCGCGAACAACCCCAGATCGAAGATCAGGAAAAGCACCGCAAGCACGTAAAAAAAGATGCCGAGCCGTTTCAGCGCGCGGGAATCGTGCAGCGCCTTCTTCGAGGATTTGGCGTCCAGCGTGAGGAGGCGGGCCTCCACGGAGCCGGGGGCGTATTCCGGGGCGGGAGATTCGGTCTTTTCAGCCGGATTCGGGGTCACGGGCGTTTCGGTCTTTTCAGCCGGACTCGGGGTCGTTTCCGGGGAAACGGCGGGCTGGTCGACGGATTTCTGTTCGGATTCGCTGCTCATAATGTCAGTCTCCTGGGGATGGCGCTACAGAAAATGCAGAATAAAACTCGATATAGTATAGCACATGAGGCAGACTTTTCAAGCCGACAATCGAATATTTCAGACAAAAACCTCGTAAAACCGGCTGACAATTCACAGCCCGTAGAGGCGTTCGATCAGCGGTTCCGCGGCGGACGGACCGCCGCGCCTCAGTGCCCGCAGGACGGCGCACTGTTCCGCGCGCGTGGCGCGGCAGACGGGCAGGCGCTTCAGGATCGCGATCTTCACTTGAGGGAACGGCTTGCCGGATTCCGAGGCGACGAGCCGGTACCAGCGGTCCGCGACCGCGCTGTTCATGACCGCCGACAGGAAATGCAGCGAGTACGTTTCCGGGCGCGGCGCGGTGCCATGCAGGGTGTTCGCGTAGTAATACTTTCCGGCGGAGTCGCAGGCGGCGACGATGCGGTCGGCGGTCTGGCGAGACAGGATCTTCGGGCGTTCGAAGACGTCTGGCGTGCGCATCCGCAGTCCGGGCGGACGTCCACCGAGGCGGGCGGTTTCGAGGGCGTTCATACGGACCGGGTCGTAGTCGATCCAGCGGCCGGCAGGCAGGATCTTCATGCGGACGACGTCGCGCCCGGTGAGGAGCGGTTTCGGATTCGCGGCGCGTTCCGGCGAGTTCACGAACAGCTCTTTCCCGACCGCCCCCTGGATCACGCCGTCGCGCACGTCGGCGACCTCGCCGAGCGGGACGCTGTGCGCGCGGACCGTCCGCAGAAACGCGCCGTCGGCGCAAAGCCCGGCGACGATGCGGCAGCCGGGGAACGCGAGGATGTCGGCGGCGGACGCGTCCCCGGCGTCGTCGATCCGCACGAACCCGTCCGGGGGCATGGACTCGCGCCGGAAGACCACCGCGGCGGACTCCACCACGGCTTTCCCGAAGAGGCCGGGCGGCAGCGACGAGGCGGAGACCAGATGCTGTTCGGTCAGGAGCCAGCGGCGCATGGCGCCCCCCTGCGTGTTCAGGAGCAGGCGGTCCGGCGCCAGCCAGCCGCACACGCCTCCCTCGCGTGCCAAGTTCGCGCCCAGCTCGATGAAGAGCGAAAACAGGTTGAACCGCCCGTTCGTGAAACGGTATTGTCTGCGCAGACGGCGTCTGTCCTTTTCCGGGATCGCATCGATCGGCACGAAGGGCGGATTGCCGAGCACAAGGTCGAACGAGCCGGCCGGAAACACTTTTTTCTTCAAAGCGTCGGCACAGACGATGCGCGGCGCGCCGGGCGTCCCGGTCAGGCTCAGATAAAGCCAGCGCAGGCGCAGCGCGGCCACCTCGGCGGCAAGATGCTGGAGTTCGATTCCGCAGATATTTTCCGCGGGCGGCAGGACGCCGAACCGGTCGTGCAGGACGCGCATGGCGGCGGCGAGGAACGCGCCGCAGCCGCACGCCGGGTCGATGATGCGCATATGAGGCACAGTCTGCCTTTTCAAACCGGGCAGAGCGTCCAGCGCGGCGGACACGATGCGTTCGGCAACTGGACGGGGCGTGTAGTAGATACCGTCGCGTTTACGGAATGGGGCGAGCGCGGCGGCGCAGAGCGGTTCGAGGTCGTCTATGTTCAAGACATGTCTGTCCAGGCGGGGACGCGGCATGTTCAGTCGGCTTCCTGGAACGCCTGGATGATCGCGAGGAAATCGTCCGGGATCGGCGCCTCGAACTCCATGCGTTCGCCGGTCACGGGGTGCGGGAACGAGATGCGGCGGGCGTGGAGCATCTGGCGCGGCGCCGGCGAGGAGCGTCCGCGGTTATAGAGCTTGTCGCCGACGATCGGGTAATCCTTGTACGACAGGTGGACGCGGATTTGGTGCGTGCGGCCGGTGTGAGGGTGCATCTCCATGACAGCGACCTTGCGGCCGTCCCAGAGCCCCTTGCGGATGAGCTTCCACGTGGTGACCGCCTCGCGCCCCTGCCCGTCGCGCGCGATGGCCATGCGCTTGTGGTCGGGGTGACGCATGATGGGGGCGTTGACCACGTTCACGGGCGGCGACGGCCAGCCGTGGACGATGGCGAGGTACGTTTTCTGCACGTCGCGGTCGGCGAACGACTGCGCGAGCTTGCGGAGCGCCTTCGCGGTCTTCGCGATGACCAGCGCGCCGCTGGTGTCCTTGTCGAGGCGGTGCACGATGCCTGGCCGCATGGCGTCGAAATCCTCGTCGTCGAGCCCGGGCTCGCGTCCGAGCAGGGCGTTCACCACGGTCCCGTGCCAGTTGCCCGCCGCCGGATGCACCACCATGCCCGCGGGCTTGTTGATGACCAACAGCACGTCGTCCTCGTAGATCACGTCCAGCGGGATGTCCTCGCCGTCGGCCTTCAACGGAACAGGGGGCAGATCGTCGGTCAGGACGGCGACCGAACCGGCGGGGAATCTGAGGCGGGGCACGTCGCAGACCTTGCCATTCACCGTGAGCTTGCCGTCGCGGATCAGCTTCTGGATATGCGTGCGGGAGAGGTCGGGCAGCCGCGCGGACAGCACCTGGTCGATGCGTTCGTCCGCGTCGTATTCGTCGAGCGTGAACTCGTAGACTTCGCCGTTTCCGGGTTCGTCAGGCATCGGTGGATTCCCCTTCGTGTTTCTTTTCCTGCCTGCGGCCGAGCCTGCGCGCCGTGAGATAGACGATGATGCCGCCGGGGATGGCGATCGCCACGGCGATGAACTGCGACGGCGTGAGGCCGAGGATGGAATCTGTGTGGTCGCCGCGCATGAATTCGATCAGGAAGCGCATCACGCCGTACAGGATCAGGTAGATGCCGCCGATCGTCCCGACGTACTTGCGTTTCCGCAGAAGGAAAAGCAGAATGAGGCACATCAGGATGTTCCCGGCGGATTCGAAAAGCTGGACAGGATAGACCGGCTCGGACCCGCTCGAAAGGAGCGAGGGATACCGTGCCGCCGCGCCCGATCCGGGCGGGAAGCACACGGCAAACGGGAATCCCTGCGGCGCGGGTTTGCCGAAGCAGCAGCCCTGCATGAAGCAGCTGATGCGGCCGAACGCGTGGGCGAGCGCCATGGCGGGGCCGAGGATGTCGAGCAGCGCGAGGATGCTGATATCCTTGCGCGGTTCGGAGCCGTCGGCGGGCTGTTTCTCCTTCAACCCGAGCAGACGCCGCACGGTCGGCCATTTGGCGTAGAGGCATTCCGCAGTGAACGCCAGGATGAACCCGCCGTAGAAGACGAGCCCGCCCTCGTGAACGTTCAGGATCGCCAGGATGCCGCGCCCCCGGAACTGTTCCCAAAACTGGACCACATAGAATATGCGCGCCCCGATCACGCCCGCGAAGAGCGCGATCATGGAGATGTTGTAGATCTGGTCGGTCGTAAGGCCGGCGTACTTTTTGAGCTTCTGAAGCAGGCAGAACGACGTCAGGAAACCGATACCGATGAAAATGCCGTACCAGTGGACGGCGAAATCTCCGATGTGAAACGCGATGGGATACATTTTTTCTCCAAAGTAAGCAAAAAAACAAAAAAAACACTGGAAAAAAGAGGATTCCGCGGATAAATTATTAGAATCCTTTTTTCCGGCGGAATCCCCCGAAGGAAAAACCGCATCTAAAAAGTATAGCATCTTCCGCAGAAAATTCCAGTACGAAATGCTCGGCGGATGCGAAAAAACCGAAAAATAGCCCTGACAGAAAGGTCCGTCATGACAGAAACGCTCGCCAGCCATATCGAATACTTCGCTTCGTTCGCCCACACGGCGCCGCTGCTTTTCTTCTTTTTCATCTTCCTCTTCATGACCATCGAGAGCTCGTTTATCCCGTTCCCCAGCGAGGTCGTGATGATCCCCGCCGGATTCCTGATCTGGCGCTACCCGCTGACGCCGTCGCACACGCTGGACGTGGTGATCGTGATCGCGGTCGGTCTGAGCGGGTCCATGGCGGGCGCGTACATCAACTATTTCCTGTCGAAATGGCTCGGCCGCCCCGTGCTGCACACGCTTCTGCGGAAATACGGCAAGTTCATCCTCATGTCGGAACAGTCGCTGGACCGCGCGGAGGAGATTTTCCGTGAATACGGCGAAGTCGTCACGTTCATCTCCCGTCTGCTTCCGGCCATCCGCCAGCTCATTTCCATCCCCGCCGGACTCTCCCACATGAACCTTTTCCGGTTCACGCTCTTCACCGCGCTCGGCGCGGGCCTCTGGACGGCGGTTCTGACGGTCCTCGGCGTGTGGTTCGGGCACGCAACCGGCGACATGACCTACCTCGAAATGATCGAGAAGGGCAAGGCGATGATCCAGGAGCATTACCTGTGGATCTTCGCCGGATGCGCCGTGCTGTTCGTCGGCTATATCTTCGTCCACCGGAAGATCATGGGCTCGAAGAAGAAAGCGCCGGAACCCGCAGAAACGGATGAAAAGCCCGAGGCAAAGGAAAGCTGAACCATGCTGACCGGAACATACTCCGCCACGCTCATCGGGATCGACGCGGTCGCCGTCGAAATCGAAGTCCACGCGTCCGGCGCGGGCGAGGGAGTCAATGTTTCCATCGTGGGACTGCCCGACGCGGCGGTCCGTGAGAGCAAGGAACGCATCCGCAGCGCGCTTTACGCCGCCGGCCTGCGGCATCCCGAGGGATTCACGCTCATGAACCTCGCACCCGGCGACATCCGCAAGGAAGGCACGGCGTTCGACCTGCCGATCGCGCTGGCGCTGGCCTCCGCGGCCGGGGCGTTCCCGAAGGAGACGCTCGAAGACGCCATGATCCTCGGCGAACTCGCGCTCGACAGTTCCGTGCGTGCGGTGAAGGGCGTCCTGCCCGCCGCGCTCCTCGCAAAACAGATGCCGCAGATCCATACGCTGATCGTCCCGGCGGCAAACGCCCGCGAGGCGGCGACCGTGCTGCCGCACATCCGCGTGTACGCCGTCAACTCCCTCACCGACGCCATCCGCGCCCTCTCCGGCGAACTCCTCCCGCTCTCGAACAACGACGGCGCGGTCTTCCTCGAGCCGGACTGGGACGGTATCCCGGATTTCGCCGAGGTCAAGGGCCAGGCCGCGGCAAAACGCGCGCTCGAGATCGCCGCCGCGGGCGGACACAACGTGATCTTCATCGGGCCGCCCGGCTCCGGCAAGAGCATGCTCGCCCAGCGCATGCCCGGCATCCTGCCGCCCATGACCGAGGAAGAGACGCTCGAAACGAGCAAGATACATTCCGTGCTCGGGCTGCTCCCGCCCGATACGCCGCTCCTCCGCAAACGCCCCTTCCGCGCGCCGCACCACACGGTCAGCGACGCCGGGCTCATCGGAGGCGGCACCAATCCCCAGCCCGGCGAGATCAGCCTGGCCCACAACGGTGTGCTCTTCCTCGACGAGCTTCCCGAGTTCAAGCGCAGCACGCTCGAAGTGCTCCGCCAGCCGCTCGAAAACGGCGAGGTCTCCATCAGCCGCGCCGCGGGCAGCTTCATCTTTCCCTGCCGGTTCCTCCTCATCGCGGCCATGAACCCGTGTCCCTGCGGCCACCTCGGCGACCACCGCCACCGCTGTTCCTGCCGTTCTCTCCAGATCCAGCAGTACCGTGCGAAGATTTCCGGGCCGCTGCTCGACCGTATCGATCTGCATGTGAACGTGGAAGCACTGTCCGACGACGAACTGATCTCGACGCGTCCGGCGGAATCCAGCGCGGTCATTCGCTCACGGTGCATCGCGGCGCGCGACATCCAGACGCGCCGTTACGGACGGGACAGCCGCATACGCTGCAACGCCATGATGGGGCCCGCCCAGCTGACGCGGTACTGTGTGCTGGATCCTCAGCTTCAGACCATGATCCGCCACGCAATCAACGAATTCGGATTGTCGGCGCGTGCCTACGACCGCATCCTCCGCGTCGCGCGTACCATCGCCGACCTCGCGGGCTCCGAGAACATCCGCCGCGAACACCTCTTCGAGGCGATCGGCTACCGCGCGCTCGACCGCAAGGTGTAAGGAGCGTCCGCGGACAGTGCGGAAAGATTATTTGTCTTCCTTTTTTCCTTCGTCCGGTTCCGGCCCGGCGCCGGGCAGATGCTCGCGCCTCATCTGCGCCTGTTTCTCGCGGCGCAGACGGTCCCAGTAGTCCAGTCTCTTGCGGATTTCACGCTCGAACCCGCGGTCCGGCGGATTGTAAAGCCGCGTGCGCGGCATGCCGTCCGGGAAATAATTCTGCCCGGAAAATGCGTCGGGGAGGTCCTGGTCGTACTGGTAGCCGTTCCCGTAGCCGAGCTCCTTCATGAGCTTCGTCGGGGCGTTCAGGATGTGCGCGGGCGGCATGAGCGAGGAATATTTCTTCGCGGCGCGGAGGGCGCTGCCCCACGCCACGTACGCGCTGTTCGACTTCGGCGCGGTCGCCAGATAGATCACGAGCTCGGCGATAGCGATGTCGCCCTCGGGCGAACCGAGGCGTTCGTAGGTATCCCAGCAGGACACCGCCACCTGAAGCGCGTTCGGGTCGGCGAGGCTCACGTCCTCCATGGAGAACCGGGTAAGCCGCCGCAGGAGGTAGAGCGGGTCCTCGCCGCCCTCGATCATGCGCGCCGCCCAGTACAGAGCGGCGTCCACGTCGGACCCGCGCAGGGATTTGTGGAGCGCGCTGATGAGGTTGTAATGCCCCTCTCGGTCCTTGTCATAGACCGGGGCGCGCTGGCGGACCAGCTGGGAAAGGCGTTTGGAGTCGATCTCCTCGCCCTCGGCGGCGAGGTCGTAAACGGATTCCATGAGGTTGATGAGGTAACGCCCGTCGCCGTCGGCGAGTCCGGGCAGCGTCTTGCGCGCCTCCTCGGCCAACGGCAGCGGCATCCCGGTCAGCTCCTCGGCGCGCGTCATGATCTTATCAAGCGCGGCCTCGTCCAGCGGCTTCATGACAAACACCTTGCATCGGGAAAGCAGAGCGCTGTTCAGCTCGAACGACGGATTCTCCGTGGTCGCGCCGACCAGCGTGACCGTGCCGTTCTCTACGAACGGCAGGAACCCGTCCTGCTGGGCGCGGTTGAAGCGGTGGATTTCGTCGACGAAGAGGAGCGTGCCCTGCCCCGCGGCGCGGCGTTTCGCCGCCTCGTCGAACGCCTTGCGGAGCTCGGCGATGCCGGAGAACACGGCGGAGAGCGCCACGAAGTGCATACTGGTGGTATGCGCCATGATGCGGGCGACCGTGGTTTTGCCGCACCCCGGCGGCCCCCACAGGATGAAGCTGCTCAGGCGTCCGCTTTCGATCATGCGGCGCAGCGGGGCGTCCGGCCCGAGCAGATGGTCCTGCCCGACCACCTCTTCGAGCGTGCGCGGACGCATCCGGTCGGCCAGAGGCGACTTCAGAAACGAGGAAAAGAGACTGCCCTGTTCGTCATCCATGGCGAGGAAGCCCGTTCAGTTTGGAAAAAAAGGTTGATTCGGGACGCGCTTACAGGACGCCCTTCGTGGACGGGACGCCCTCCACGCGGGGATCCACGGAGACCGCTTCGGCGAGGGCCCGCGCCAATCCCTTGAAGACCGCCTCGAACACATGGTGGACCTCGCCCGCGGACAGCATGCGGATGTGGAGCGTGATGCCGCCCTTCACCGACAGCGCCTGGAAAAACTCCTTGAAGAGCGCGGTATCCAGGTCCTTGATGTAAGCCGCGGGCGGCTCCACGTCGTAGACCAGGAACGGGCGTCCGGAGAGGTCGAGCGCGACCAGCGCGAGGGATTCGTCCATCGGCAGCAGGAAGTTCCCGTAGCGCCGGATGCCTTCCTTCCCGCCGAGCGCCTGCGTCAGCGCATGGCCCATGGTCAGCCCCAGGTCCTCCATCGTGTGGTGGCAGTCCACGTTCAGGTCGCCGTCCGCGCGAACCGTGAGGTCGAACCCGCCGTGCCGGGCGAAAAGCGTCAGCATATGGTCCATGAACGGGATCCCGGTGTCGATCTCGCCGTGCCCGGTTCCGTCCAGATTCCATTTCACGAAGATGGAGGTTTCGCTTGTGTTGCGTTCGATTTCCGCGATTCTCATACCGCATGTCTCCTTTTGAAAAGTTTCCTTATCACAATACATTAGCACGCCCGCCCGCCCATTTCAAACGCTTTTGCCGTTTTTTTGCGCCTTTTTCGCCCGTGTTTTCACTTCCGCGTTTGCATTCTCGCGTTTCAAATCTATATTTAACTGCGCATTTTTTTCCCGCGGCCGCAATCCCGCGGGGCAAACTCCTTTTCCCGGGGTACGACTATGAAACATTTCTGCTTTCTTCTGCTTTTCGCCATGACGGCGGTCCTGGCAGCCGCCGCGAAACCGGCGGCAACAACGACTGCAAAACCGGCCGAGACGGCGAAACCGGCGGCAACAACGACGGCAAAACCGGCGGCAACAACGACTGCAAAACCGGCCGAGACGGCGAAACCGCCGGCCGCGTCCGAAAAAACCGCGCCGAAGCCCGCCGGCTCCGTGCTGACCTCGATCTACACCACGAACCACGATCCCGAAGAATTCGCCGACCGGGAAAGAGCCGAAGACCTGCTCAACCGCCGCGCCGTCCTTGTTCAGAAGATCCAGGATGAACGCAAGCGGCTTCTGCAGGAGGACGAGGCGGCGAGGAAGCTTTACGAGGAGATCATGCTCCTGAACCGCAGGCTCGCCTCGCTGCTTGAGACCAGGAAGACCATGATCGAACTCAATTCCCAGCTGCGCGAAATCGACGACGCCGTTTCCAAGCTCAAACCCGCGCCTGCGCCGGAAACGGAAGCAAAAGACGTCGAAAAATCCGGAGCCACAACCGGAGAAGCCGGCAAAACCGACAAGGCAGACAAAGCAGACAAGGCCGGCAAGGCCAAGGAGTGACCGAACATGTCCGCAAACCTCATCAACGGCACGGAGATTTCCAAAGCCGTCAACGCCGAAACCGCGGCCGAAGTCGCGGAGATCGTCGCGAAATATAACGTCCGTCCCGCGCTCGCCGTCATCCTCGTCGGAGAGGACCCGGCCTCCCAGGTCTATGTCTCCCGCAAGGACAAGAAATGCGCCGAGCTCGGTATCCGTTCCGAAAAGATCGTGCTCCCCGCGGACACTTCCGAAGCCGAACTCCTCGCGATCATCGCGAAGCTCAACGCCGCCCCGTCCATCCACGGCATCCTCGTGCAGTCCCCAGTCCCGAAACAGATCAATGAACAGAGCGTCGTGCTCGCCATCGACCCGGCGAAGGACGTCGACTGCTTCCACCCGGCCAACGTCGGCCGCATGATGCTCGGCGATTTCTCCGGGTTTCTGCCCTGCACCCCGTGGGGCGTGACCGTCCTGCTGGAACGCTCCGGCGTCGTCACGCGCGGCAAAAACGCCGTCGTGCTCGGCCGTTCCAACATCGTCGGCAAGCCCATGGCCGCCATGCTCGCCGCAAAAGCGCCGTTCGGCGACGCCACCGTCACGGTCTGCCACTCCCACACCCGCGACCTCGCCGCCGTCACGCTTCAGGCCGACATCATCGTCGCCGCCATCGGCATCCCGCGCTTCCTGAAGGGCAGCCAGGTGAAGGAAGGCGCCGTGGTCGTCGACGTCGGCATCAACCGCATCCCCGACCCGTCCGCGAAGAACGGCTGCCGCCTCGTCGGCGACGTCGATTTCGACTCCGTCGCGGAAAAGGCCTCCCTCATCACCCCGGTCCCCGGCGGCGTCGGCCCAATGACCATCGCCATGCTCATGAAGAACACGCTCCGCGCCTGCCGCGCCGCGCTGAAGACCGCCTGACCGGGACTCCGCCGAAAAGAAGAGGGACCACACATGCCTTTTCTGTTCAAAGTCGCCGCCATCCTGGTCGCCATTCTCATCTGGAAGGCCGTCGTCGGGAGCTTCCGCAAAGCCAGCGAGGCAATGCACGACGATTCGGACGACGGCGACGATGAAAAGCAAGACATCGTCCCCGCCGCGCAGTTCGACCTGGAAACACAGTGGCGCGAGGCTGCGAAAAGTCTTTTCTGCACGTACGATCCCGGCAGCAAGCCGAACGCGAAAGACGCCTCCATCACCGGAAGGTTCTCCGACCACGTCGTCACCATCAAGCGCTTCGGGCACAACTACGTCCGCTATTTCGTGGCGTTCCGGAAAGCGCCGTTGTCCCGGGTCTGCGTGGTCCGCGACCTCGATTCGATCGCCGAACGCATCCTGGACGGCCATCCGGTTTTTCCCTCGAGTAAGTTCTTCTCCCCGCAGGAACCGGTTTTCTACTGCTCGGCGGAATCCGAGGACGCGTTCGCCCGTTTCCTGAAAACGCCCTCGAACCGGTCCGCCGTGCTCAACCTCGTCCGCCTCTTCCCCGCCGGGATGTTCAACGACGAGGGCGTTTCCGTGCGGCTCCGCGCCAAGGCGCCGGACGGCGAGGTCCTGATCCGGATGATCGCCATCGCGAAGGCGCTGGAGAATCCCTCGCAAACTCCGATGCCCGATCTGCTGGCCGCGCAGAAAAAAAGCCTTCTTTCCGTACCGGCGGACTTCCGGCCCGCGGCGGACGCGGACGAGGAGGACACCCCCAAACGTTTCCCGCCGATCCAGATCGAAAAATCCCCCGCCTCGAAAACGTCGAAAGCCCCGTTTATCAAAAGCGACCCGGGTTTCTCCCAGAGGACCACGAATATCCGTATTGCCCCGGAAGCAAAACGAACGAACAGGCTCGCTCAGAAAAAAGACGGCGCGCAAAACGCGCCCGAGCCGGCCGCGCCCGAAATCAGGCCCGAAACGGAAATCCTCTTCGCTCCTGAAAGACGCCCCGCCGCATCCGAAAGGGTCCCGGAACAGACAGTCGAACCGGCAAAGGAAGCCGTCGCACCAGTCACAGACGACATGTCCGTCGAATCCGTCTGCGCGGCATTATTCAGCAAATCCTTCCCCGGCCCGGAGGAACGCGCTGCGTTCGAAGCCATGAAAGGACGGCGCGTCCGCTGGAGCGGCGAACTTCAGACATGCATGACGTTCAGCGTGGATTTCGTGTTCGGCTCGCGGGAAGGCGTGAAAGCGACGATCCTGCTCTGCAAGCTCGCGCAGGAAGGCACCATTCCGGTCCGGATCAAGGCGGTCGCGGCGTTCCCGCCGGAGCTTCGCGAACGTCTGTCTTCGATGAAGGAGAAAACGATCGTTTTCGAGGGCGAGCTTTTCAAATTCGAGCCTCTCACCCGTCAGATATTCATTCAGAACGCCTCACTCGAATCCTGATCCAAGTTCGTTTCAGTTTTTTTCCCTCAGCAGAAACACATCTTTTCCGAGTAATGCATGCCGGGGGATTTTGATGTCGGTCAGGTTCGGGCAGTACGCAAAAGCCTCTTCCCCGATTTCCCTCACACTGTCCGGGATCTTGACTGAGACCAGATTGGTACACCCGCAAAAGGCTTGCCATCCGATCCACGTCACACCGTCCGGGATCGCGACCGAACGCAGGGATGAGCATCCGTAGAAAGTCCTCGTTTGGATCAACGTCACACCTTTCGGGAGCTCGACCGAAGGTTTGATGAACGTCTCACCATCCAGCATCGCGACCGAACGCAGGGATGAGCATCCGCTGAAAGCGGAAAACCCGATTTCCGTTACGTTCTCCGAGATCACCACCGTGGTGAGGCTTGAGCATCCCACGAAAACGCATGGCTTGATTGTCGTTACGCTGTCCGGGATCACGACCGAACGCAGAGATCTGCAACTGTCGAAAAGCTGATCCTCAAGCGTCGTCAATCTATTCGGAAGTACGATCGAGGTCAGGCTGGTACATCCCGCAAATGCCTTGAACCCGATTTCCGTTACGCTGTCCGGAATCACCACCGAGGTCAGATTGGAACATCCGCCAAAAGCTCCGTATCCAATTTTAGTGACGCTGTCCGGAATCACCACCGAGGTCAGCGGACAACGGACAAATGCTTCATCTTTGATCTCCGTCACGCCGTCCGGGATCACCACCGTGGTCTCGTTGTCTCCTGTTCTTTCTTCAGACATTGTTCATTCGTCCTTTCGTTGATAATGAGGAAGGTAAAAAGTTTTCAATAATATATCGCAGGGCGCGAAAAAAGCAAATGCAAAAAAAAGGTAAAAGACGACCAAATCTTCCGAGGTCACACGCCTTGATACGCAAAGGAGTGCCGGGACTGCTTCCGTATTTTCGGCCCCAGTCCTATTACGCTCCGGGATCAAAAAGGCGCTTTTGCCCGCAAGCCGGAGACCGTTCGGAACGCGCGGCAGGTTCCTTCTTCACGACCGGGGCACCGCACGGAACGAGCGGCGTCTTCGGAAGGGGAAAGCCTGTTTCCATGCGGTTGCGCGGTTCATTCTTCTAGAAAAAAAAGCTTGACATGCGGAAAATATATGCTATAATATTTTATTATAGTTTTCAAAAACAATCACTCGCGGCATCTTCCGCGGCCGGCGTTCCCGCCCCGAAAAACGGTTCCCGCCGGCTCCAAACACATGAGGTACAGTCATGTTACTCTTTCTCGGCGGCATCGCATTCCTGATTCTCGGGTATTTCCTGTACGGCAAACTGGTGGAAAAGGTCTTCCGCCCGGACGACCGCGAAACGCCCGCCGTGAAATATGCCGACGGCACGGACTATGTGACGCTGCCGCGCTGGAAGAACATGCTGATCCAGCTGCTGAACATCGCAGGCATCGGCCCGGTGATCGGCGTGATCCTGGGCATCAAGTTCGGCATCATCGCCCTGGTCATCATCCCGCTCGGATGCGTCCTCATGGGCGCGGTGCACGACATGGCGGCCGGCATGATGTCGATCCGCGACAAGGGCGCAAACCTGCCGAAGATCGTGCATAAGAACCTCGGCATGGGATACAACGTCTTCTTCGAGTGGTTCATGGTGATCCTGCTCCTGCTCGTGGTCGCGGTCTTCATCAACATCCCGGCCAACCTCATCAACACGACCGTGCAGGAATTCGTCCGGCCGACCGATCCCGTCGAGCTGTCGACCTATACCCCCGAAAACTTCTTCTGGGTGGCGGTCGTCGCGATCTTCTGCTACTACGTCATCGCCACGATGTTCCCGGTCGACAAGATCATCGGCAAGGTCTATCCGTTCTTCGGCCTCATGCTCCTGGTCGGCACGCTCGCCATTTTCATCGCCCTGGTCATCGCCGGCATCAAGGAACCGTCCATCATGCAGGAAAGCGCGGCGTTCAAGAAGGATATGTTCAAGCCCGACACCTCGCCGGTCTTCCCCCTGCTCTTCGTGACCATCGCGTGCGGCATCATCTCCGGGTTCCACGCCACGCAGTCGCCGATCATCGCCCGCACGATGAAGTCGGAACGCGAGGCGAAGAGCGACTTCTACGGCATGATGATCGTGGAAGGCATCATCGCCATGATCTGGGCGGTCGGCGGACTCGCGATCTACAACCTGAAGCCGGAATTCATGTCGAAGAGCGGCCCGGTGGTGCTCTGCGAGATCACCACGCACTTCCTCGGCACCTGGATGGGCACGATCACCGTGCTGGCGGTCGTGATCCTCGCCGTGACCAGCGGCGACACCGCGCTCCGCAGCACGCGCCTGAGCCTCTCGGAAATGCTTCACATCCCGCAGCAGAGTTTCCTGCTGCGCTTCCTGACCTGCCTGCCGCTGATCGTCCTCGTGGCCGGCCTGCTCTACTGGTCCAACACCGACGCCAAGTCGTTCAACAAACTCTGGAACTACTTCGCCTGGGGCAACCAGGTGCTCGCCGCAACCACGCTGATGGCCGGCACCGTGTGGCTGCTCCGCAGGGGAAGGAAGATCGGCATGCTGATCACCCTGCTCCCCGGCATGTTCATGACCGCCGTCGTCGTCACGTTCATCGTCTGGACGTCCAGGAAGATCGGCCAGCCCGACGGCCTGTTCTTCTTCACGCGCAACGGCGGCCTGCCGTACAACGTCTCCATTGTGATCGGCATCGTGGTCGCCGTGGCCTTCGCCGTTTTCGTCGTGCGTCAGGGCAAGAAGCCGGACCCGCTGATCGACTATACCCCGTCGGCCGAACGCTATACCGACATGGAATACCGGCACTGCGGCAACACCGGGCTCCAGCTGCCGAAGGTCTCGCTCGGCCTGTGGCATAATTTCGGCGGCAAGGACAACTTCGACTCCGCCCATGCAATGGTCTGGACCGCGTTCGACCGCGGCATCACGCACTTCGACCTGGCGAACAACTACGGACCGCCGGCCGGCAGCGCGGAAGAGGCGTTCGGCCACATCCTGAAGGCCGACTTCACCGGCAAACTGCGCGACGAACTGATCGTGTCCACCAAGGCCGGCTACACCATGTGGCCCGGCCCCTACGGCGACAAGGGCAGCCGCAAATACCTGATCGCCAGCTGCGACCAGAGTCTGAAGCGCCTCGGCCTCGACTACGTCGACATCTTCTACCACCACCGCATGGACCCGGACACCCCCGTCGAGGAATCCATGCTCGCGCTCGACCAGATCGTCCGCTCCGGACGCGCCCTCTACGTCGGCATTTCGAACTACTCGCCCGAACGCGCCCGCGAGGCGTTCAGCATCCTGCGCGAACTCAAGACGCCGACCGTGCTGCACCAGGTGCGCTACAACATGTTCGACCGCAGATGCGAACAGGACGGCACGTTCGACGTGATGAAGGAGTTCGGCGTGGGCGGCATCATCTTCTCGCCGATGGCGCAGGGGCTGCTCACGAACCGCTATCTGGACGGCATCCCGGAAGACTCCCGCATGACGCGCCAGGTGTTCCTGAAGCCGGACGCCCTCACGCCGGAAACGCTGGAGAAGATCAAAAAGCTGAACGAAATCGCGCAGAGACGCGGACAGAGCCTGGCCGCCATGACGACCGCCTGGGTGCTGCGTCAGGACGCCGTGGCTTCGGCGCTTGTCGGCGCCAGCCGTCCCGCGCAGATCATCGACGTGCTGTACGGCCTGAAAAAGAATTCGACGTTCACCGCCGAAGAACTCGCGGAAATCGACGCGATCCTGAAATAAGCCGAATCCATCCCGCGCCCCGTTTCCCGGCGGGGCGCGTTTTTCTCGTTTTTTTCCGAAAACAGCTTGATTTTCCACGGAAAAAGCGTAAAGTATATAGCATGGATGTCCCGGCCGCGGTCGTTTCCGGCTCGTTTCCGAGGGCTCCACTCGAATCCGCACTCCTGAGGCAGCAGGGTTTTACCCTCCCTTTTTCCCTGCTGTCTCACTTATTTTAAACTGACCGGATCAAACCAGGATCATGGGCATCCCTTTTCACCCGAGCCTTCTCCCGACGCTGTGCCTGGCGGCGATCTCGATCCCCGCGGCGGCGGTCCTGCGCCGCACCGTGCGGAGGAAGTATCCGTCGCTTCTGCCGTGGCTGCTGCTCTGGGGTGCGCTCTGCTCCGTTCCCGCTCTGATGTTCGCGCTGCTGTGTCTGCCGGGCTTCGGCGGCGCAGCGGACTGGCTGAACGAATCCATCGACGGGACCTGGATCGAGGTCCTGGCCGGAACCTCCGGCGTCCTGCCGGGCCTGCTGTGGGATGTCGCCGCCGAGCGCATCGAACATGACCGTCCGCCGCTCCTCGGGCTGACCGAGCTGCTTCTGCGCGTGCTCACGATCGTCGCGCTGACTGTCCTTCTCCTGATCCCCTACGGATTCCTGTTCAACCGACAGACCGCCGGCACATCCGCGCAGCCCTCCCCCGCCCCTGCTCAGACGGAAGTCGTCCTCCCGGACGCCTCATCCGCTCCGACCGAATCCCCGGTGAACTGACTTTTTTCAGCGGGGTTTCCGCGCGCTTTTTCGCGTTCCGGCTTGATTTCAGCCGCCGGAAATGCTATATTAATTGATTGCATGTGAACAAAAAGCTTATCAAATATAAGGTTTGAGGCAGACGCACTATGAGCTTGATCCTGGGGATCGAATCCAGCTGCGACGAAACCGCCGTGGCGGTCGTGGAGGACGGACGCAACGTCCTCTCCAACGCCGTGGCGTCCCAGATCGCCAAACACGCCCCGTACGGCGGCGTGATCCCGGAGCTCGCCGCACGCGCCCACCTGACCGCGGTCTGCCCGACGCTGGACGAGGCGCTGAAGACGGCGGGCGTGGCACTGGACGACCTCGACGCCGTGGCCGTGACGCATGCGCCCGGCCTGATCCCGGCGCTGCTCGTCGGCCTCAACTTCGCCAAGGGCATCGCCGCCTCGCACAACCTGCCGCTGATCCCGATCAACCATTTCTCCGCGCACATCTACGGTGCATTCCTCGAACAGGATTCCATCGTGTTCGGCGACCCGGATATCTTCCCGATGCTCGCCGTGGTCGTCTCCGGCGGACATACCGCGCTGGTCGTGGTCGGCAGCGACGGAAAGATGACGCTCGCCGGGACCACGCTCGACGACGCCGCGGGCGAAGCGTTCGACAAGGCGGCGAAGATCCTGGACCTCGGCTACCCCGGCGGTCCGGTGATCGAACGTCTCGCGAAACAGGGCGACCCGCATGCGGTGAACTTCCCGCGTTCGCTGACGCCGTCGTCCGGCAAGCCCGTCGCGCCGGAGAACCGGTTCCACTTCAGTTTCAGCGGCGTGAAGACCGCGCTGCTCTACCATGTGAAGAACCTCGGCGGCGTGGAGAACATCCGCGACCAAGTTCTCTTCGACATCCTCGCGTCCTACCAGGAAGCCATCGTGGACGTCCTCTGCAGGAAGGCGTTCGACGCCGCGCAATTTTTCAACGTCCGCTCCATCGTGCTCGCCGGCGGCGTCGCCTGTAACGGCGCGCTCCGTGAACGCTTCCAGGCCACCGTCCCCCAACGCTACCGCGCCGTCCTCCCGCTCAAAAAATACTGCACGGACAACGCCGCCATGGTCGGCGGCCTGGGCTGGCATTACTGGAAACGCGGCGTGACCGCCGAGCCCGGGCTCGACGCGCAGGCGCGCCTGCCCCTCAACCAGACGATTCCGATCTGGTTCGACAAGGTACAATCGTGAAAGGCGTCGTCGCGTTCGACATGGACGGTACGCTGATCGACTCCGCCCCTGACATCGGAGCCGCGGTCAACCGGATGCGCGCTTCCTTCGGTCTCACCCCGATCCCCCGCGAATCCGCCGTCCGCATGGTCGGCAACGGCGCGCGCGTGCTGGTGGCGCGGGCGCTGGCGGACACCCCCGGCGCGGACCTGGACGAGGCGTTCCGGCGTTACCGCCATGAATACGACACGAATCTCATCGTCGAAACGCGCCTTTATCCCGGCGTCCCGGATATGCTGGAGGCCCTGCGGTCCGCCGGATTCCGGCTGGCCATCTCCACGAACAAACCGTACGGATCCACGCGCTTTATCCTGAAGGGACTCGGCATCGACGCATTTTTCCCGGTCGTTGTCGGCGCGGATTCCGGATTCCCGCTGAAACCGGAACCCGACTCTTTACTGCATATTCTGAAAGAGACGGAAACGGACGCCGCCGCGTCCTGGATGGTCGGGGACAACTGGACGGACGTCGACTCCGGCCATGCCGCCGGATTCCGCACGATCTATTGTACTTACGGATACGGCGCGCCGGACAAAAATCAGCCGGATGTTGTCTGCGATTCGATCGACGCGGTAAAAAGGACTATCCTTGATGCAAATAAGACGAAATAAAGGAAAAACAGACTTTTTTTCGAAAAAAACAGCCTTTTCCCGACTTTTCCTCTTGTCTTTTTTCGCGACATGAGGTATAATAATAGGTGCAATTTTCCGAGACCATACAATTTCTTTTTACATTCATGTTTCACAACCAACCATAAAGGACACACAATCATGAAACAAAAAGACAAAGGCTTCACCCTGATCGAGCTCCTCGTCGTGATCGCGATCATCGCCATCCTCGCCGGCATGCTCCTCCCCGCCCTCAACCAGGCCAAGGAAAAAGCCAAACAGGCAGACTGCACCAGCAAGCTTTCCCAGATCGGCAAAGCCTTCTTCCAGTATGCCATGAGCTATGACGACTACTATCCCACCTCCCAGACCGGCAAGAGCCCGAAGCCGAAATGGATGGCCGGCGACAGCTACAAAGATCTCGACCTCCTCCGCTCCCAGGACCTCCTGACCGACCCGAAGGGCTTCCTCTGCCCCTCCAAGGGCGGCATGACCACTGCCCAGCCGAACAAGGTTCTCGACAGCTCCAACGTCTCCTACAACTGGGTCGACGCCCTCATGGGCGGCAACGCCACCATCTCCCCCGTCTGCGCTGACGGCGCCGACAACCACAGCTCCACCGGCCGCTTCGTCCGTGGCGACGGTTCCGTCGGTGTTGCGAACAGCGCCGGCAACGGCGACTCCAACGGCTGGTGGGCTGTCACGAAGGACCTCAAGGTCGAAGGTTCTCCGAATACCCCGGCTTACAAGTTCAAATAATCTTGTTTGAATCTTGAATCCGCGCGGTGTCACCACCGCATAGGATAAGCATTCCATGGAAGACGGCGGCTCATCCCGCTGTCTTCCTTTTTTCTTTCTTTCCCGGCGTCATGGCGCATCCGCCGAAGGGCCGGGATTTCCGCCTGAAACCGAAAGGAGCCGGAATCATGCACATAGGCTGTCATCTCTCCGTGGCGGGCGGCTACCGCCAGCTCTGCGCGGACGCGCTCGCCGTCGGAGCCGACACGTTCCAGTTTTTCACGCGCAATCCGCGCGGCGGTTCGGGACGCGTCCCGCCTGACGAGGAACTCGCCGAACTCGGCGCATTCCTTCGCGAACACGCGTTCGCCCCGGCGGTCGCGCACGCCCCGTACACGCTGAACCCGTGCGCGGCTGCGGAGAACACCCTGCGGTTCGCGCGGGAGGTCATGCGCAGTGACCTGGAGCTGCTGGACCGGTTCCCAGTGGACCGCATCTATTATAATTTCCATCCCGGCAGCCATGTGGGACAGGGGATCGAACGCGGCATCGAACTGATCGCGGAGACGCTCGACCTGGTGATGGACCGGGATCTGAAGCCGGTCGTGCTGCTGGAGACGATGTCCGGCAAAGGCTCCGAAGTCGGCTCAAGGTTCGAGGAACTGGCGGAAATTATCAGGCGTTCCAAGTATGGCGACCTGCTGGGCGTCTGCCTGGACACCTGCCATGTCTTCTGCGCCGGTTACGACATCGTGAACGAACCGGAAGCCGTGCTGGAGGAGTTCGACCGCGTCGTCGGTCTGGACCGTCTGAAGGCCATTCACCTGAACGACTCCATGATGCCGTTCGAATCGCACAAGGACCGCCACGCGAAACTCGACGAGGGCGAGATCGGATTCGAGGCGCTCGCGCGGTTCGTATCGCTGGAACCGGTGCGCAGTCTCCCGATCGAACTCGAAACGCCGAACGAGCTTGACGGCTACGCGTCGGAGATCGCCCGCATGAGGGCGTCCGAAGCATTTTGAGCTTCCCGGACAGGACAAGTCCCTCCGCGATTCATGCAAACGCGCTTCCGACGCCGGAGGCGCGTTTTTTTCCGGTTCGGGAGAAAAATCGCCAAATCTTTTCCTTTTCTGCTTGATGTTGAGAAAAGGACGGCTATATTACTGAAGAAGCACAAACCAGGAGACGGAATTATGGTAAAACAGGCGATTCAAGACCTTCTGACCCTGCAGGCGGAAGACCTGCGCATCCGCGAGCTGAAGACGCGGCTCATGTCCATCCCGCGCGAACGCGCCGCGCTTGTCGCGGAGTTCGACGTCGTGCGCAAGGGGTTGGAAAAGGCGAAGCAGAACAAGCTGAAAGTGGAACAGGCGATCAAACAGCAGGCGGCGGCCACGCAGGCCGCGCAGGAGAAGCTTCAGGCGCTGAAGATCAAGTCGTCGTCCATCAAGAAGATCAACGAATACAACGCGATCCTCGCCGAGATCGAAACCGCGAAGAAAAACATCTCCGACTCCGAAACGCGCGAAATCGAGCTGATGGACGAACAGGAAGCCGCCGAAAAAATGCTGGCGAAGGCGGAACGCTCCTACAAGGCCACGGGACGGACCGTCCAGGCGGAAGTCCGCGAACTGGATTCCCTCAAGGAAGCGATCGCGAAGGAGATCGCGGAACGGGAAAATCGCTCCGCGGAACTGGCGAAGAACGTCATTTCGAACTACCTGGAGCCCTACCGCCGGATGCTCGCGGGAGGCAAGGGAAGCCCGGTCGGGACCATCCGCAACGGCAGCTGTTCGAACTGCAACATGAAAAATTCCCCGCAGACCGTGATGGAAGCGAAAAACGGCAATCTTGTGCAATGCGACAACTGTTCGTTTTTCCTGTACGATCCGGAAGCGTGAGCGTATCCGCCCCCCGCGGGATCGTGTACGACACCGGAATCAAGGGGAAACTCTACAAGGTCCGGCCCCCCCCGCGGCGCAGGATCGTATGCCACCCCGCGGTTCACACCCTCAAGGAGAAGCGCTGTCCTCGTATTTCCGGGCAGGAGTCGCCATGAAGCCCGGTCGCCTTTTTCGGAAATATCTGCCGCGGAATGCTTGAAAAAACTCTCTTCGCGCGATATATTATATTTAAACGCGTATTTATTTCATGCAAAAAAACACCTGAAAGGTTTTCCGAACAATGCGTAAACCAAGTGATGTCGACTTCCCGTTTTTGTGGAATATATTCAAACGCCGCTACCAGTACGTGATCGCGTTCGGGGTTTTCTGCGCCGCCTTGACGTTCGTTTATTTCAAATACATCGCGAAACCGGTCTACCGCGTTGACTTCTCCCTGTACGCATGGGATTACGCGGGCAGTTCGGAGGACACCGGCACAGCGACCGCAATCAGGACAAATGAACAGCTCCAGATGGCAAATACCATTGACCGCGAACTTGTCGTGGCGGACAAAATGCTCAACGACTATGAAAAGCTGATGGACAGCCGCTATGTGATCGACCGCGTGAAAACGCAGCTCAGCCTGGAATATCCTGAGCTGACCCTTGAGGAGATACCGTACCGCAAACAGATCACGCTCAGCCGCAAAACGCACTTCATCGACTGCTCGTTCTTCTCCGAATCCAAGGAAATGGCACTGGCAGCAGCCACGGTGACCAATGAAGTCTTCCTTGACACCATCAAAACCCAGCTCGGCATCTCCAAGCTCAGAAATATCGACGTCCCGCAGGCGCAGGAAAGGCCGGTCAGCAACCGTCCCGTCTTCAAGGCAGGCGTTGCGTTCATCTTCTCCAGCGCGTTCCTCTTCGGTATTTTCACGCTCTACGCCATGCTGCGAGACCACATCACCTCGACCGACCAGATCACGAAGGAACTCCAGGTCCCGCTGCTCGGCACCATGGTCCGCCTGAAACGCCGCAAAGCATACCGCAACGACAAAAAAATGAATGTGGCGCTGAACGACAAGACCACGTACAACTTCAACAGCTTCTACGAGGACTTCCAGATTCTGCTCACCAACCTGCAGTATTCCCGCCCGAAGAAGGACTCCGCGCACGTCATCATGGTCACCAGCTCCACCCCGAACGAAGGCAAGACGCTTCTCTCCAGCTATCTTTCCCTCCTCCTCGCGGAAAAGGACAAGAAGGTCCTCATGATCCACGCCGACATCCGCAAGGGCGACTCCGCCGATTATTTCGGGCTGGCGCACTCCATCGGACTGGTCGACTACATCGTCGGCAAGAAGACGTTCGACGAGGTGGTCCACCGCGGCATCAACGGCACCAAGCTCGACGTGATCCCGCCCGGACCGATCCCGCCGAACCCGCTCCGCCTGATCGAAGTGTTCGCCGACAGCGGATTCGTTGCGGAAAAGGCCAAGGACTACGACTACATCATCATCGATACGCCGCCCGCGACGATTCTGGCCGACGCGCTTGTCCTGGGCAAGCTGGTCGACGACATCATCGTCGTGGTCAACGCCCGCAAGACCTCGCTGAGCTCCCTGAAGGTCCTCGTCGGCCGCCTGAAGGAACTCAAGCTCAACATCTCCGGCATCATCCTGAACCAGTTCGCACAGTCCTCCGGCGCCTACGGGTACGGCTATGGCTACGGATACGGGTACGGCTATGGTTACGGCAAGAGCTACGGCGGGTACGGCTATGGTTACGGCTATGGTTACGGCTACGGCTATGGCTACGGGTACGGCTACAGCCACAGGTCGAAGAAGAAAAAGAAAAAAGGCCCCGAACCCGTTCTCACCAAAGAGGAAAGCACCATCTCCCTCATGTCGCCTTCCTCTCCGGAGAATGCGGAAAACGCCGGAGAAACGGAAAACAAGTAACCGGTTCCGCAGCGCATCATCCGTTCAACACACCCCCGAGGTTGAATCATGATTGATATTCATTGCCATATCCTGCCGAACGTGCCCGGCGACGACGGTTCGCCCGACATGGAAGAAACGGTCAAGATGTTCGAACTCGCCAGGGCCGACGGCATCGACACCATCATCTGCACGCCGCACGGGAAACAGCCCGCCGGGGACCAGATCAAACGCATGGACGAAATCCGCGCCGCGACCGAGGAAAAAGCCGCGGAATACGGCATCAAACTGCTGCGCGGGCTTGAATACAATCTGCCCCAGCTGTTCCAGGTAGATGAATCCGCCGTCGGCCTCGCCGGGACGAAATTCATGCTCATTGACTTCGTCCGCAGCCGCATGGACTCTTCCGTCGACGCCATCAGCCGGTCCACGCACTCCGCCGGGTTCCATCCGATCTGCGCGCATCCGGAACGCCTCTTCCAGAGCTGGGACCATGTGCGACACATCTACAGCACGGGCTACACGATGCAGCTGACCGCGGCATCCATCCTCGGCGATTTCGGGCGCGGCTGCCAGAAATTCTCGCTCGACCTGCTGGACCACGGCCTGTGCCACTACATCGCGTCCGACGCGCACTCCACCTCGCGCGCGTTCCGTCAGACCGAGTGCAGAAAGTTCATCACGGAAAACTACGGCGAGGAAACCGCGAACATCCTCTTCGAGGAGAATCCGAAACGCCTCCTCGCAAATCAGCAGCCGCTTGAAATCCCGGTCGTCAGCGACGACTACGACGACGAGCTTCCGAAGAATCCTTTCCTCCGGGCCCTGTACCGGTTCTTTACCGGCCATCGCCGCGACGAGGACGAGGATTGACATTTCCTTTTTCACATAACCAGGGATGCTTTCCCTCGTCGTTCTGAGGCGGGGATTCATCCTTTCCCGCATGGAGTCCCCGGCATCATGAAATCTCGACTTCTTCCTGTTCTTTCTGCAATTCTGCTCGCGGCCGCGCTCATCCCCGCAATCCATGCCGCAACGATCCGCAGCCGGATCCGGACGGCGAAACCGGCACAGGCCGCGCCGAAAGCGCCCGGCTACGCCATCGTGGTTCCGGCGAACCATCCCGAGCTGGACGGCGCGGTCCAGGCGCTCAAGACCAAGCACGCCGCGCTCGAGCCGAAAGTCTTCACGTACAAACAGGACGTCCGCGAGGTTCTGCCCGATTTGCAGAAAATGCTCCCCTACTACACCTGCTTCGTAACGCCGAAGGAGCTCGCCGGACGCGCGTTCACGGGGGAAATCTCCCGCATGGCGCGCGAGATCACGCCGGATCCGTACTGCGACACGTTCTGGGGCATCCTGACCGGCTATGACACCTCGGACATCAAGCGCGTGGCGGAGTTCAAGGGACCGATCGACATCACCGACGCGCTCGACATGGTCGGCGGGTTCCACCACTCCCTCATGCGCCGATGCTACAGCTTCGACGAGACGCAGGAGGACAACCTCCGCATCACCGACCCCGCGAAGAAATACGACAACAAAAAGACACGCTCGGACAAGGATTTCACCGACCAATTCGTCAAGCTCGTGAACGGCGGCGGGTTCCAGATCATCATGACCTCCGGGCACGCCTCCGAACACGACTGGGCCAGCGGTTACCTCAACAGCCTGAATATGTACCTGATCGACCGGAAAGGCCAGCTCGCCGCGCGCGACACACGCGGCCGCGTGACCGACATCAGGGACACGACGCCGAAGATCTGGTGCGCCGCCGGAAACTGCCTGATCGGAAACATCCCGCACGGCCAGGATTCCTGCATGGCCACCGCCATGATCCATTCCTTCGGCGTCTACCAGTTCATGGGCTACACCATCGAAACGTGGTTCGGGCGGCAGGGCTGGACGGCGCAGGGGATGCTGACCGACTATCCCGGCTACTATTCGTTCAACGAATCGTTCCACTTCGCGAACGCATGGATCGTGGAGAACCTGGTCAAGCACGACTGGAACCACATCACGCTCGACACCTCCGACTACGACACGTTCCAGATCAAAGCCGCCTCCGCCCTGCGCGGACTCCGCTTCCGGAACACCGACGAACAGCGGGAGGCGCTCGGGCTGCTCTACGACCGCGACGTGGTGGCGTTCTACGGCGATCCGGCCATGCGCGCAGCCATCGACCCGAAGCCCGGCCAGACACTGAAGCTGGGACGTTCTCTGGACGGCAACGGCGTGCTGACGCTGAAGCTGACCGCGCTGAAGGAGGACCAGTGGAAGGAACAGGGCGTGTACCTGCCCTACGGATTCGTGATGGCCTCGCCGGAAGTCGTTTCCAAGTCGTTCGACGCCGACGTCATCACGGCCTCCGCGTTCGCCTGCGTCAAGCTCAAAGGCCCGATCAGAAAAGGCGACACGATCACGCTCGCGCTCAAGGACGCCGGAAGCGCAAAAAAAAACGCTGAATCCGCCGGAAGCAAGGCGGATGGAAACACGTCCGCAACAGCCGGAAACAAGCCGGATACCAACACGTCCGAAGCCGCCGAATCGCTCCGCAAGATGCTCGCCGCCCTCCCCGCCGGGGCGACCGCGACCGACCTCCCGGCCCGCCTTGAGCGCGCGCTCTCCCGCATCCCGCAGGACAAGCTCGACAGGATCGCCCTTTTCGCCATGACTCCCCCGGAAGGCCCGTACTTCGCCGCTCTGCTGGCGGAAATGCCCGAATGCGACTATGAGTCCGTCGAGCCCTTCCAGCTGCTGGAGCACATCCGCTATGCGCTCAAAGCCCGCAGGGACGCCCCGTGGCGCGACCAGATCTCCGAGGACCTTTTCCTGCGCTACATCCTGCCGTACTGGAGCGTGAACGAGAAGCGCGACCCGTGGCGGAAATTCTTCTATGACAAGTTCATGCCCGGCGTGCGCGAGTGCAGGACCGCCAGCGAGGCCGTCAAATACCTGAACGACCACGTCTTCAAGGAGCTGAACGTGACCTACGACGCCGTCAAGCGCCCGAAGCCCGACCAGTCCGCGCAGGAATCCATCGCCGCCTCCTACGCATCCTGCACGGGACTCTCCGTCATCCTCCTGAACGCCTGCCGCGCCTGCGGCATCCCGGCGCGCTTCACCGGCTGTCCCCAGTGGACCGACCGTTCCGGCAACCACTCCTGGATCGAATTCTGGGACGGCCAGTGGATTTACGAGGGCGCGTCTTCCAGCGACCCGCGGAACCGTTCGTGGGTCGGCGACAAAGTGAAGGAAGCCACGGAGGATTCCCTGGTCGGCGGCGTGTGGGCGGTCACGACCGAACCCCAGAAGGACGGCGCGTTCTTCGTGCTGCCGTGGAAACCGGCGGACCGCTCCTATCCGGCCGTTCCCCTTCGTGCCTTCTACCTCGACGACGGCATGGTCAGCTTCGACATCTCCCGGTTCAGCAGGGAAAAGTCCCCCGTCTGGCTGTATTACAAGGGCGAGCCGTGGTACCGTCTGGCGCCGCCGATCGCGCGGACCATCGACCTGCCCGGGTCCGTACTCGCGGACATGTCCGTCCGCCTCGATTCCGACAGGGAGGCGAAGCTCGTCCCGCTCGTGCAGTAACCCCGATCCCGTCCGTCACGCAACGAAAGAACCGGTCCCGCGACATTCGCGGAGGCCGGTTTTCTTTTTTACAGGGAACATGCGCCGGGACGAATATCTCTCCCCGCGGAGGCCGCGCGCGCGTCAGGATTTCTTCAGGACGCTGGGCGGAAATCCGATCTGCTGGTGGAACTGCTTGGAGAAGAAGAACTGGTTCTTGTAACCGAGGCGTTCGGCGGTCTCCTTCACGCTCATGCCGGAGGACAGCATGTTCACGGCCTTCTCCATCCGGCACTGGATCTGGTACTGGCCGATGCTGTAGCCGTTGATCATCTGGAAATGGCGGCGGAGCGAAGGGTAGCTGAACGGGATGTCCTTCAGGAGTTCGGGAAGCGGGCAGTTGCTTTTGATATTGGCCTGGATGACTTCCTTGACCGCGTCCGAGATCTCGTCGGAGAACCCCTTGATGCGGCTGTCCAGGATGACGGTCAGGAGTTTGAGGGCGCGGAGCGCGATCTGCGATTCGTCGGCCGCGGTCCGCAGGTACGCGAGGAAATCGTAGCACTGGTTGAGGAGTTCGAGCGAGAGGTTGATGTCACGGACCGGCCCCTGGGAATCCAGCGCGAAGAGATGGCGGCACATGGAGCGGACCCAGGAATCGTCCTGGCCCGGCATGTTTTTGAGCTTCAGATAGGCCGGGTTTCCGGCCTCGGTGTAGTCCAGGAAGGCGTCGTGCGGCTCGTCTCCCGCGGCGTCTTTCATGAAATGGAACGCCAGGTAGAACTCCAGCCAGTTGCTGCCGGGGTCGATCAGGTTGGAATGGCTCACGCCGGGGATGCGGAAAAAGAGCTTGCCGGGAGAGAGCGGCTCGCGGCGGCCGGCGGCGTCGATGTAGGTCCCCGTACCGCGCAGGACGACCGAGACGGAAAAGAGCGGGAACCCGCCCCCGCGCCAGTCGAGCTCCTCGCGCTTGCGGATGATGCCGGACGTGATGGCGTCGCGGCCGATGGACCGGTAGACGCCGCCGAAGTCGATGTCGAATTTTTTCGGGACTTCGAACATGGCTCGAACTCAGCCGAGGTTGATCGGGCCGCCCCGGCCGTCGTCCTTCCGGAAGGTTCCGTCCTCGAAGATCCGCTTGACCATGTTGGAAAGCTTTTCCTTGGTGACGGGCTTCAGGAGGATGGCGTCGAAGTGCGACATGTCGAAATTGCCGCTCGTTTCGACGTCGGCGGTCTGCGCGACGACCGGGATGTGCGAGAACCTGGGATCCTTCTTCACCTCGGCGGAGAGCTCGGCGCCGTTCATCTCCGGCATCCACATGTCGGAGAGGATCAGGTCGACCGGCTGTTTTTCGAGGAGCTCGAGCGCTTCCCTGCCCGATCCGGCGATGAAAACGTTGTCGAATCCGATCTTGGCGAAAAGGGCCTTCGCAACGCGGAGGTTCATCGGGACGTCGTCGACGATGAGGATGCGGATCGCCTTCACGTCGCGCGCGACAACCTCGTCCACAGGCTTTGCCTGCGATTTTTCCGTCTGGGCGGCCTTTGCACGGTAACGCACGGCGTTGAGGGTGACCGCGAAAGTGCTGCCCTTTCCGATCTCGCTGGTGCAGGTCAGCGCGCCGTTCATGCAGGTGGCCAGGCGCTTGGAAATGGAGAGGCCGAGGCCGGTTCCGTTGTTCACGGCGTTGGTGCCGCGCATCTTGGAAAGCTGGACGAACGGTTCCATGAGCTTCTTCTGGTCGTCCTCGGAAATGCCGATGCCGGTGTCGCTGACGGCGCACCGGAGCGTGCCGGTGTCCGCTGAGCCGGGGTCGGGCGTGAAGGAGACGTGAAGCGTGATGGCGCCCTTCTTCGTGAACTTGACGGCGTTTCCGAGCAGGTTGATGAGGATCTGGCGGATGCGGATGTTGTCGACGTCGAGTTCCGGGAGGTTTTCGGGCACGTCGGACACGAGCCTGTTGCCGTTTTCCTGGGCGCGGAATGTGAAGATGAGCATGACCTCCCGGCAGAGGGAGTTGAAATCGGTGAAGGCCGTGATGATCTGCATCTGGTTGGCTTCGAGCTTGGAAAGGTCGAGGACGTCGTTGATGAGCATGAGCAGGGCGTTCGCCGAAGAGGAAATGGCGTCGAGGTATTCCTTCTCCTGGGTCTGGGAGACGCCGCCCTCGCGGAGCAGTTCGGCGAACCCGATGACGGAGTTCAGCGGCGTGCGGATTTCGTGGCTGACGCTGGCGATGAAGAAGCTCTTGGCCTTGTCCGCCGCCTGGGCACGGGCCAGAGCGTCCATGATGAGGGCCTTGGCGCGTTTCCTGGCCAGGACGACTTCGATCATGTGAGCCGTGGCCCGCAGGAGCGTGATGTCGTTCTCCGTGAACGTGTGGTCGACGCACTCGAAGTTGAATCCGACCGTGCCCCAGATCTCATTGTTGCAGATGATGTTCGACAGGAAGATCGCCCGGAGGTCGAGCACGAGGGCCGCCTTATGCCAGTCTTCCTTGACGGTCGACCAGTCGAGGGCGCCGACGTCGCTGCAGACGAACGTGCGCTTGTCCTCCGTGTTCTCCAGGATGCCGTGGACGCGGCTGAGCGTGCGGTCGAGCATTTTGATGGCCGTATTCGGATGGTCCGGTTCGATGTATTCGGAAACGCAGTGCGCCAGCGTCCCATCGTTCTCGTGGCGGATCAGGCAGCCGCGGCTGGCGCCGAGGAACTGGCAGACGACTTCCAGCGTGCGATGGATGCACTGGTCGAAATCGTCCTCGCCGATGATGTCCTCGAGCAGCTCGTTGATGAGCCTCTGGTTCCGGATGAGCTTCTGCATGTCGGTGACGTCGCTGGACGCGGCCAGCAGGAGTTTCCGTCCGCTGGCGTCCTGAAGCACGCGGGTGACGGTCTTGATGTAATGGTAGTTTCCGTTCCCGTCGGGCAGCTCCTCCTCGAAATCCTCGGTGGCGTCCACCGCCAGGGCGGGATTGTTCATGCGGTCGGCAAAACCCAGGGTCTCGGGGTTCTCGAAGAGCTCGCGGTCGTTTTTGCCGACGATCTCGCGCGGCGAACGGTTGAACATGTTCGCGAACGCGTTGTTGCAGAGCAGATAGCGGTAGTCGTGGCTGATGTCCTTCACCGTGAACATGATCGGGATGGCGTTGATCGCGGCGTCCCACAGCGCCTGCGTGTCCTTCAGTTTCAGCATGTTCAACGTAAGTTCGGTGATATCCTGGAGGATGCCCGTCATCGCCGGCTCGTTCGGATTGCCCATGTCCAGCGTGACCATCGCTCGGTAGTAGCGCAGGCTCGACGTCTGGCCGACGCGGAACGAGTACGTGACGGTCTCGTCCTGCCTGCCGGAGCGCACCAGGACATCGATCTCGTGCGCGAAAAGCGAAACGTCGTCGGGATGCACCCAGTCCTCGAAACGCATGGGCTCGCCGTTGTCGTCGTCGGGCCAGAGCGTATGGATGAGGCTGGAGCCGGAACGCCTGCGCGAGTTGATCTCATAGCGGAACGACGCCAGGCGGGCCATGTCGGAGGCGTTCTCCAGGCTGGCCATGGTCTGGCGGAGTTCTTCGCGCTTGTTCCGTTCGTCCGTGACGTCGCGGAACACCAGGATGGCGCCCGTGATCTCGCCGGACCGCGCGTGGATCGGAGCGGCGCTGGCGGCGATGTGATACCGTTGTCCGGACGCGGAAAGCAGATCGGTCTGGTCGGCGCCCTCCGTGACGATGCCGGACCGCAGCGCGCCGGCGAGCGGCGAGGAAATCGGTTTCCCGGTCTGCTCGTGGACGATCCGGAAGAAGTCGGTGTGCGGCTTGCCGAGCATATCGGACTGCCTGCAGCCGAGCAGCGCCTCGGCGTTCGGGTTGACCAGCGTGACGACGCCGTGGGAATCCGTCGTGATGATGCCGTCGCCGATGGACCGGAGGGTGAGGAGGAAGCGGTCGGCGGTCTCCTCGGCCTCGCGTTTGGCGTTTTCCAGATCCGTGACGTCGTGGAACAGCGTGAAGAGCACCCGGTGGTTGTCGGCGGTGCGGATGAGCTTGCGGTAGAAATTGCCGATGCGGACCCGTCCGTTCCGGTCACGGAGGCGTCCGGTGGAATGATACTCGGGACGGCGTTCCAGGACTTCGATGGCGTGCAGATCGTCCGCATGGACGGCATCGGCATCCTCGTTGTTGAAAAGGACCTCGTGGTCGGTTTTCCCGGCGACGGACTGAAGAGGCTGATCGATGAACTTGAGGCAGGCCTCGTTGCAGGTGATGATGCGGAAATCGTCGTCGACGTCCTTGGTCATCACGAAGGACGGCATGTTGTCGAGCAGGATCGAGTGCTGCTGCAGGAGTTCCTGGAGTTTCGCGTTCAGCTGCTGCAGCTGGAGACGCGCCTCCTCCAGTTCGGTGATGTTCACGGACGTGCCGAGCAGCAGGCGCGTGCCGTCCTCGTCGGTGAAGATGCGCTGGATGGTGCGCAGGTGCTGGACGCTGCCGTCCCACGCCTTCACGTCCACGTTGCGTTCCATCTGGCCCGAATCGGGATTCGCGACGAACTCCTCGTCCTCCCGGCGGCGGGTCTCGGCGAGCTCGCGCGGCAGAAAATCGAAGTCGGTCTTGTCGTTGAGCTCATTTTCGTCGACGCCGTAGAACATGCAGCGGGTGCGGTTGTTGAAGACGTAACGGAAATCGTTGTCGATGTCCTTCGCGAAGATGTGAATGGGCAGGAAGTTGATGAGGATGTCCCACATCCGGGTGTTTTTCTTGAGCTGGGCGGAGTATTTTTCGGCCTGGCGGCGGGCATTCTGGAGCTCGGTGTTGTCCAGCGAGAAGCAGATCACGGCGTCCTGTCCGAAGATGTCGTGCTCCAGCGGGGCGAACGAAATCGCCCGGTGCACGTCTTCGTAGTTGTACTCGATCGTGATCTGTTTGCCGGACTGGAAAACGTCGTGGATCGTCTGGGACAGCTTCGGATAGTCGATTCCGATCAGCTGTTCGAGTTTCTTCGGCGCCCGTTCCTTCTGGCCGGGACCGGTCTTGATCCAGGAGGCGAAGAGGATGGTCTCCGCGCGGTTCAGCACCATCACGCGGCCGGGGAGCGAATACAGCATGTTGCGGCTCGTGCGGAGGCGATGCCTGATCCAGTTGAAATAAAAAATCTGCAGGACGAGGACCACCAGGACCGCGACGGCGATCGTCAGGAGCGTCTGCCAGTGGCGGGTCCAGACCGTGTCGGGCTTGTTGATCACCGTGGTGCCGAGCGGGATCCTGCCGGAGAAATCCTTGTAGCTTTTGAACTTGGCATAGTCGACCATTTTGCGCGGAGCGATCTCCTTCACCGCCACGCGCTGCGCGCTGTTCGAGTTCAGAATCTGGGCGGCCATGCGCGCCGCCTCGTGCCCGAGCTTGTCCGTCTCGATCACGCTGCCGCCTACGGCGCCGTTGCCGAAGAGCGTGTCGTCCAGCACCAGGCACGGGAACCGCTCGTCGAATCCGATGTTCCGCACGAAAGCCGTCAGGGTTTCGTTGTGTCCGTTCGCATAGTCATGCGTCGGGAAGAAGAGGATCAGGCTCTCGTCCGGAAGTCCGGCGAGGATGTTCTGGATCTCGTGCTTGGGCATGAGGGAATTGATCCAGCTGTAGTCCAGCTGCGGGAAATGCAGTTTGCAGTTGGACAGCATACTGTTGCGCGTTTCCTCCGAAATCGTCGTGTCGTCCGTCACCAGCACCAGGTTCTGCGCTTCCGGGAAGAGCTTCAGCCCCAGCTCCACCGTCCCGATGGTGTCGTCGGCGATGCCGATGCCGGTCGAGTTCGGATACCGGCGCTTCAGGTCGTCAGGCATACGTCCCAGCCCGGCGAACAGGACAGGCAGGGTTCGCGGGAACTTGTCGTAATTCCGCATGATCACATCCGCGGCCTCGTGGTTCAGCGTCACGATAATGGAATACAGGCCGGCGTTGAGCGAGTTCTCCAGGCGGGCGAACGTGGATTCGACCCGGTCCTCGTTGCCCTTGTGGGTGGCGTTCAGCTCCACCACGTGGCAGTCGATCGGCAGATTCAGCTCGCGGATGCCCTTGCGGAACGAATCGAAGAAATTGCTCGTAACGGCGTCCGCCACAGGATAGGACGTCAGCAGGAGGATCGTCCGGACATTGTTGTGGAACGGTTTGGTCGGATCCGGCGCAGCCCCCCCCGATTCGGGCGTCTGCGAATAGACGACCGCTAAAACAAAAAACAAAAAGACGGTCAGGTATCGTGCCAGCAGGTTTCGCAATTGTCTCATGTGCAGCCTGTCCTCAAAAAAACGTGTTTTCCGTGAGGGAACGCACAGGACACGTCCATACCGCCTGTCGGGGCCGGCCTTCAGACCCGCACGGAAAACATGGCTTGCGCGCGCATTAAAAAGTATGGTTTACCATAAAATACCTTTTTTTCAGGAAAATGCAAGCTTTTTTTCCGCTTTTCTTTCAAGGTTTCTTTGTTTTTTTTCATTTTCCCGTGTATATTTTAGAAAAAATCACTTTTTCCGCCCGATCCTTTTTCCATCCGCCATGTCCGACGTCTTCTTCATCCCGTTCGATCCCTCCGCCGGGACGGACGGCCTTTCAAAGGCCGCGGTCCGTCTCCTCCGGACTCTGCTGGAGCGTTCCGGTTCCGAACTGCCCGCCGATGTGCCGCTGAAAGTCCATTTCGGCGAGAAAGGCAACCGCACATACCTGAAACCCGAGGTATACGACGGCATCATCGACTACATTCAGGCACAGGGACGCGCGTGCCATTTCGTGGAAACCAGCGTACTCTACGGCGGCGAACGGTTCTCCCGCGAAAAGCATCTCGCCCTGGCGCAAAAGCACGGTTTCACGCGCATCCCGGCACTCATCGCCGACGGCGCGCACGGCGAGGAATCGGTGTCCGTCCCCGTCAACCTGAAGCATTTCCGGAGCGCCAGCATCGCAAAGGCGCTGGCCGAGGCGGACCGGGTCGTCGTGATGTCGCACTTCAAGGGGCACGGGCTCGCCGGATTCGGCGGCGCGATCAAACAGCTCTCCATGGGGTTCGCCGCGAAAGGCGGGAAAATGGCCATGCACCTGAACGTGAAGCCGCGCATCCGCAACTGGAAATGCAAACACTGCAAGCTGTGCCTCACGCGCTGCAACGAGGGCGCGATCACCATCGGAGAACGCTCCTTTATCGACCACGATAAATGCATCGGCTGCGGCGCATGCTTCTCCATCTGCCCGCACCATGCCGTCTCCATCCTGTCGTTCGCCGGGCTCAAGCACGCCCTCTTCGGCGGGCGCCTCTTCCGCGAAAAGCTCGTCGAGTACGCCTACGCCTCCCACCACGGCAAACACCACCTCTACATCACCTTCGCTGTCAATATCACGCGCGGCTGCGACTGCGAACCGCGCCCCATGATGACCTGCGTCCACGACATCGGCGTGTTCGCATCGCTCGACCCGGTCGCGATCGATGCAGCCTGCTGGGACGCCGCCGCGAAGGCGGGAAAGAAGTTCAAGGGCGCGGAACAGCTCGCCTACGCCGAAAAGATCGGCCTCGGCACGCGCAGCTACAACATCATTCGGCTCGACTGAATCCGGCGGCCGCCTCGAGTCCCGTCCCCGGCACAACGGAAACGTGGGACAAATCATGCCGAAGATCGGCGGCTTCATCGCGCGCCGATTTCTATCGCCCGGTTTGAAATTTTCGCTTGACTTTTCTCCGTTTTGGTGTATTTTAGTTTCAACATCGTATCACCTCCATAAAAGGATTATTCCCATGATCAAGTCGCTCGTAAAACATGGCAACAGTTCCGCTCTCGTGATCGAAAAGCCTATTCTGAGCTTGCTCGGCGCAACGCCGGAATCCGAATTCGAGGTCACGACGGACGGCAAGTCCCTCATCCTCACACCGGTCCGCAACGAGGCGCGCCACGACAGATTCCGCAAGGCCGTGGAAAAAACCGGCAAACGCTACAGCAGGACGTTCAAGGAGCTTGCATGATGAATCAGGAGCCTCTTTTTCTCACGCTCGCCGAAATCACCGAAATCCACGGGTATCAGATCGAATTCTTCGGCGGTTCCGACGGTCTGCGCAGCCAGGATATGCTGGAATCCGCGGCGGGGATGCCGTCGTCGTCATTCGGCGGGAACTTTCTGCATCCGACGATCCCTGACATGGCTGCGGCATATCTTTTTCACCTTGTCGAAAACCATCCGTTCGTGGACGGGAACAAACGCGTCGGCACGATGTCCGCGCTTGTCTTTCTGGAACTGAACGAAACCGATTTCAACGCAACCGACGACGAGCTTACCGAAGTCGTCCTCCAGGTCGCGGGCGGGAAGATGTCGAAGGACGCACTTTCCCAATTCTTCCGGCGGCATTCCCTTGTCCTTTGAGCCGTCCAATTTTTCTACCCAAACAAAAACCACCGGCCGAACGTCTCCAAACCGGTGGTTTTGCTTTTCGTCGGCAAGCGAAGCTGAACCGACTGTATCAACACCGCTTGCGGTGGCCGCTTACTTGAGCAGGATCGACTCCAGCTGGTCCAGCGATGTCTCGAAGAGGCGCATCGCGGCGTTGACGGGTTCCGGCGTGGCGAAATCTGCCCCGGCGTCGCGAAGCAGGTCCAGCACGTCGCGCGTGTCGCCGGACTTGAGGAACCGGAGCGCGGGCGCCGGATTCCCCGCGATGATGTCGGCGGAGATTTTGGCGGCGGCGGAAAGTCCGGTGGCGTACTTGTAGACGTAGAAATTGTAGTGGAAATGCGGGATGCGCGCCCACTCGAAGCGGATCGGCTCGTTGTTCACGACGTCCGGGCCGAAATACTCGCCGTTCAGCTTGTAGTAATGGTCGCTGAGCGCTTCGGCGGTCAGGGGCTCGCCCCCCTCGCTCATCGCGTAGATGTCGCGTTCGTACTCGGCGAACTGGGTCTGGCGGAACACCGTGCCGCGGATGAGGTCGAGCAGATGCGTCAGCAGATAGGCGCGGAGGTTGTCGTCCTGCGCGTGCTCCAGCAGGTAATGGTTCAGCAGGAGTTCGTTCGTGGTGGATGCGACCTCGGCGGCGAAGAGGCAGTAGCCGGCGTAGTGGTATTCCTGCGCGCGGTCGGAGAGGTAGGAGTGCATGGAGTGTCCGAGCTCGTGCGCGAGCGTGGAAACGCTGTCGAGCGTGCCGGTGTAGTTCAGCAGGACGTACGGGGGCTTGCGGTAGCAGCCGCCGGAATACGCGCCGGAGGTTTTGCCGCGGCACTCGTAGACGTCGATCCAGCGGTCCGTGAAGGCGCGCTCAAGCGCCTCGCAGTATTCGGGGCCGTAGAGCTTCACGGCCTGGCGGACCAGGTCGCAGCCTTCCTCCCAGGAATACAGCACCTTCGCCGGACGGACGAGCGGCGTCACGAGGTCGAAAAGCTCGAGCTTGTCGAGCTTCAGGACGCGGCGGCGGAGCTCGAAATAACGGTGCAGGAGCGGGAGCTTCGCGCGGACGGCGTCGATCAGTCCGTCGTACATGGATTCCGGCACATGGTCGGGGAACAGCGAGGCGGCGCGCGCGGACGGGAAATGACGGAGTTTCGCCTCGAGCACACCCGCCTTCACCGTGCCGTCGAGCATGGCGGCGATGGTATTCGCGAACGACGAATAGGTCCTGTAGCAGGCGGCGAAGGCGTCCTGACGGACGCGGCGGTCGGTATTTTCCAGGTACTTGATGTAATTGCCGTGCGTGAGCTCGACGTCGTTGCCCTTTTCGTCCTTGATGTGAGGGAAGCGCAGATCGGCGTCGTTGAGCTTGGAGAACGCGTGGTGGCCGGTGGAGAAGACGTCGGAGGCGAGCCCGAGGATGCGCTCCTCCGGCTCGGAGAGCGTGTGCGGACGCTGGCGGGCGGTGTCCTCGAGCGTGCGGCGGTAAAACGCCAGCACGGGATCGTCCATGAGCTCCTTGAAACGCGCTTCCGGCATGGCGAGCAGCTCGGGGTCGAACCAGGAGGTCTCGCCCTCGATCTCGGCGTAGCGCGCGGCGATGCGGTCGCGGCGGCCGGCGTTCTTTCCGTTGGCGAGGTCCTCGTCGGACTTCAGGTGCGCGTAGGAATACAGCGTTTCGAGGCGGAGCCCGAGGGCGTCGCCTGTCTCCAGGCCGCGCTTCAGCGCTTCGGCGGAGTCGGCCAGATGGCCGCGGCACGCCTGATGGGCGGCGAGCAGGTCGTCGAGCGTACGGAACGCCTCCTCCCAGTCCGCGTCGGTTTTGTAGATTTGAGTAAGATCCCAGCAGGTTTCCGGGGCGAGTTCGCTGCGGAGTTTCGGGGCGTTCGTCTCTGACATGGGTACCGGTCCTTTCGCGTCAAGTCATAGTCCGGGTTGATAAACTCAAAAAAAGAAAATGAACCGACAGAGCCGCCGGATGGGCGGACATCGCCGGTTCATCGGGAAAGCCCGCGGCGTTTTGAGGCACCGCGGACTTGAAGTGATCGTTCAGATTACTTGCTGAAGCGTTCTTCGAGGGCCTTGCGCTGCGCCTCGAGTTCGGCCGGGAGACGGTCGAACTTGGCATAGTGCTCGGAGATGGTCTCGAGTTCCTTCTTCCAGCCTTCCTTGTCGATGGCGAGAAGCTGCTTCATGTCGTCTTCGGTCACATCGGTGCCTTCGCGGTCGATGGCGTCCAGGGCGGGGACGTACCCGATCGGGGTCTCGTCGGCCTTGCCTTCGCCGTCGCAGCGCTCGAAGATCCACTTCAGGACGCGGCTGTTGTCGCCGTAGCCGGGCCAGAGCCACTTGCCGTCGGCGGTCTTGCGGAACCAGTTCACGCAGAAGATCTTC
>JAGCTY010000106.1 GCA_017963105.1 Lentisphaeria bacterium
GCCGACGCCGCGCTTGGTGGGGGTCACGAGGTTGATGGAGCCGTCCTCGTTGAACGTGATCTCGTCGATGCAGACGGAGCGGTTCTTGTCGAAGTTCGGGGAGTAGTCGTTGTGGTGGTAGAAGAGGTACCACTTCCCCTTGAACTCGACCACGGAGTGGTGGTTGGTCCAGCACTGCGGGTTCTGCTCCATGATCTTGCCCTGGTACTTGAACGGGCCCCACGGACTGTCGCCGGTGCAGTAGCAGAGGCATTCGTGGTTTTCGTCGACCCAGGGGAACGTGAAGTAGTAGATGCCGTTGCGCTTGAACATGAACGGACCTTCCTTGAGGCCGCGGTTCGGGGTGTCGTGCTGGATGGTCTTCGCTTCGCCGTCGAACTCCTTCATGTTGTCTTTCAGCTTCGCGATGCGCATGCCCTGGCCGGACCAGATCAGGTAGCATGCGCCGTCGTCGTCGATGAAGATGCACGGGTCGATGCCGCCCGCGCCCTGGATGGGCTCGCGTTCGCATGTGAACGGGCCGTACGGCTGGTCGGCGGTGGCGAGGCCGATGCGGTTGTCGGCGGGGAAGTAGAAGTAGTACTTGCCGTCCTTCACGTTGCAGTCAGGCGCCCACATGCTGTAGGACTTGGCGTTTACCCACGGCACATAGCGCTGGTCCACGATCACGCCGTGGTCGACCCAGTCGACGAGGTTGTCGGAGGAATACACGTGGTAGTCCGCCATGCAGAACCAGTCCTTGCGGCTGAAGTCATACGGCGCCGGGATGTCGTGCGAGGGGTAGACGTACACGCGGCCGTTGAAGACGTGCGCGGACGGGTCGGCGCAGTACGCGCTGTTGATGATGGGGTTCTGGGCGTAGGCCAGGGCTCCGGCGGACAGCGTGAACGCGGCCGCGAGGATCGTTTTCGTGAAATTCATGTTGCTCTTTCCTGTATTTGAGGGTTGAGGGTAATGTGAGACAAACTGAGGCGGACGGACGACCGGACGCACGGGACGCGGACATCCCGGCGGACGTTTTTCATCCGTTGCTGTACTATATCACGCAAGCGCGCGAAATCAAGCGCGAAGACGGTTTTTTCTGAAATAAAAATTATAAAAAAGGAGGCAAAGTCTCCACTGCAGATGTGCTTGGCTTCGCTCAAGCACAGGGAAGCTATGCCCGCGGAGAAAAAACGTTCCGCGGCTTGACAATCCGGCAAAGCGTGGTACAGTATCGGAAGGAACACACACGGCGTGATCCGCCGTTTCATGAACCATCGAAGCCAAAAAGGAGACGCCACACCATGAAAACTCTGCTCATCGCCGGTCATCCGGACCTTTCGAAATCCGTCGCGAACGCAACGATCCTGGAGGAGGTCGCCGTGGCACTGCCCGACCTGACGATCCGCAAACTTTGTGAGGTCGCGCCGGGCGGACGGTTCGACATTGTCGCGGAACAGGCCGCACTGGCCGACGCCGGCCTCATCGTCTGGCAGTTCCCGTTCCACTGGTACGCTATGCCGTGGTTCATGAAACAATGGCTGGACGAGGTGTTCGTGTTCGGATTTGCTCACGGGCCGGGCGCGAAACTCGGCGGGAAAAAGCTGCTGGTGTCGGTCACGACCGGCGCGCCGGAAGCCGCGTACACAGGCGGACCGGGCTCCGTCGGCGATATTCATGATTTCGTCGCGGCGTTCGAATCCATCGCGAAAGTGTGCGGACTGGAGTACATGGGCGCGATGTGGGTAAACGGCATGAGCTACGCCGCCGACGCGGAGGGGATCGCCCGGCAGAAAGCCAAAGCGAGGGAACACGCCGCGCATCTGGTCGCCCGCATCCGCGAAATCCGGGCGTGAAAGCAAAAAATGGTCGGGGCAACAGGATTCGAACCTGCGACCTCATGCTCCCAAAGCACGCGCTCTACCAGACTGAGCTATACCCCGAAAATGAGTAAATAATACTTTACCGCCGAATCCGGAAAAAAGCAAGCTGAAACGGGAAAAAAGACGGGCAATCGTCCACCCGGGGCTTGCTTTTTCCCCGTTTGCGATGTATTGTTTAGTCGAAAAAAGAACTCCATCCCGCTTGGATTTGCATCAAATCTATTTCCCGACCCCAGCATACCCTCCGCTATGAAAAACCTTGACCCGAAGATACCCCCGACCCCGTGTTTCGTCGTCGACCTCGCCGCCCTGCGCCGCAACCTGGAGATTTTGAACAGCGTCCGGCAGCGCGCCGGCGTGAAGATCCTGCTCGCGCAGAAGGCGTTCTCCATGTTCTCTGTGTACCCGATGATCAGCGCCGTGCTGGACGGCACGTGCGCCAGCTCGCCGCACGAGGCGAGGCTCGGCCGCGAGGAATTCGGGATGGAGACGCACGGATTCGCGGCGGCGTACTCGGAATCCGACCTGCGAGAGATGCTCCGGTACTGCACCACGGTTGTGTTCAATTCATTCAGCCAGTGGCGGCGGTTCCGCGCCTTCACGGCGGATGCGGCGGACCGCGTGAAGTTCGGGTTGCGCGTAAACCCGGAACACGGCGAGGCCGTGAGGGAGATCTATTCGCCGTGCGCCCCGAAATCACGCCTCGGCATCAAGCGGGCGGCGTTCGCCGGGGAATCGCTGGACGGCATCAGCGGGCTGCATTTCCACACGTTGTGCGAACAGGATTCGGACGCGCTGGAACGCACCATGGAGGCGTTCGAGGTGCGGTTCGGCGACCTGCTGGGCGGCATGCAGTGGGTGAATTTCGGCGGCGGCCACCACATCACGCGTCCGGGCTACGACATCGAACGCCTCGTGCGCATCCTGACCGAGTTCCGCGCGCGCCATCCGCACCTGACCGTGTACCTGGAGCCGGGCGAGGCGGTCGTGCTGAACGCCGGTTCGCTCTTCGGGACCGTGCTGGACATCGTGCACAACGACGGCGAGATCGCCATTCTGGACGTGTCGGCGGAGGCGCACATGCCGGACGTGATCGAAATGCCGTACACGCCGCCCGTGAACGGCGCGGACGAACCCGACGTGCATCCGTATGAATACCGTCTGGCGGGGCATTCCTGCCTCGCGGGCGACGTGATCGGGGATTATTCGTTCCCCGCGCCGCTGAACGTCGGCGACCGCGTGGAGTTCCTGGACATGGCGCTGTACACCATGGTGAAGACGAACACGTTCAACGGCCTCGCGCTGCCCTCCATCGCCACATTCGACCCGGACACCGGCGAATTCAAATTGATCAAATCCTTCGGCTACGAAGATTTCAAAAGCCGTCTATCGTAAGACCGAAGACCGGAAAATAGCTTCCTGATTGAATCAGAAAAGACTGTTCTCTAATCTACCAAAATGATTTTTCGGAAATATAATATTTACCTGTAATTTGCTCATAGCTTTTTGACGGAAAGAAATGCACATAATCTTGCGGAACTGGGTGGGATATTCACTTGATTAGAGATAAGTCATATTGTTTTATATCAAACGGCGGTTTCTGGAACCGGTTTGTGTATCGGTCAAATCTGACGGTCATTCCGTCAAAATCATCCGTCATTCCGTCAATGATTTGATTACAAATGAATTGCAAATGACGGTCGGATCGTCATTTCCTGCTGGTTTCCCTTTTTTGCAGCTTGTCCTGTCCGGGAGATGTTCTCATGGAAAGTTCATGGGTTCCGGATGGTATTTCCGAACAAGTTCTTCGGCTTCTTCGCTGCTGATCGTTCCGATGCCGCCGTCCGCGTACAGCACCCGTGCCGTGGAAATGTATTTCGCGCTGTGACCGTAAAACAGCTGGCAGACGAAGGTGAGCGATTTGCTTTCGTCGTGGGCGTGCGGCGGGTCCATGACGACCGGGATACGCTTGTGCGGATCCTCTTTCTGCAACAGCACGGACGCGGGCGCCGGAAACACCAGATACGGTTCCCCGGTCCGCGCGCAGCACAAAGGATTCTCCACGGACAGACACCTGCCAATCATTTCCTGCCGCAGGGCCTCCCGGATCAGATCGGCGACCGTCATGTCCGGCGTGATCTCCACCGGCTCGATTTCGTCGCGCAGTTTTTCCGGTATCCTGTCGGGATGCGTCAGATAATACAGGCTGTAGCCGATTAGATGGAGCTGGGACATACAGTCCGATCCGTCCCCCATGATCTTGTCGGCATCGCGATGATACATGGAATCAAGGAATATGTTGCATCCGACGAGCGTGCCGAAGATGATCAGCAGGGTGAGACACCCTTTCTTCAGGATAAAACCCGCCAGCCAGGGCTTGGAAACATCTTTTACCCGCAGAATATCGGGGTCGCGCTCCTGCTCTTCCTTCGGCGGGGACTCCAGAAACGCCCACGGGTTCTTCGGTTTCTCCGCAGGAGTGTTCAGATCATGGAGATCTTCTGACATGTTCGGCGGGCTCCGTGAGGTTGTGCATGAGTACGAGTGGAAAAGTTTTGGATAATATAGCGGTTCCGGCAATCAATGTCAAGAAGATGATCTATCCTTTTTTTTGTTTTTTCAGAAAAAAACATGGTTTCCATTTGCATTTTTGTGAAGAGAAGTGTATAGTACAAGTGAACATTTCAAAGGAGGCAGGTTATGGAAGCAAGTGTTTTGGATCTCAGAAAACGGATGCGCGAGGTCATGATGGCCATCGACCGTCATGAGACGGTGACCCTGACGCACCGTGGGAAACGCCGCGCGATGATCATCCCGTGGGGAAAAACGAAGAAGGCGAGGGCCAAAGTCGCCGATCTTTCCGCGTTCGGCATGTGGCGCGACCGCCCTGAAACGGCAGATCCCGCGGCCTATGTGGAGTCGATCCGCAAACCGAGGTTCCGCTGATGTTGTTCGATACGGATGTCCTGATCTGGGCGCTTCGCGGCTCGAAGAAGGCGGCGAAGGAGATCGACAACGACGAAAACCGCTTCATCTCCGCGGTCAACTACATGGAGCTGATGCAGGGCGCGCGCAGCAAACGGGAACAGACCCTGATCAAGCAGTTCCTGAACGCGCTGGATTTCACCGTACTGCCGATCACGGAAGCGGTTTCCCACCGCGCCATGATCTTCATCGAGGAACACGCGCTGCGGTCCGGCATCCAGCTCGCCGACGCGCTTGTCTTCGCGACCGCCTGCGAACACTCCCTCACGCTGTGCAGCGCCAACCAGAAACAATTCCGGAGCATTCAGTCGCTCGATTCCAAGGTCTTCAAGCCGGAAAAAAGCTGACCTGGCCCCGCGCCGCCTTGTTCACGGCGTTTCCTGTTCCGTCTCCTGTTTGGTTCTGATATCGGGGTTCTTGAGCTCAAGCGGGACGGGCGACTGTTCGGCGGCGAGCTTCTCGGCCTCTTCCGTGGTCAGGATTTTGATGGTCCCGTTCGAGTACAGGACAGGCGTGCCGTATTTGCCGTGGTTGCCGGGACGGCACATGAGGATCGGGACGGGAGCCTGTTCCGGCGGGTTCAGCAGGACCGTTGCCGGGACGGGGAACGCCAGATACGGATCGCGGTAGGTAAAACCCGGAGCCGGACAGAAAAACATTTTCCAGTCGTAATGCCACTCCCGGATCAGGTCGGGGATCGTCCAGTCCGGCGGGATTTCGGAGCCTTCTTCCGCATGATCCCTGATAAACCACCCCATGCCTCGATACGCCTGTTTCAGATCGGAACGGCAGGCGGCGGCAACCGTTTCGGGTCTTGCTCTTCCGAGCTGCGAAAGAAGCAGGAGAAAGAGGAAAGCAAGCGCGGCCACCACAAACAAGGCGATCAGGCATCCGTGCCAGCACCTGCGCATCTCTTCTTCTCCCCGAGCGGGATTCTTTTCAAGGGATTCCGCAGAGGCATCGTTCGTTTCCGTCGTCATGGCGTTTGTTCCTCTTTCGACAGGGCTTCGAAGTCTATTTCAAGCGGGACGGGCGACTGTTCGGCGACAAGCTTTTCCGCCTCTTCCGTGGTCAGGGCTTTCGTTGTTCCGTCGGAGTAGAGGACCATCGAGCTGTGTTTGCCGTCATGCGCGCCCGGCCGGCACATGAGGATCGGGACCGGCGGCTGAAGCGAATCGTCGAACACGACCGAGACGGGCACGGGAAACACCAGATACGGCGAAGTGACTTCCACACGCTGGCGGCGAAGGTAGGGAAACTTGCGCTCGTAATGAACACTCCGGCAGAGATACTCTTTTTCCAGGCGATGTTTCATTTCGGCGGCGGATTCCACCGGCCACGGTTGGTGCGTCTGGAAATCTTTCCCGGCCGCCTCACGGATCAGGTCGGCGACGGTCCAATCGGGCGGCAGTTCGACCCCCTCTTCGCCGGAGAATTCGCACATGAGCTTGTAGACTTGTCTCTGGTTGGCCCCACATTTGGCGCGGTAAGCCACGGATACCGCCTTCGGATTTGGCCCGGAGGTGATCAGCATCAAGACAAACAGATTGACCGCGAGCAACAGAAGAATGATACATGTATCCCGGAAACTGAGGGCGTGAACCTTGAACTGCCGTTTCCAATCCATCGTTACTCATCCTTTTTCGGATTGTTTTTCCCTTGATTCGTAATCTTTTCCCGAACGAATTTGTCGAAATCGGAAACAACCGGCTGTGTTCGATTGAATTTCTCATATTCTGCAAAAGCCTTTTCTCTTGCTTGATCTGAAGAGACCGATCCTTTGTTGTTGTCGGGCAGAATATTGTATTTTCGAAATGCAAGAAACTCGTTAACGCTTGCCGCGAATTGTTCCATCGTAAACGTGTTCTCGCGTTCAATAAGATCTTCGATGTAGTCGAAATATCCGGTCACGGCACGTTCAAGCTGGCGGATTTCCTTTTCCGGCAAATAGTTTTTTGCTATAGGAACATCAGATTTCAAAATGCGTCCGTCAGGTGCATTCTTCCATGTGACAAGCCCCATGTGTCCCTTGGTGCTGTCCGCACGATTATATACGATCTCCGCAGCGGTCTGCCCAGCGATTGCATAATGGAACTTGTTCTGCACCATAGCATAGAACGCCTTGGTAATTTCCGAATTCTTGTCGTAATCGATGCTGCATTCGGCAAAAATGTCGGTAATCTGCTGCCAGATGCGGCGTTCCGAGGCCCGGATGGAGCGTACTCGCTCCAACAGTTCACGGAAATAATCCTTCCCGAAGAATGTTTTTCCTTGCTTCAGGCGATCATCATCCAAAGCAAACCCTTTAATCATGTATTCTTTCAAAACATTCGTGGCCCAAATACGAAATTGCGTAGCGCGGCGACTGTTGACGCGATAGCCGACAGAAATAATGGCATCAAGATTATAAAAAAGAACATCTTTTGTTTGATTCTTTCCATCTATAGCTCCATGACGAGTAGTTATTTCCATTTTGGAAACAACCGCTGTTTCGGAAAGCTCACCAGACTCAAAAATATTTTTTAAATGCTTCGTAATGGCGGGAATCCCGACACCGAACAGCTCCGCCATGCCCTTTTGTGTCAACCAGATGTCTTCGTCCTTGACAGCTGCATTGATGCGGATATCTTCCTCTGGTGTGCTGTACACAATAAATTCAAGTTCGCTAGTCATATCTAATCCTTATTGTTGTTTTTCTTTTCTTATTTTATATTTTATATGAGCCATAACAAGTGGTTATTTCCAAAATGGAAATAACCACTTTTCGGTTGGCGCTTGGGCTTACTCTTCTTCGGCGCGGGAGAGGAGTTCTTCGCGGAAGTCTTTGGTGTAGAACTGGCCGCAGTGGCCGCCGTTGGAGAACCAGGTGATGCGGTCGCCGAGCGTCTCGTCGAGGAACTTGCGGTCGGCGTCGTTGATGAGGATGTCGTCCCAGGCATGGATCATGCGGACGGACTTGTTGTTCTTGAGCGTGGATTCGACGGCGCGGAGGCCGGATTCGGCGGCGAGCTTGTCGAGCTCGTTGATATCCCTGCCCATCTGGGGGAAGAGGAAGCGTGTGATGTACTCCATGAACCCGATGCCGCCGATCTCGCGGTAGAAGTCCTCGCGGTTGAACATGGTGCAGGGGGCGGAGATCGGGAGGGGATACTTGCCCTCGCGCTGGGTCTTCTCCAGGTCTTCGGTGAGGCAGCTCTGGATGGCGAACGCCACGAAGAACTTGGCGACGTCGTCGCCGACGAGCGGCGGCCGCGTGAAGGTCTCCGGCTGTTCGGGATCGAACGGCGGGATCACGTGGTCGGTGAGGACGTACTGGAGCCCTGCCCCGGTGGAGACCTTGTCCACGGCCTCGTCGAAGGTCCAGTCCTTGGTCACGGCGGCGTAGGCGTCGGCGGTCTGCAGCGCCGTGATCAGGTCGGCGGGCGGGTTGATCGGGAGGTAGCGGCTGATGCCGAGGGTATTTTCCTTTTCTTCCATGGCGGCGATGTGGCAGAGCTCGATGCCGCCCATGGACCATCCGGCGAGGACGATTCGCGGATCCTTGATCTTGCCGTCTTCGCGGAGGTCGGCGAGGATCTTCTGGAGCGCGATGCGCATGTTGGCGGCTTCGTGCGGGGTGTATCCGGGCAGTTTGCCGTCGGTGGCGGTCATGAAACGCCAGTTGAAGCCGTTGTCGACCAGGACGACGCTGTAGCCGGCGTTGTAGAACTCCTCGGCGGTGGCGAGGGCGGTCTGGCTGTTGTAGATGCTGCCGATGCCGGGGATGATGATGGCGAGCTTTTCGGGTGGGATGACGTTTTCGTCCTTCGGCTTCGGCGCTTCGAAGAAACCGTATCTGAGGCGGGAGCGTTCGGGGTCGATGCCGACCGTGACCTTGCGCGTGTGGATCTTGTCCTCGAAGTCGGAGTTGAAGATGGAGAGACGCGCGTACCACCAGTCGTGGTCCTTCTGCGGCACGAAGTAGATGGCGCGGAGGGTGTCCACCACGGGACCGAGCGAATGGTAGCCTTCCAGGACCTTGCGGCGGCCGTGGAGGGTCGCCGGCATGGTGGTGCCCTGGTCGGGCGGGAGCTCGGGCAGACGGTCGTGGTAGACGTCCTTCGCGTAGTCGTAGTACCATTTCTCGAGCTGGAGCTCGCGGTTCAGGAGCTGCATCATCACGTAGGTGCGGTACGGGTCGGCGGACCCCTTGATCGCGTTCACGAACTGCGGATGAAGCGCCACGACGTTGTTGACGTACGCCCAGCTGGAGTAGGGCAGGTAGGTGCGGATGTCAAGCAGATAGTCGAAGATGCTGCCGATGTCGTCGCGTACGTTGATGTGCCTGCTGCCGGGGATGATCAGGCGGCAGCCCGGGCCGATGCCCCAGGTGGCGAACATGCGCCCGAAGTCGGCGTCGGTCTTGTAGAGGTGGAACCAGTATTCGGCGGGGTCGAAGAGCCCGGCGATGCCGACGGTGGAGTTCAGCAGGAAGCGCCCCGCCTCGACGCCCGCGCATTCGAACTCGGCGCTGCCGAGGGAGGAAATGAATCGGCCGGGGAATGCGAGGTTGTGGCAGGCGTTTTCGATGCACTGGATCACGGGGCGCGGCAGGACGCTGGACCAGATCCAGCCCAGCGGACGCGCGATGTAGTCCATGATCACGCAGTCGACCTCGAACATGCTCCGGTTGAAGCCTTCGAGCGGGTCATGCCCGGAAAGCTCGCCGATCAGGCGCGAGGTCGGCCATGGGCCGGCGGGTTCCGCGATGGCGGTTTCGTCGGCGGGCGCTTCCTCCGGCGCGGAGCTCCGGCAGGCGCCCAGGAGCAGCGCGAAAACGATCATGAATGCGGCCAGAAAACGGTTCCAGAATTTCGATCTCATAACGACGCTCCTTTCCTTGAGTGCGGGCGTATTTGTGCGGATGATTTGATTGCTGAATTGAGGCGGAGTTGATCTCCGGTTTATTACTTTTTCGGGTCTTTCGGTCCGGTGGCGGGCGCATCGTCGTGGCTGGGGCAGGCGCAGCCGATCCACCTGGCGCAGCCGGTCGGGTCGCAGCCGTCGAAGCAGAAGGTGCAGAGCTTGCACTTCGGAAGCCCGATGGCCTCGACGAGCTGGTCGATGGTCTGGTATTTCAGGGTGGTGAGGCCGAGTTTCCGGCGGATCATCTCGACCATGCGTTCATAGCGCGGAGTACCGGCTGTGATGTATTCGCGCAGAATCTCCGGCGTGGGTTCGCCGCCCTCGAGTTCGGCGATGATGCGGCGCGCGGCGAGGTCCATGACGGAACGCGACCGCGAGAAGTTGAGGAAGAGGCAGGGGAAGGCGAGCGGCGGGGAGGCGGAACGCAGATGGACTTCCTTCGCGCCGCGTTCGAGCAGACGGCGCGTGACGTCGCGGAACTGCGTGCCGCGGACGATGGAGTCGTCGCAGAAGAGCAGGCGTTTCCCCTCGATCTGGTCCTGCACGGGAAGCAGCTTCATCTTTGCGATGAGGTTGCGGTGGGACTGGATCTGCGGCATGAAGCTGCGGAGCCAGGTGGGCGTATACTTGACGAGGGCGCGCAGGTAGGGGCGGCCCTTTCTGTTCGAGTAGCCGATGGCGTGGGCGACGCCGGAATCGGGCACGCCGCAGACGGAATCGACCTCGACGTCATCGTGCGCGGCGATGCGCGCGCCGTTTTCATAGCGGACGGTTTCGGTGTTGCGTCCCTCGTAGTCGGAGGAAGGATAGCCGAAATAGACCCAGAGGAAGGAGCAGATCTGCATGGTTTCCTCGGGCGGCTTCAACTGCGTGACGGATTCGGCGTCGATCAGCACGATCTCTGCGGGGCCGAGGTCGCGCACAAACTCGTAGTCGAGATTCGGGTAGGCGGACGTCTCCATGGCCACGGCCATTGCGCCGGTCCGCTTCGCGACGGAAACGGGCGTGCGGCCGTAGCGGTCGCGTGCGGCGTAGATTTTGCCGCCGGCCATCACGAGCATGGAACAGGAGCCTTTGATGCGGTGCATGGCGTAGGAAATGCCGTCCTCGATGGTCTTCTGCGTATTGATGAGCGAGGCGACGACTTCGGTCGGGTTGTGCTCGCCGTTGCTGTGTTCGGCGAAGTGGATGTGGTGTTCCTCGATGGCCTGCCGGGTCAGCTCCTCGATGTTGTTGAGCTTGCCGACGGTCACGATGCTGTACATGCCGAGGTGGGACGCGATCAGCAGCGGCTGGTCGTCCATGTCGCTGATAATGCCGATGCCGCACTTCGCGCCGCGGAACCGTTCCAGGTCGGGCCCGAACTTGGACCGGAACATCTCGTTGGAAATGTCGTGGATGGAACGGATGATGGAACCGTAGGGATTGGTGACGGCCATGCCGCCGCGGACCGTACCCAGATGCGAATGGTAATCGACCCCGTAGAAAAGGTCGTCCACGCAGTCACCGTTAGAGACAACGCCGAAAAAACCGCCCATAGCGAGCTGCTCCTTAAAAATGGGTTGGGGAAAATGCAATGCTATAATATAGCATAAAACCGGCTAAAAACGAATTTTTTTTTTCGAAAAAACCGGTGTCCGGGCGCTTTTTTTTCGGTGACGCGATGTCCGGAACGGCATTTCGGCGTTTTTTTTCAAAAAAAAAAGGGAAAATGACCGTTTCCTGCTTTCATAAATCAGGAATTGTGCTATCTTACTTTGTCAGGGTATCTCTTTTCATTTAGTCCGGCATTTTTTCGCATCCGTGCAAAGTCCGACTGGAGAGATTTTGGACGGTTGCGTTCCGGCAGCCGCGCCTCGAATCTTTCTTCGTCGTCTTTTGCCCGTCTGCTGAAAACCACCTTGTGCGATGCAAGACAAAAAGGAGAACCCTTATGCTGAAACGAAACGACGGAGAAGAAGCAGAATGGAACTGGATCAGGGCATGGAAGAACGCAGCGTGTGGAATTTCGGAAACTACCTCCGGACCGCATTGTTCCTGCTGTTCGCCTGCGCGATTTTATCACACGACAGAACGGATCTGGCCCTGCTGGAAGGCGGGATCAGCGGTCCGGCGATCTATCACAACTGGATCGGGTTTCTCGGGGCGCACACCGCCCGGATCATGTTTTACTCGTTCGGACTGGCCACATATCCTTTCCTGCTGGTCGTGTTCCTGATGCTGATCCGGCGTTTCATCCCCGGATTGCCGCCGCGGCGCAGCACGCTGTGGTGGGCGCTGCCCGCGCTCCTGCTCGGCTCGTCCATGCTGTTCGCCATGTGGCCGCAGCAGTTCATCGCTGAGACGGACCGGCTGGGCATCGGGCGCATGGAGCAGTCCCTGCTGGCGCTGTCCGGCGGCGTGGTCGGGGCGTCCCTGGCGGCGCCGCAGGCGTCGCTGCAGCTGGATGCCGGACTGATCCGACGCTACATCGGCGACGTGGGGACGATCCTCGTGGCGCTTGCGTTCCTGCTTCCGTCGCTTGTGTTTTTGTTCATCCGCGACTGGGTCCCGCTCCTCAAGGTCGCGTTCCGGGCCGATCCGGAACCGCGGGAGCCGGAGGAAGAAGGACCGGAGGAGCGCGAGCCCGTCCGGCGTCCCGGCCGCGTCTATATGCCCGACAATTCCGAAGGTGAGGAATGGAAACCCGAACCGTCCACCCCGGAAATCCACCAGTATGCCGACGTGGAACCGGAGGAAGAGGCGGAACCGGAGGAAGAGGCGGAACCGGAGGAAGAGGCTGAAAAGAAGCCTTCCGGGTTCAAAAGAGTCATTGGAAAGATCCTGGGGCTCCGTGTGATGCCCTCGAAGCCGGAGAAGCAGGAGAAGCAGGAGAAGGCGGAGGACGAGGACGAGATTATCGTTCCGCCGGACCGCCCCCGGAAGCCGACTGTCCAGAAGCCCGGCGCCATTCTCGATCCGGACGAAGTCGTCGCGCCGCCGGACCGTCCCCGGAAGCCGACCGTCCGGAAGCCCGGCACCGTCATCCGCGACCCGGAGGAGCTGGTTGTGCCTCCGCATCCCCGTCCCGGCGCTGTTGTTCCGCAGCCTTCGCCCGAGCAGCCCGAGCAGCCCGAGCAGCCCGAGCAGCCCGAGCAGCCGCAGGAGTTTTTCGACGAACCGGAGGAGCCCGCCGTATCTGACGACGGACCGGGAGAGGACATCGTGGAAGAACCTCCCGAACCCAAACCCGTGCTCCAGAAACCCGTGCTCCAGAAACCCGTGCCGCGCGTGGTCCCGGTGCAGACGTTTGCCGACAACAAAAAGAAATTCGACCGGGAATCACCGCCCGTTTCCGACGACGAGCCGCCTCCGCCCCCGCCTGTCTACGAGGAATACCATCTGCCCAGCACGATGCTGCTGGAACGCCACAGCGACGCGATCGCCGAGGAGGACCAGGCGTACATCCGCGACGCGAGCCTGAGCCTGGAAAAGACGCTGGAAAGCTTCGGCGTGAACGGCTATGTGTCGAACATCACCGTCGGACCGCGCGTCACGCAGTTCGAGATCGCGCTGAATCCCGGCGTCCGCGTGGAGAAGGTTACCAGCATTCAGAACAACATCGCCATGGCCATGGAAGCGCAGAGCATCCGCATCCGTGCGCCGATCCCCGGCAAGGACGCCGTCGGCATCGAGGTCCCGAACAAGGCGTCCAGCACGGTCTATCTGCGTCCGCTGCTGGAATCCGCCACGTGGCGCGAGTCGCGCGCGGCGATTCCGATCCTGCTCGGGCGCGACATCGCGGGCTCGGTCTACCTGACCGACCTTTCCAAGGCGCCGCACCTGCTGATCGCGGGCTCCACCGGCTCCGGCAAGTCCGTCTGCATGAACACGCTCATCATGAGCCTGCTTTTCCGGTTCTCGCCGGACGAGCTGAAGCTCATCATGGTCGACCCGAAGGTCGTGGAGCTGGAGATGTACCGTCCGATCCCGCACCTGATCACTCCTGTCGTGAACGACGCGAAGAAGGTCCCGCTGGCGCTCCGCTGGGGTGTCAACGAGATGGAACGCCGCTACATGGTGCTGGCGAAGGTCAAGGCGAAGAACCTGGCCGCGTTCAACTCCCGCCCGCCCGATCCGCAGCCGGTCATCGACGACTACGGCATGCTGGTCCCGCCGAAGCTCCCGATCCTGATCATCATCATCGACGAGCTGGCCGACATCATGATGACGGACGCGAAGAGCGACGTGGAGACCAGCATCTGCCGCATCGCGCAGAAAGGCCGCGCCGCGGGTGTCCACCTGGTCATCGCCACGCAGTCGCCCCGCAAGGAGGTCGTCACCGGCCTCATCAAGGCGAACATCCCCACCAAGATCGCGTTCCGCGTCAGCAACGGCATGGACAGCCGTGTGATTCTGGACTCCGTCGGTGCGGAAAAGCTGCTCGGCAACGGCGACATGCTGTTCAACCCGCCCGGCGCCGCCGTCCTGGAACGCATCCAGGGCGCATATGTCTCCGACAATGAGATCGGAAAAGTCATCGAAGAGGTCGCGGCGCAGCGTCCGCAGACGTTCGACGACGGCATCTTCTCCGGCGGCGACGAGGAGGAAGAGGACGAACCCAAAGGCCGCCGCGGCAAGGGAAAAGCCCCGAGGGGCGGCCGCTCCGACGACGGTTACGACGACGGCCAGGACGATTACGACGAGGACGACGGCATGGCGAATTCCGACGTCGTCAGGGCCGCCGCGGACAAATATCTGCTGCCGACCGATCCGCCGATCATGGTGCGCGCGCTTGAGATCATCATCAACGAGCAGCAGGTCAGCACGTCCTATCTCCAGCGCAGACTCGGCATCGGCTACAACAAGGCCGCCGACATCATTGATAAACTCGAACAGCGCCACGTGATCAGCGCCCCGCTTCCCGGCGGGCAGAAACGCACCATCCTGATCACCGACGGCCTGGAAACGCCCAATGACTGAGGTATCGCAACATGACTGACCCAGAAGATCCCGCGGCAAAGAACGAACAGGAACTGAATCTCTTTTCCGATCAGCCCGGCGCCGGAGACACCCCCGCGGCGCCGGAAGACGACGAATACGTCCTCCGGCCGGACGACTTCCCGCTGGAGACGCCCGGGGAACCGCAAATGATCGATCGCGGCACGTCCCCGGAAGAGCCTTATCCCGGGGAGCGGAATAATGGTTTTTCCCGCGAGGAGCCGGAACCCGTATCCGAGGAAATGGAAAAGAAGCCGGAACGGGAACCGGATCCGGACGACGACTCCCCGGTCGTTGCCCCGCCCTTCCCCCGCAAGAAGCAGCCCGCGCCCGTACGGCCCGGCATCGTCGTTGCGCCCGTACGGCCGCCGCTCCGGCCGACTTCCGTCGCTCCGGCCGCACCCGAGCGGAAACACAAGCCGCTGCCCCATGCGCTTCAGGCGGAGCAGCCGCTCGGGCAGATGCTGTCATCGATCCGGACCGCGCGCGGAATGTCCCTGGAGGAGGTCGCGAGCTTCACGCGCATCCGCATGGAATATCTTGTGGAACTGGAGGCCGGCGAGCTTCTGCAGAAACTGCCGCCCGTCTACATCTCCGCGTACGTCCGCAAACTCGCCGAGGTCTATGACCTCTCCCCGGAGGACAGCGAGGTCCTGCTGAAAAGAATGCGGAAGGAAACGCCGCAGGATCCGGAAGAGCTCCCGAAGACGCTTCTCGAAACCGTGAACGAAAACACGCTGGTGAACGAAGGCGAGACCAAGAGAATCCGCAATGTCACCGTCCTTTTCTATGTCGCCATCGGACTTGTTTCCATCGCGGTCCTGTGGCTTGTCGTCCTTGCGGTTGTGCACTATGCGCGGACTCCGGAGCCGGTCCCCGGACCCGATCCGGCGGCCGCGGTCGCGGTCCAGCCCGCCGAGGAACCCGTTTCCCAGACGATCCATCTGGACGAATCGGAGCTGGACGTCCTGATCGTGCCGGAGACGCCATCCATTTCCGTCCTGAAGATGAGCAAGTCGCCCGGCGTCCGCGAATCTCTGTAGCGGTGCGGCGCCCTCCGTCTTTTCCATGCAAAAAAAGCATGTCCGGCCTTTCTTCCGACCGGACATGCCTGTCTTGTCAAGTACGGGGAATCCCGAAGACGCCTACTTGTTTTGCAGAAGCATGTCGAGCGTTTTCTGTGCGGCTTCGAGCTTCAGCTGAAGCCTGATCACTTCCTGCGCCTGGTTGTCGCGTTTCGCGTCCAGGGTATCGACTTCCTTCATAAGCTTGTTCGTGACGGCGGCGTTGTACGTGCTGCTCCGGATGCGTCCGCCGTAGCCCCACGGGGACTCGACACAGACCTGTCTGGGGCCGATGGCGGACATGCCGAGCGAGCCCCGGTCCTGGCTGATGGTCCGTTCAGTCGTATCAAGACGTTTCTGCGCTTCGGCAAGTTCGAGTTCGAGCTTGCGCACCGTCTGCTGCTGAACGTTGATCCGCCCGTCCTTGTAATGTTTGTCCTCTTCGGCCTTGCGTTTTTCTTCCCGGGCTTTCTGTTCGGCTTCCGCTTTCGCATTGACCTTCTTCAGTTCGTCCATTTTTCTTTCATAGCGGGCGGACTTGATCGCGTCGTAGCCGAATTTCTTCTGGTATTCGAGCGGCATGTCGGAGAATTTCACGAACATGCACCCGTCTTTGTAGGCGAGCGTGATACCGTTCGGCTTCTTGTCGATGATGTAGGCGTCATCCAGGACTATGCCGCTTCGGAGCGTGACGGTTTGCGTCCCGGTGCCGCTTTTCTCCGCCTCGGCGGCGAAGACGGCCGTGCCGGCCAGCAGCAGCGCCGCCAGGATTGCTGAACGTGTCATGTGCATCATCATCTGCCTCCTTCCAGGGCGCTCAGTTTTTCGGGCTTCCGGAACATATAGTTCGGGATATCGATGTTCGATTCAAACGAGAGAAGCGAGATCTTCGTGGCTCCTTCCGGGGAGAATCTGAACATCAGCGAGGGGAGCGTGACGTCGTCGTAGGTACGGTAGTTGAAATACTGCATCGTATGGATGCCGTCCTCCCTCGTGACTTCGAACTGGCGGAGCAGGCGGCTTTTCCTGCCGAACCAGAGCCTGACCTTGACGTCCTGTGCGCGGCGGAAAATCGCGGTGATCACGTTGCACTCCTCGCCGCAGGCGTCCTCGGGCTGCTCCTGCAATTCCGTATCCATGAAAAGGTCCTGGAAGTTCACGTTGAACGGGATTGTCTGGAGAAGTGCGGCGTGCATCTCCGCGATGTCTTCCGCGGTCATGTTCATTACCTCTCCGCGTAAATACATCCAGCCGGACGAGCCGTTCAGGCAGAACACCGCGGACCGGTCGCCGTCCAGCACGTCGATGCGCACGCTGCCCGGCGCCTGGAACCTGATCGTCGTGGTCTTTTCGTCCCCGAATTCATACGTGAATTCCGCTGAGTCGATATTGGACGCTGTCCGGTCGGTCGCGATGGCGTCCTCGGCTTTGTCGAACACGCTGTCCGTTGTATCGCGGAAAAGACCGCACGACGACAGGAAGACTCCGGATACTAACGCCGCCGCAAGCACGGCGAGGCGAATAAGATGTTTCATTTCCTGCTCCAGATTTCGGTTTGTCCGGGACGGACATCCGCGACAGTTTGCCGGATGTCCCGCGGACCGGTAAAGAAAGAATAAGATTCATTCCATAAATATACCACGGAACGAAAGGCATGTCAAGAGGCGGAAAGAAAAAAGATGACGGACGATGTGCCGTGAAACGGAAGTGGCATTTGAAAAAGTAAACGCACGGGGAGGAAAACGGGAAGGTGCGTTTAGTCTGACAAAGGGATGGTGTGCATTTAGTCTGACAGGAAAGGGGAGAGCGTTTAGTCTGACAGAAGAGTTCCTGATCAGGAAGCAGTTTA
>JAGCTY010000008.1 GCA_017963105.1 Lentisphaeria bacterium
CGTCCATCAGGGCGAGCGTGGCGCCGCAGACGGATGCCATGGACGTGGAGCCGTTCGACGCCATGATCTCGGAGACGCAGCGGACGGTGTACGGGAAGTCCTTCGGCACGACCTGCGCGACGGAGCGTTCGGCGAGGTTGCCGTGTCCGATCTCGCGGCGGCCGGGGCCGGCGATGCGGCCGGTTTCGCCCGTGCTGTAGTTCGGGAAATTATAATGCAGGTAGAATTTCTTGACGTTGGTGCCGCCGTAGATCTTGTCGGATTCCTGGGCGTCCTTCGGGCCGCCGAGGGTGGCGATCACGAGCGCCTGGGTTTCGCCGCGCTGGAAGAGCGCGCTGCCGTGGACGACGGGGAGGACGCCGACTTCGGCGGAGAGCGGGCGGATCTGGGTCACGCCGCGTCCGTCGGGGCGGTAGCCCTTCTCGAGGATCGCCTTGCGGATGGTGGCGCGGACGTACTTGTCGAACGCCATGCCGAGGTAGAAGTTGAAATCCTCTTCGCCGTAGGCTTCGAGGTACTGTTCCTTCAGCTGTTCGGCGCAGAGTTCCTTCAGGGCGGAGAGGCCCTTTTCACGGTCTTCCTTGCCGGGGACGAGGCACGCGGCCTCGATCTTGTCGGAGATGAGCGCGATCATGGCGGCGTTGAAGTCTTCCGGGACGAGGTGGAGCGTGGGCTCCTTCTTCGGGCGGCCGACCTTGGCGGCGAGCTCGAGCTGGGCTTCGCACTGCTTCTTCACGATCTCGTTGGCGAAGATCATGGCCTTTTCGAGCGTATCTTCGGAACATTCCTTCGCCTCGCCCTCGATCATGATGACCTTGTCCGGCAGACCGGCGTACACGAGCTCCAGCGTGCTCTTTTCCATTTCCTGGATCGTCGGGTTCGCGATGAACTCGCCGTCGATGCAGCCGACGCGGACGGCGCCGATCGGGCCCTGGAACGGCAGATCGGAGAGCACGAGCGCGGCGGACGCGCCGAGCATGGAGAGCACGTCGCCCTCGTTCACTCCGTCGGCGGAGAGCAGCAGGCCGCAGACCTGGACTTCATCGAAGAAGCCTTCGGGGAAGAGCGGGCGGATCGGGCGATCGGCCATGCGGCAGATCAGGATTTCCTTGTCGCTGGGACGGCCTTCGCGCTTGATGTAGCCGCCGGGGAACTTGCCGGCCGCGGAATACTTTTCGCGGTAGTCGACCTGCAGCGGGAAGAAGTCCTGGCCTTTCTTGGCCTCGCCGGAGCAGGCGGCGGAGAAGACGATGGTGTCGCCCTGACGGACCGTGCAGGAACCGTTGGCGAGGTGAGCGAGCTTACCGGCAGCGATCGTGAGGTCGCGGCCCGGTCCGATGTTGATTTTGACTGAAATCTCTTCCAGCATGTGGTACCTCCTTGAGGTGGTTGTTGCCTCAGGAGCCTGCATGTCCCCGAATGGATTTTACGTTTACAGTCGGTTGCCCGCGTGGAACCGCGGTATCAGCCTCCGCGCCCGGACTTGGATCGCTGTCCATGTCGGGAGCTGATAACGTCCGTTCCACACCGGCCGCCGGAGAAAGGTGCATCCATTCAGTTTCAGGGCTCGCGGTCACTTCGTTTTCACGGAGCAGGTGAGCGTGGCTCCTGTCGGCGGTTTGGATTGGTTGTCTGCCTCGCCGCTGCTGGAAAACCAGCGTGGTTTTATGTGCGCGGCAAACGGTTTGGTTAAGGGTTATAATACACAAAATGGCCGCATCCCCGAGTTCAGCCCGGGAACGCAACCATTTTCGCGTGTCGATTCAAAGAGCAGCGTGCTGTCACTTCTGGCCGCGGATACCGAGTTCGGCGGCGAGGGAGAGATAGCGCTCGTGGTTCTCTTTGGAGAGGTACTTCAGCAGACGTTTGCGGCGGTTGACCATAGCCATGAGGCCGAAGCGGGAGCTGTTGTCCTTCTTGTGAGAACGCATGTGGTCGGTGAGTTCGGCGATCTTGGCGCTGAGCACGGCAATCTGGACCTCGGGGGATCCGACATCGCCCTCGTGGCGGGCGTATTTCTGCATGATCGCGGTTTTAGTTTCTTTTTCCATTGAATTCCATTCCTGTTTCTGGGATTAAAACGAATTTTATCCTTTTAAGATACATGCCTTTTCGAAAAATGCAAGTCTGTTTCATCTTTTTTTGCCATTTTTCGTCCGTCCGGGTTCGTTTTCGAGACGTCCCGGAACGAAATATTTCCGCTTCCCGCTTGCATCGGCCAGCCTCGCGTAGTATATTAATAGGTTATGTTTTTTTCAACCGGAAACGAACGCGTCCGCCGCGAGAGATCGGCGGCGCACCAACCAACTGTCAGGAGTTTTCCCATGCTCGAAGCGCTGAAAAAGAATGAATCGTTCCACACCCGCCGCGGCCCGGTCGTCCTCGTCATCATGGACGGTGTCGGCATCGGCAAGTACAAGGAAGGCGACGCCGTCCTCGACTCCAACACGCCGTTCCTCCACAAGATGATGGCCACCCTCCCGATGACCACGCTGAAGGCGCACGGCACCGCGGTCGGCCTCCCCAGCGACGCCGACATGGGCAACAGCGAGGTCGGGCACAACGCCATGGGCTGCGGCCGCGTGTTCGAACAGGGCGCGAAGCTCGTCTCCGCCGCCATCGAAAGCGGACGCATGTTCGAGGGTGCCACGTGGAAAGCACTGATCGAACAGGCGAAGAAGGGCGGCACGCTCCACTTCATCGGCCTCTTCTCCGACGGCAACGTCCACAGCCACCTCAACCACCTGAAAGGTATGCTCGAACAGGCAAAAAAGGAAGGCGTGAAGAAGATCCGCATCCATGCGCTCCTCGACGGCCGCGACGTCCCGGAGACCTCCGCCCTCGACTACATCGACCCCTTCGAAGCCTGGCTGAAGGAGTTCAACACCGACGGCATGGACTGCCGCATCGCCTCCGGCGGCGGACGCATGGTCATCACCATGGACCGCTACAACGCCAACTGGGACATGGTCCGCAAGGGC
>JAGCTY010000107.1 GCA_017963105.1 Lentisphaeria bacterium
CCCATTTTTCAATGAGGGGTGAGGGACGCCGCGAGAAAACCTCCAAATAGTGCGGTTGCCTGCGCTTATGTGCGATTGTGCCGCAGTGCCAGGCGTCAAGGGCCTTGTCGGATTGCGCCTGAATCCGCGAAATTCACATGCGGCGACGATGGGCTTCGCGCGCCATGGCGTCCAGAATCCCGCGCTTTTCGGCGCTTGCCGTGAAATATGCGCTTTTCGGAAAAGGAAGTGGCTTCCCTTCTGTGAAACCCGTATAATACGGGGTGACAAAAACCACGGAAAGGAAGCCGCCATGAATGATAGCACAGCCGCGTACAGATTGCGAGAACAACTTAAGAAATTCGTGGGGATAGTTTTCCCCCATGTCCCAAAGTCCCAGAAAGAGTTTCTCGGCCAGATGTTTTTCGGGATACAGGCGGGCCAGACGACGGTGGTCAGCCGGATCGCCCGCGAACTGGACGAGGACATCCTGCTCAAGAAGACGGAGGAGAGGCTGTCGCGCCATCTTCTCGACGAGGGACTGGCCGCCACGGTGCAGGACGCGGTGCTGGCGCAGGGAGCCGCATGCGTGCAGGAGGACACCATCGTGTCGATAGACCCCTCCGACATCCAGAAGCCGTACGCGCGGGAGGGCGGGATGCCGCTTCTCGCGAAGGTGTGGGACGGCAGCAAGAGCCGCGTGGGCGACAACCTCGGCTACAACCTGTGCTTCGCCACCGCGACGCCGAGCATGAGCCGGAGGATCGTGCCGCTTCACATGGCGATGTGGTCCGCGAAGGAGGAGGGGTTCACGAGCGAGAACGACAAGGTGCTCGACGTGGTCAGGAAGATTTCCGGCGCCGTGGACAAGAGGGGCGTATACGTGTACGACAGGGGCGGCGACGGCGACTGGCTCTTCGACTTCTTCATCGAGGAGGGCCTGGACTTCATCGTCCGGCTCGTCGGCGACCGCCATCTCCTGCACTGGAACGGCAGGCGGCTCGCCGCAGACCTCGCCGAGACGTGCGAGATGAAGTATCGCGACCGCGTGGCGTTCAAGAGCCACGGCAAGGAGCGGGAGGTGCCGATCGAGTACGGCTCTCTCCCGGTCCGGCTGCCGGAGCATCCCGGCGCAGAACTGCGCCTGGTCGTCGTGAAGTGGCCGAAGGGCGAGAAGCCGATGATGCTCCTGACCACGCTTCGCGCGGCCCGTTCGCGCAGAAGCCTGCGGCAGGTCGTCGAGGGATACCTCACGCGCTGGCGCGTGGAGGAGACGATCCGCTTCGTGAAGCAGTCCTACGAGGTCGAGGACGTGCGGCTGCTCAGGTTCGACCGCCTCAGGGCCATGGTCGCCATCGTCCTGGCGACGGCGTACTTCGCCATGGCGTGGCTGGGCCTCGGCGACAGGCTCGCGGTGCTGGCGGACCACGTCAAGCGCGTGTCGAGGCGCATGTTCGAGACGCCGGAGTTCTTCTTCTACGCCATAGCCGACGGCATCTGCCGCCTGTTCGCGCGCCACGGCAGGTGGAACGGCCTCGACGGGCCGGACGAGACGCCGGAAGAACCGTGCCAGATGATCCTGGCGCTATAGCGGCCTCGCCGGAAAACGCCGCCGCGCGGCAACTCCAGCCGTGACGGGCACTTGCGCATCCGCTCGGCGCGGGGTCGCCTCGCCAGCCTTTTTGCCTTTTGGGGATAGTCCAGTGGCTCCAGAGTTGACAACGGTGCTGAAAAATTGTAACATGGTGCACAAATGACGAGGTAAATACACATTAAACGGAGTATTGCAATGAACGTATCCAGATCAGTTTGGCTTCGCAGGATATTGCCATCCTTGGCTTGCATGATCGCGGCCATGGAACCGGCGGCGGCAGTCGACCACAAATGGGCGAACGATTCCGTCGGTAACAGCGTATTTACCATGTATGACTGGACTGCTACGGCGAACTGGAAGGATGGTCTTACACCGGCCAATGCGCCTACAGACGATGTCTCTTTCACGAACTGCACGGATGGAACCCGCTACATCGCGCTTCCTGATTCCGTGAAATTCAACAACATGCGTTTTGGCGATTCGAGCCGCACCGTGCTCGTCGGCAAGAATGTCATGGGGTTCAACATGCGGGCAGCTTCGGCTTCGGCGCCTGTGATGTCCAGAATCTATGCCGATATAATCATGCCCACAGGCCAGAGCGGTGAATCGGGCAACGGTGTGCAGTTCGGCACGGTGGAGATTTGCGGCGATATTGTGAGGCCGGAGAACCGCAGTTCGTCGGTGTGGAATTCCGTGGGACAGTCATGGTTCAGATACGACCTCTACGCGAACGCCGCCGGCGAAACGCGCGCCGATCCCGGCTCCACGTACCAATACATCATCAG
>JAGCTY010000009.1 GCA_017963105.1 Lentisphaeria bacterium
CCACACACATGCTCCTGATCAGCCGCGGCGTCTTCAACAAGGCGCTCGGCTTCGCGGACCTGCACCATGAGTTCATGATCCTGATCATCACGGTCCCGATCATTCTCGGCCTCGGCGTCCTCTGCCTGAAAAAACAGGAGTCCTGACCATGATGCAAGCGATCAAAAACATCTTTCAGCTCGGGAAGAAGGAAATCCTCAGCCTCTGCCGCGACTGGCTCCTCATGGCGCTGATCATCTATTCCTTCTCCGCCGCCATCATCGTCGCCTCCAACGCCTCGACGGACTTCGCAGACGCCGCCATCGCGGTCGTCGACGAGGACCAGTCCCAGCTCTCCCAGCGCCTGACCGACGCGTTCCAGCCGCCGCTCTTCCTCCCCGTCGAGCACATCCAGCGCGCCGACATCGACCGCACGATGGACGAAGGCAGATACACGTTTGTCGTCGTCTTCCCCGTCAATCTCGAAAAGGACGTGATGGCGCACATGAACCCGGATATCCAGGTCAACGTCGACGCCACGCGCATGTCGCAGGCGTTCACCGGCTCCGGATACATCCAGCAGATCCTGACCACCGAGGTGCAGAAATTCGTGAAGGACAATTCGGGCGACTCCTCCTCGCCCGCCGCGAACATCGTCATCCGAAACCGCTACAACCCGAACCTCTACGGCTCGTGGTTCATGTCGCTGATGCAGCTCGCGAACAACATCGCCATGCTCGCCATCATCCTCACGGGCTCGGCGCTCATTTCGGAACGCGAGAAAGGCACGCTGGAGCATCTGCTCGTGATGCCCGTCACGCCCTTCCAGATCATGGCGTCGAAGATCTGGTCCATGATGGCCGTCGTCATGGCCGCCGCCCTCGCCGGTCTCTTCCTGGTCGTCAGGTTCTACCTCAAGGTCCCCCTCGCGGGCTCCTACACGCTCTTCGCGTGCGGGATGGCGCTCTATCTCTTCGCGCTGACCTCCCTCGGCATCTTCCTCGCGTGCATGTCCCAGAACATGCCCCAGCTCGGCCTCCTGATCATCCTCGTCCTGATGCCACTGGAGATGCTCTCCGGCAGCTCCACCCCGCAGGAAAGCATGCCCGTCTGGGTGCAGAAGGTCATGCAGTTCGCCCCGACCACCCACTTCGTGGACATCACCCAGGGCGTCCTGTTCCGCGGCGCGGGGATCGAGGCCATGTGGAAACCGTTCCTGAAGCTCGCCCTGATCGGCGCCGCCCTCTTCGCGATCTCCCTGAAACGCTTCCGCAAGTCCGTCGCCTGACGCAAAAATCAACCTCAAAAAACACCGCCTCCGGTTCCGCAAGTCGGCGCCGGAGGTTTTTGTTTCGGGCGCGCCGTCTTCCATCCCGCCGGACGGCCGCGAACCGGCACGTTTTCTCGCTGCCGTTCCGCTTGAAAAGGCCGTCTTCCCGGCGCATTCCTTCCGCTTCCCGTTCCGTTCAGGTGCTGGAGAAAAAGAGGAAGATTTCGGTTTTTCTGTTTGATATTTCGGGATTTGCATGATATATTACGCAAATAGAATTGCGGACGCGCCTGAAATGCGGCAGGCGGTTGTCCCTCCCGCGCCCGAGCGCAGCCGGGCACTGCCGAAGTCAAGGCACAGCCTTGTCTGAACGAAAAACGACATCATATAAGCTCAAAAACATAAACTCGAATACGAAAGGATTCCAACCATGGAGGACATCATCGTATCCAGCGGCCAGACCAGCACCGGACTAACCCTGACGGACAATACCATGTACGTCAACGCAGGCGGCACGATGCGCCTGGAGGACGGCTGCGACCTGAACAGCCTCAAGGTCTACGAGGGCGGCGTGGTGACCGGCGTGATGCACGGGATCTACAGCGTCGTGAAGATGTACGGCGGCACGCTCGACTTCGATATCTCCAATGCCGCCCCCTCCAACGAATACCTGTACGACCTGGACGCGAACCTCGACTTCGCCCACGGCATGTCCTGCACACTCACGGTCGATGCTTTCCAGGAGTACGGCACGTACAACCTCATGGAACTTGCCTACGGGTTCGACACGATCATCACCCCCGAGACCCCGCTCACGGTGAAGAACACGAACGGGCTCACGCTCGCCACGATCTTCTCAATCGGCGATACCACGGAGAGTTTCGACATGTGCTTTACGCTGAATTTGAGTGACGACTACCATCTGACCGTCACGGTCGAGGAAGGTATGCCGCTTCCGCCCGAACCGCCCGAACCGACGCCGGCTGATGACAAGCTGTTCTTCACGGGCGACTTCAACGGCGACCTCTTCGACACGCTCGCAGTTCAGAAGGACAGCACGGTCGCGATCTACCAGAACGGCGAACCGTGGGGGCTCGGCGTCACGCTCGACACGGGCTGGACGGTCGTCGGCACGGGCGACTTCAACGGCGACAACCTCGATGATTTCCTGCGCGTAAATACCGAAGGGTATGTGGTCGGGGAAATGTCGAACGGAAACGGCACGTTCTCGCCGCAGGTGCTGAACCTGAAGAACGCCGGATGGGATATCCTCGGCACGGGCAATTTCGACGGCTTCGGCGCGGACGACGTGCTGGTGGCGAACCCGACCGGCGCGTCCGACACGGTCGGGTTGCTCGGCTACTGGGAGAGCGGCGCGACCTGGACGCTCATCAACGGGTATTCGCCCGGACGGCACGGACGACATCGCCTGGTGCAACACCGACACCTGCCTCGCCGGCTACTGGCAGATCAACGACAAGACCCTCACCACCTGGACGAATATCGCCACGATCGCGTAGTACGACGGCATTGATGGAAGGGCAGGCAGCAACAAACGATCGGAAAGGCTGTACGACCGTGAAAAAGAAAGTTGAAAAAACGGCGAAGGACGATGCTTCGGCGAAAGACGGCGCGCCGCGCGTATCGCTCGAAGACAGGATCAGGCCGCTCGTGCTGATCTTCCTGCTGATCGGCCTCCCCGTCATACTGTATCACTCGTTCACGCAGTACATGTATGTATGCCTGATCCCGGCGGGGACAAAGGTCGTCGACTCGACCATGGTCCCCATGCACTCGCCTCTGGCGGGGTTCATTATCGGCTCGGGCCTGATCGAAAAATGGAAATGCGAATGGATCGTCCCGTATCTTCCTTACCGGCATTATGTCATCCCGGACGGCGTGGAGGAGATCGCAGACCGGGCGTTTTATCATTGCGAGAATCTCCGCAGCGTCCGTATCCCCGGCAGCGTGAAGAAAATCGGCAGCGGGGCGTTCCAGAGGTGTTACAAACTGGGGAAGATCGTCATTCCGGACAGCGTGAAGGAGATCGGAGGCAGTGCGTTCTCAAGTAATCCCGGCCTGAGGGAGATTGTCATCCGGAACGGCGTCGAAACGATCGGCCCGGGCGCATTCTCGACCTGCGTGAACCTGACCTCCGTCCGCATCCCGGACAGCGTCCGGGTGATTGGGAGAGGGGCGTTCCATGGTGACTGGTCCCTGCGTGAGGCGGATATTTCCGACAAGGTGGAAATGATCGGAGACGGTGCATTCGGCGACTGCACCGCCCTGGAGGAAATACGGATCCCCGCCGGGATCGCCGGAACGGGACCTGGCTTGGGCAATAGGGTGTTCACAGGATGCACCGCCCTGCGGAAAGTCACGCTCCCGGAGGGCGTGCGGGCGATCGGGGAATCGGTATTTCAGGATTGCCCCGCCCTGTCCGAGATCAATCTCCCGGACAGCGTGACCTCAATCGGTCCGCTCGCGTTTCAGGGCTGCTGCAGTCTGCCGCCCGTTACGCTCGGCAAACAGGTCGCGGACATCGGCGACGGAGCTTTCTCCGGGACCGGATGCCGCCTCACGGTGCCGGACGACCACCCGGCGCTCCGGTTTGAGGACGGCATGCTTTGCTCGAAGGACCGTTCCCAGCTCATTTCCTGCGTTTCCGTGCCGGACGGCCCGTGCGTTGTTCCTCCGGGGACGTCGGTCATCCGGCGCAACGCTTTCTTCGGCTGCAAGGGCCTGACGGAGATCCGTCTGCCGGAGGGGCTGGAGGTCATTCCCGACGGCGCGTTCCGGTACTGCACCGGGCTGAAGCGCGTCGGACTGCCGGACTCCCTGAAGGAAATCGGCGAAAGGGCGTTTTACGCCTGCTTCGATCTGGAGGAGATCGCGATCCCGCCGAACGTGACGGAAGTAGGGGATGGCGCGTTCATCGAGTGCAGAAAACTGAAACGCGCCTCGCTTTCGCCGAAAATGGACAGGATCCCGAAGGAAATGTTCTCCCACTGCCGAAGCATGAGGGAGGTCGTGATCCCGGAGGGCATCACGAAGATCGACGAAGATGCGTTTGCACACTGCGCCGCGTTGAAACACATTACATTCCCGGACAGCCTGGAAACCATCGCGCGGGGCGCTTTTTTCCCTTATCCGAACTCTCCCAATTCCCTGGACCGGGAAACAAAGGAACGGATCGATCGACTGACCCCGAAGCCGCCTCCGGGCACTCCGCGCGGGCGGGAATGATTGACGCGGTTGACGTTTTAATCAGGAGGGGATGTAGGCGATGAGCGTGATCTCGGTGTAGGGGATCCGCGGATTGCACTGGCAGCGGCGCACCATGAACTTGTATTCCGGCACCCATTCGTGCAGCAGCGGGACGATCCCGAACATTTCATCGGGGCTGTGGTAGACGCCGACCGTGATCAGCGGCTTGTCGCGTTTGATCATCTTTTCCGCGCCGCGGACCACGAGCAGCCCCATGCCGTTGACGTCTGCCTGGATCCACGCCACGCGCCCGGTCACGGACTTTTTCTGCTCGAAAATGTCCAAACTTGCCGTCGGCGCTTCCGTCTTGCACGGTTTGCCTTCCTTGTCGCGGTCCGGCAGGACCACCTTGCCCTCGCGGTCCGCGATGCACAGGCGGTACATCTCCGCGTTTTTGATCCCGGCGTGCGCGACGTTCGCCTGCAGGAACTGCGAATGTCCCACGGACGGCTCGAACGCGTAAATCTTCGCGGGCTTGTACTGCTCCATCACGATCACGGACGCGCCGCAGAACGCGCCGCACTGGTAGAAGATGCCGCCCTCCAGACGGTCCGTCACGGCCTTGTCGAGGAAGACCGCGCCGTGGCGGTAGAAGAACTGCGGCGGATTGAAATACGGGTACTTGCCCTTCGCGAGCTCAGTGTATTCCGGGAACTTTTTGATGTGGGCGTCCCAGTCCTTGCGTTCGGACTCGGTCGACATCCCCACGGGGTAGTAGAAGACGATGTTGCGGAACTCGGGCGCTGGGAAGGCTCCGAGCAGCCGGATCCCGAGACGCACCGCCGCCACGCTCGCCTCGTCGCAGAGCATCGGCTCCAGTTTCTTCAGGGCGTCGGGATGCTGCGTCAGGTAGGCGCGGAACCGCATGGCGTATTCGCAGAACTGCGGCGGCACGCGCATCAGCTGGAACTGTTCGAAAAGCTCCTCCTCGCGCGATTTTTTCTTCTGGAACTGTTCTGCATCCCGGTTCGGGGCGGCGGACACGGTTTCCGGTTCGCGGTTGCGCGGCATCACGGGCGGCGCGGGTTCTTTCTTCTTCGGCGCGGGCGGCGGCGACGGGATCGTCCCGGCGGAAAGCTGCTGGTCGCCCAGCCCGAAATTGTCCTCGAAACCGGTGGCGGTCTCCACGTCCCCGCCGAAATTGCCCGAGGCGTCCTCGCCGAAATTGCCTCCGTCGTCCGCGGGCGCGTTTTCCGTTGCGGCGGGTGTTTCCGCCGTTTTTTCCTCAGAGGCGGATTCAACGGTAGCGGGCGTCTCCGTCCGGGCGGTTTCCGCCTGGTTATCCGTTGTAACGGTTGTCTTTTCTTCGTCTGTCATAGTCGGTTCTCCGCTTCAAAAATGGTATCAGGCGGGGGTCGGGTCGATGTGCCCGAGCGCCTCGTGAAAATGATCCAGCATGACCGGCACGAGCGGCGCGTTCGTGCAGAGGATGCCCTCCGACGGCCAGTTCGATCCGCCGTTCATGTCGAGCACGGCGGCCCCGGCTTCGGACGCGATCAGCGCGCCCGCCGCCACATCGTATTCCTTCAGCGCGATCTCCCAGTACACGTCCACGCGGCCAGCCGCCACGAAACACAGGTCGAGCGCGGCGGAACCGCAGCGCTTGATGTCCTGGGCGACGGGGAACACGCGGTCGATGATCGGCATGTTGTTCTTCTTCAGCCCGGCGCGCAGGCAGGCGAACCCGGTGGCGACGACCGCCGAGGAAAGCTTGTCGCATCCGGACACGTGGATCGGGCGTCCGTCCTCGAACGCCCCCCTGCCCCGTTCGGCGGAAAACATCATGCCGAGGCGCGGCGCGAAGACGCAGCCTGCGATCGTCGTGCCGTTTTCCTTCAGCGCGATCGAGATGCAGAAGAACGGATGCCCGTGCACGAACGACTGCGTGCCGTCGATCGGGTCGACCACCCAGCAGAACGGCGATTCCTGGTCGCGGCGGCCATATTCCTCGCCGTACATGCCGTGCCCGGGGAAGCGTTTCCGCACCTCGGCGGCGATCAGCGTCTCCACTGCCTTGTCGGCGGTGGACACGATGTCCTTCGGCGTGCTCTTGCAGGAAATGTCGTTCGCCTTGATGTGGTTGAAGTATTTCATCGCCTCGGCCCCTGCGAGCCGCGCGATCTCCTGAATCTGCGTGATGTATTCCATGCGTGCGTTCCTTTCCGTTCAGTCCAGCCGGACCTGCCCGACCAGCTCCGACACGGACGCGATCCCGTGCGAATCCAGGTAGGCGTCCAGCTCGCCGATCACGCGGAGCGGGGCGCGCGGATCGGCGAAGATGGCCGTGCCGACCGCCACGGCGGATGCTCCCGCGAGCAGGAATTCGACCGCGTCCAGTCCGTTCATGATGCCGCCCATGCCGATGATCGGGATGGAAACGGCTTTCGACGCCTCGTAGACGAGCTTGATGGCGACCGGCTTGACCGCGGGGCCGCTCATGCCGCCCGTCACGTTCGCGATCTTCGGGCGGCGTGTCTCCACGTCGATCGCCATGGCCGGGATGGTGTTGATGAGGCTCAGGATGTCGCTGCCGGCGTCCTGCGCGGCGAGCGCGAAGTCGGCGATGCGCGACACGTTCGGACTGAGCTTGGTGATGAGCGGGATCGTCGTGGCTTTGCGGACCGCGGCGACGACTCCGGCGAGCGCCTTCGGGTCGGTGCCGAACGACAGCCCGCCCTCCTTCACGTTCGGGCACGACACATTGATCTCGAGCGCGGCGATGAAGTCCTTTTCGGCTTCGAGGCGTTCCGCCACATACGCGTAGTCCTCGGGCTTCTTGCCCCAGATGTTCACGATCACGGTCGCCTTCGTCTTCTTCAGGCGCGGCAGGTAGTGGTCACCGGTCAGGAACGCGTCGATGCCGGGTCCCTGCAGCCCGATGGCGTTCAGCATGCCGCCGGTCACTTCCGCCACGCGCGGCGTCGGGTTGCCGTGCGACGGCCAAGGGGCGATGCCCTTCACGACCACCGCGCCGAGCTTCTCGACCGGGAAAAAGTCCTCGTATTCCTCGCCGTACCCGAACGTGCCGGACGCGGTCATGACCGGGTTCTTCAGCGCGAGCGGACCGAGTTTCACGTTCAGATCAGCCACAGTACACCTCCTCCGCGGAATAGACGACTCCCTCCTTGCAGCTGCGCGAATACCGCCAACCGTCCGGCGAGGATTTGTCCACGACCTTGATGACGCAGGCAAAACACGCCCCCACGCCGCAGCCCATGCGCTGGTCCATGCTGACCTCGCACTTGAGGTTAAGTTTCGCGGCGGTCTTCGCCAGCGCGTACAGCATCGGCGCCGGACCGCAGCCGTACACCATCGTGCCCGCCGGGAATTCGTCTTTTCGCGCCTCCATCAGCTCCGTCACGAACCCCTTGAACCCGCTCGAACCGTCGTTCGTGGCGGTCTCCACGCGCCAGCCGAGCGCCTTGTATTCGTCGATCAGGATGAAGTCGGACTCCGTGCGTGCGCCGAGGAACAGAATGCCGGGGCGAGGCGATTTCTTCGCCAGGAACAGCGTCGAGGCGGAACCGTAGCCGCCCGCCGCGATCACCGGGAACGTGGCTTCGTCGGGCATGGTGTAGCTCGTGCCGAGCGGGCCGAGGATGCGGCAGGAATCGCCCGGCTTCATCTGCGCCAGACGCTCCGTCCCTGCCCCCACGACCTTGAACACCAGCGTCAGCTCGCCCGACGCCGCGTCCGCGTCGCAGATGCTGAACGGACGCCGCAGGATATGGTCGAGCGCCTCGCCGATGCGGACATGCACGAACTGCCCCGGCTTCGCCTCGACCGTCACGTGCGGCGCGTGGAACACGATCCGGTGGTACGCGCCGTGCAGGACGCCGCACCGGAGGACCGTACACGGAAAATCATTCATAAAACATGCGGTCTCCTGTCCGGCTGTTTGCCGTTGCCGTGCTTGCGGATGAAGCACGTTCGCATCCGCCGGACGTTGTCTTGTTTTTGTCTCAAATAACGTTCAATAATATACAGCCTCGCGCGCGAAACGTCAAGGGGAACTTGATTGTTTTTGCCGGAAGCCGATCCTCCCGTGCTTGAGCGAAGCCAGGCACTGCCGCAGTGGAGCCGCCGCCTCCTCGCGCGCGAAACGTCAAGACCGTTCTGATCAAATCCCGCACATCCGCAGAAATCCAGTTTCAATGTTTGATTTTTCCCCGGTCCGGGTGTATTGTACGGTAAGCTTTTCCTTACTTCGATCTTTCCACCTGTGAGCTCGCCATGAAAACCCTTTCCGTCCCGATCCGCGCCCTCGTCTGCTTCGTCATCCTCATCTGCCTCTGTGCCGTCCCGCTCCGCGCCGCGAAATTCGAAGCGCCGCTCGTTGGGCAAAACTGCAACGTCACGATCCGCGCCGGGCTCTCCGATGCGCCCGGCGGAAAGATCGACATCTGCGTGAAGGCCGAGGGACGTCGCCTCGTTTTCTACGCGCCGGACGTTGATCTGAACGCAGGCCCGACAAGAAACGTCGCCATAAAAAACCTCCCGGGCGGAGTTTATTACGAGATCACGTTCAGCGTGAACACCCGTACGCCCGCGCTCCCCGGCGGCGGACGGGTCTCGCTCAAACCGGATGAGATCGGGCATCCCCGCTGGGACGATGTTCTTTCCATTGACGACCTCAGTTTCACCACGGCGGACGGGAAACCGCTGCGGTCGCTTTATTACAATGTCGATGTCAAGCCGGACGAGAATGTGCCGGTCGTCTACCTCGCGGGCGACTCCACCGTGTGCGACCAGGCGGACGAACCGTGGGCGACGTGGGGCATGATGATCCCGGCGTTCTTCAGCCCGGGGACGGCGGTGGCGAACCATGCGGAATCCGGCCTGGCGCTCAGCAGTTTCGTGGCGCATCGCCGCCTCGACAAGATCCTGTCCACCATGAAGGCGGGCGACTACGTGCTGATCCAGTTCGGGCATAACGACCAGAAGGAGACCGGGCCCGAGGCTGGCGCGGACAAAGGCTACTCGAAGCGCCTCGCAGACCTCATCGACGCGGTGAAGGCGAAGGGCGCGCGTCCTGTGGTGGTCACACCCGTGGAGCGCCGCAGGTTCCGCGACGGCAAGCCGTACGGCACGCTGCAGGACTACGCGGCCGCAGCGAAACGGGTCGCCGCAGAGAAAAACGTCCCGGTGATCGATCTGAACGCCATGAGCCTCAAACTCTACGAAGCGCTCGGCGAGGAAGGCTCCAAACACGCGTTCGTGCATTACCCGGCGAATACCTTCCCGAACCAGCCGCAGGCGCTGAAGGACGACACGCACCACAGCCCCTACGGCGGATTCGAGCTCGCGAAATGCGTCGTACAGGGCATCAGGGACAACGTGCCGGAGCTCGCCGAACGTCTTCGCCCGGATATTTCCGATTTCGACCCCGCGAAACCCGATGATTTCGCCTCGTTCCGGCTGCCCGCGAGCGGGAAGAAGTCGGCGCAGAAGCCGGACGGCCAGTAACAGAAAAAATTATCTCCCCTTTTTTGAGGCGCGGCTGAACATTTTCAGCTCGCGGCGTCAGCCCGTGATCCGGACCGCCGCGTTCCCCGTGTCTTCCGGCGGCCGGACGCCCGCGAGGCGCGCGAACCACTCGAAACTGTGCGCGGGGTACTGCTCGTGTTCGCCGTCGAACAGCTCGAAATAGATCTCCTCCGCGCCCGCCGCCTCAAGCTTCCGCACAAATTCGACGGAATGCCGGTACGGGACCACGTCGTCGTGCCTGCCCTGATGGACGGAAACGGGGAGTTTTTTCAGCGATTCGAGGTGCGCCGAGGGGGAACGCAGCGCATATTCGTCCGGCACATCCGCCAGCCCCCCGCCCAGGCACGCCTCCAGGTCATGCACATAATGCTGGCGCGTCTCCGTGAGGAACGCGTGCCACGCCGTGAGGTCGGACACCGGACACCAGACGTCCACGGCACGGAACACCTCCGGGGCGTCCTCCGCGGCCAGCAGCGCGGCATGCCCGCCGCCCGAACAACCCAGAAGGAAAACATTCTCATAATCGATCGTCGAGGTGCGGATGACATGCTCCACGGCGTCGAGGATGTCCCGCCTCGCCTTGAGGCTGCCGCAGGCATCGTGTTTGTGCGGATTCGAGGCGAGGTTCGGACCGCGGAATTCCGGCAGGAGCAGCGCCCAGCCGTACTTCCCGCACAGCGGCAGATAGGTTTCCGCCTGGTTGAACCGGCCGTAGCTCCAGGTGTGAAGCCCGACGACGAGCGGGACCGGGGCATCCGTCCGCGGACGGAAGAACAGCGACGGCTGGATCGTGCCGTCGAGCGTGGATGTTACCTGGATCGTGTTCATGGTCTCACCTCATTTTCGGGTCCGGGTTGCGGTTCGGATTCGGGTTGCGGTTGAAAAGAACTCCTCCCCGCGGCGAAGCGGAGAGAAGCAATCGGATGCGGGAAAACGGCTTTACTCGAAAAGCCAGGTGGAAAGATAGCGTTCGCCGGTGTCGGGCAGGAGCGCCACGATGCGCTTCCCGGCGAATTCCGGGCGTTTTGCGAGCTCAAGCGCGGCCCAAAGCGCGGCACCGGAGCTGATGCCGATCAGCAAACCTTCCTGCGAGGCTGCCGCACGGGCGGTCTTGCCCGCGTTCTCCGCGGAAACGCCGATGACCTCGGAGATGAGGTCGGTCTTCAGCACTTTCGGCACGAAGCCCGCGCCGATGCCCTGGATCTTGTGCGGACCGGGCGCGCCGCCCGCGAGGACCGGGCTGGTGTCCGGTTCGACCGCGAAGATCTTCACATTCGGATTCTGTTCGCGCAGGTATTCGCCGACGCCCGTCAGCGTGCCGCCGGTCCCGACGCCCGCCACGAACGCGTCGACCTTGCCGTCGGCGTCCGCCCAGATTTCCGGGCCCGTGTGCGCCTTGTGGTACGCCGGGTTCGCCGGGTTCTCGAACTGCTGCGGGATGAACGAGCCGGGGTTCGCGTCGCGGAGCTCGAGCGCCTTCGCGATCGCGCCCTTCATGCCCTTCGCACCTTCGGTGAGGACGATTTCCGCGCCGTACGCCTGGGCGAGCTTGCGGCGTTCGATGCTCATGGTCTCCGGCATGGTCAGGATCAGGTGGTAGCCCTTTACCGCCGCCACGAACGCGAGTCCGATGCCGGTGTTGCCGCTGGTCGGCTCGATGATGAGCGCGCCCGGCTTCAGCTGTCCGGCCTGCTCGGCCGCTTCGATCATGGCGAACGCGATGCGGTCCTTCACGGAGCCGCCCGGATTGAAGTACTCGACCTTCGCGACGACTTCCGCGCCGCCCTGGTTGAGTTTGTTGATGCGGACCAGCGGGGTGCCGCCGATTTTTTCGAGGATGTTGTTTGCGATGCTCATGGTATGATCTCCTTTCGTTTTGTTTGATGTCTACCAAGCGAGTTATGAATATACCTTAGCACACTTTTCGCAAAAGTCAAGCCGAGAATCAAAGAAAAACAAAGAAATTCTCTACTTTTTCGGTTGTCTTATTTGCGCCACAATCAAAAACCATGAATACAGGCGCGGATGAGGATGTCTGCATATAGTTCGGCCCCCGCGATCTTTTACAATCACGGAGGCCTTCGTGCGCGAGCGGAGCCGCGCTTTATCAGCACAACTTGCGGGGTGCCGGGCTTGCGCTCCGGCGCGATACCGGACTATCCGAGCGTCACGATGCCGGCCCAGTCGGTGAGCTGTTTGTCGTTGAGCTGCCAGTAGCCGGCGAGGCCGGTCACGGTGTTGCTCCACGCGATGTCGTCCGTGCCGTCGGCGTTGAAGTCGCCGACGCCCGCGAGCGTCCACTCGGCGGTGTTCACGGCGCTGAGGATGGACCACGAGCTGAGGTAGCCGTTCGAGACACCCCAGATGCCGACCACGCCCACGTCGTTGATCATGGCGATGTCGCTCGTGCCGTTGCCGTCGAAGTCGCCCGCGCAGAGGAAATCCCACTCGTCCGGGTTGGACACGCTGACCATGCGCCAGTCGACCGCGTTCTCGACGATCCACGTGCAATAGGCGTTGTAGGTGAGCCCGCCGTCGCCGACGAAGCTGTTTCGCCATAGCATGTCGCACTTGCCGTCGCCGTCGAAGTCGCCGGTCGCCACGCATTCCCACTCGGCGGAATACCCGTTGATGAGGATCCACTCCGTGCCGCCCTTCCAGTAGCCGAGAAGGCCCACGGAGGAGGACGCGCCGGTCGGGTTCGCGATCAGCACGTCGTCCGCGCCGACGCCGTCGAAATTGCCGGTGCCGAGGATGTCCCAGCCGGCGTTCTTCAGGTTCAGGACCTGCGGCGAGAACGTGCCGTTGGAATTGGCCATTTCGCCGACCACATAGCCTTCGGCATTCACGCGCAGGAAGTCGTCGCGTCCGTCGTTGTTGAAGTCGCCGACGCCCACGACGTCCCAGCCGGGATCGAGCGTGAGCCCCGCGCCCCAGGTCGCGCCGTCGCGGTAGACCGTGACGATGCCGCCGGACTGTTTCGCGAGCATCGACTGGTTCCCGCCGGCGAAACACCCGGTCAGGAACTCCGGCACGGCGGACGGCTCCGGCACGACGGACCCGACGGTCACGGACAGCACGTCGTCCGCGAGGTCCAGGACATAGTCGACGCCGCCGATGCTCGTAGTGTGCCCGACCGAGAGCGTGCCGAGCGACTGCCCGGAGGCGTTCCGCACGGAAATCGTCTGATCGAATCCGGCCGCGTTCTCCATGAGCGTGTATTTGCCGTTCTTCTGCGTCCCGGCGACCGTGAGCGTGTAGAGCGGGATTCCCTTCAGCTTGGAGGGCAGGATCGCGCGCGCCGCTGCGCCGGGCGCGACGGACGTCAGGTCGAAATCCAGGATGCTGCCGTCGTAGAACGTGGCGGACGCGCCTTTCTCGCCATAAAACAGCCCGGTGACCTTCCCGCCGGAGTACACCTCGAGCTTCGCGCCGGAGGTCATGGTCGTGTCCGAGGCGACGCCGCCGCTGAAGACGGAGGTCTTCCCGTTCGCGTAGAGACGGGTGTTCGCGGCGGTCCCGCCGCTGGAGACGACCGCTTCGCCGTAGTCGTAGATGTCGGTGTTGTAGAGTAAGCTGTCCCGCTGGACGTTGGCCCTGCCGGTGTAGAACCAGACCGTGCCGTCGGCGGAGCTGCTGGTGATCCTGCCGCGCAGGATGACGCCGAGCGCCGACCCGTCGTACAGGTTCATCGTGCCGCCGCCCTGGACGTAGACGTCGCGGACCGTGCTCAGGTTGTTGACGTTTTTGGTCCCGGAGACGATGCTGGTTCCGGATTTGAGGATCAGGATCTTGTTTTCCCCGATGTTGTTCGCGCCGGAAAGCTCCTGGACGTCGTTGTTCTCGTCGAGCGTCACGCGTACGTTGTGCATGCCGACGGCGAGCTTGCCGAGGGAGACGTTCTGGTATTTGCGCGTGGAGTTCGCGGAAATGGAGTAGACCGAACTGGAGCTGACCAGGGCGCCGTCCACCCGGACCGCCGTGTAGAAATCGCGGCTTTCCTTCGTGCCGGTGTTCTTGACCGTGTAGGTCAGGTAGACCGTGGCTCCGGCGAAACAGTAGTCCGCGGTGGCGAGCGCGCCGGACGTTCCGGCCAGGATCACCTTCTCCTTGCTGCCGGAGGTGTTCACGAGCGCCAGGTCCACGTCGCCGTTCACGTTGATCCCGATGACGGTGATCGACTGGAGCCTGCGGTCGTCGCCGGAGTAATAGTACGTGCCGTCCCAGACCATGCGCTGACCGGATTCATAGCAGTCGTCGAAGATGATCTCGCGCGTCGTGGCGTTGTACCCGTAACCGGCCATGGAGTGGCCCTCGACGGAAACGAGGACGGGGCGGCCGGAATCGATCTCGTACATGTAGTCCTCGAACGTGAAATCGCCGCCGCAGCAGTCGACCGCGTAGCTGCCGGAGATTTCGAGGTCCATCTGGTAGCCGCGCGACTGCACATACAGGTACAGCCCGTACATCATGGACGTGTCCTTGTAGGTGATGGTGCGGGTGTTGACACCGTCCGTGATCCGGGTGTTGTTGTAGTTTTTCGTGAGGAGGTCTTCGAGCGAACAGTAGGTGACCGAGGTGGACAGGTTGCCGTTGCCGCGCCAGTACTGCCCGGTGCCGAGGTAATCGGCGAGGCAGTCCCAGACGCTCATGTTCAGCGTCGTGTTGTCGTCCAGGAACGCGTATTCGAGCTCCTGTTCGGGCGTGGTCGGGACGCCGTCGCGGGAGTAGAACCGGTAAACGTAACTTGAGGTGGCGGTCGCCTTGCCCAGCGCGGTGTCGAACGCGTCCATGTCGTAGGCGTTGCCGTCCGTGCCGCGCGACTTCAGCGCCACGGTGCCGCTGATCATATTGGAGAGGTTCGTCCCGTGGTAGCCGTAGAGATCGTAATATCCGAGGATCATGGCCGCGGCGGTGGGGGTGCAGCCGTACATGTATTCGGCTTCCGGCAGGGAGTAGTAGAGGAGGACGTCGCCTCCCGGACCAGTGCTTGTGTAAGTCGCCATATCAGTCTCCTGTTGTGTTCTTTCCTGTTTTTCTATACTATATCATGCTTCATTTTGTTTGCAAGTGCGAAAACTTTCTTTTTTTCTTTTTTGACCGGGCTTAAAGGAATGCGGGAGAATGCGCGTACAAAAAAAGCCCCCGGCTCAATACTGCGGAGCGGGAGGCATGGAATGCTTTTGCCGGGCGCGGACCGCAGGAAACGGCCCGCGCGGCGGGAATGAACGGAAGAATCAGAGGTCTTCCATGATCTTGTCGATGGCGGCGGCCTTCTTGAGGAGGTCGGCCGCGACCTTGTCGGAGAGGTCGAACGTATTGGCCGCGGCTTCCATGGCCTCGGCGTGGTCGTCGAAGTCGCCTTCGAGGTATTTCACGGAGCCGTCGCCGAACACGACGAAGATGCCGTCGAAGAATTCGGTCGGGTCTTCATAGAATACGACGGTCTCTTCCGGATTGTCGGCCTTGGACGCGGCTTCCGGCGAGGTGATCAGGGTGAACGGGTATTCTTCCGTTTCCTCATCGCTCTGCACCATTTCTCCCGCCGCGGCGTCCCAGTTCACGAAGACGATGTTGCCGTCCTCGCCGAGCGCGAAGAAGACGCAGGGGCTCTGCGGGATTTTCGCTTCCTTCAGCAGTTCCAGGGCGGCCGTGGCGTTCGTCTGGCGTTCCAGGAGCTCGAAGTCCATTTCGTCATCGTCTCCCACATTGTCCATGATCGCCTTCACGAACGGTCCGGCGTAGGGGAGCAGACCGGAGACGAAGCCGGCGATGGTGCCGGAGTTCAGGAACGCGATCTGGATGTCCTTCGTGATCGTGGTGAACGTGAGACCTTCGGCGTCGATCTTCGTGGTGGCGAGGGTGCCGTGGAAATCGCTCATGAGGGCAAGGGAGGCGGGATCGGTCACGGGGACCGCGTCGCCCACGACGTCGCCGGCGAGGGCGCCGACCACGGCGGTGAGGCTGGCGATCATCTTGAAGTACTCTTCGGACACATAGGAGAAGCTGGAGAAATCCTTGTCCGCGAGCGCGAGCATCTTGGCGAACTCGGCGTTGGCGGTCAGGTCGGAGCCCTTTCCGGCGATGCGGTCGCGGATGGCGGCTTCATCGTTGGTGATGACCAGGTAGCTGCCGTCCTGGAAGCAGGAAATGCCGTCCACGGGGACGATCTTGCCGTCCTTCACGAAATCCGGGGCGGACTGGGAGACGTAATTCTCCAGCGCCTTCCAGCAGAGATCGCTCTTCGTGGTGACGACGAACGCGAATTTCGGGATCAGGGCCAGAATCGCGCCAGTGGGGTCTTCCTCGGCGAAGACGCCCTGAAGGTCGTCTTCCTTGAACTCGCGGCCGTCCACATAGAACGTGATGCCGGAGATGCATTCGAGGAGCTTGTCGGGCTGGATGCCCTGGCTGTTGAGGTTGGAAATCATCTGCTCGACCACAGCCATGTCCTCTTCATCCAGCATGTCGCGGAGCTTCTTGTCGATGAACGCGTAGATCACGCCGGGTTCGAACTTCATGGAGACGGCGATGGAGGATTTCGGGGAGGTGAGCTTGAGCTCGGGGGCCGCGCCCTTGGAGGCGCCGCCGATGAGGTCCCAGAACAGGCCCTTCTGTTCCGGGGCGTATTCGAAATCGATGCAGCGGTAGAGATCGCCGTTCTTCTTGACGCTGGTGCCGCAGCCCTGGAAGGTCTTCAGCCCGATTTCGTCGGCGAGGCCGCGGATAACGTCGAAGACTTCCTTGGCTTCGGGCACGTCTTCCGGGATCAGGACGTTGAACGAGTCGAACATCTTGTCGATCATCTGATACGCCGCGGCGCCCTGCGTGTAGCTGTAGGCGATGCCGCCTTTTTCGAGGCGGGCCGTGGTCTTGTCGAAGACAGCGGCGTCGTCCTGGGCGAATCCGCAGAACGGAAGAGCCGCGAGGACCGAGAACGCGAGTGACGCGATCCATGCAAGTTTGGAGTGTTTCATAGGGGATCTCCTGTGAGATATGGGTTAGGTGTTGAAAAAAAACGGAAGCGGACGCCCGGATACGGAGCCGAACGGAGCTTTAGTCCAATAATCTACACCCCGCCGCCCTGTTTTTCAACCGGATAGCGAAGCAATTAAAGCATAATTTATGAAAAAAGCGGCCCGAATCCGGATTCACCGGCGGTCGCCGCCGGAAAGACGCCGACGGACGAAAAAAACAACGGAAAACGTGGCTTTTTTCGTCTTTTTTCAGCCTGTTCCGCTTGATTTTTCCATCCGAAACGCTTATTGTTTTTATTGCACTTTTCCCGTATCCATTTTCGAAAGAGGTCGAACCATGACACATGATGAAATCAAAGCGTTCATCGCGGACCGCACCCGCGAAGGGCATAATCTCTCAAAAATCCAGGATCTGCTCGCCGAACAGGGCGTGAAAATGACGTTTATGGAACTGCGCCTCATCGCGTCCGAAATCGAGACGTCGTTCTGGCAGAAAGCCGACCCCCAGCCGGAACCCGCGCCCGCCCCGGAAAAGATGCCGCAGGAAGCCGCGCCCGCCGGTGAAGCGGACGAGTATTCCCCGGAGGACGAGCTGGACGGGGAAGCGCTTCCACCCCGCTCCGCCGCCCCGGCACAAGGCGAAGCTCCGGCGGACGACGGGGCACCCGCCCCGCGCGGACGCACCACGGTCACGATCGACCAGGTGCAGCGGCCCGGTTTCCTGGCGACCGGCGAAGTGTCGTTCGGATCCGGCGCAAAGGGGCTCTGGGGCATCGACCAGATGGGACGCCCGATGCTTGAGCCGACCGAAGGAAAGCCCGACCGTCAGGACATCCAGGAATTCCAGCTGGAGCTCCAGCGCATGTTCGCGAACTGATTTCCAACCGCGTCTTATCCGCATCTTATCCGCATTTTCCCCATAATTTCACCCCAAAAGAAAGGTATTTGCAATGCACCTTTATACCTTGATCGCCGCGGCCGCAGAGGCCGTCCAGCCCGCCGCCGAAACCGCCTCCGAGACGGCCCAGCAGAAAAAGTCCATCATCGAAAGCCACCTGAACGAGGCCGACAGCGTCGTCCGCCAAATTCATGAACAGGGCCCCGGGTTCTTTGCGGACCTGTGGGACAAACACAGCGACGACGTGATCCGTTTCGTGAAAATCCTCATCCTGGCGCTGATCGTGGTTGTGGCCGCCAAGCTCATTTCCATGGCGGCGCGGAAGGTCGTCGCGCGGTTCTTCAAGAAGCTCGAGGGCGACGAATCCCTCACCCACGCCACCTACACGATCGTCCGCACGCTCATCTGGGTGATCGCCATGCTGGTCATCCTCGACCTCTTCGGGTTCAACACCGCCAGCTTCCTCACCGTGCTCGGCGCCGCCGGTCTTGCCATCGGCCTCGCCATGAAGGATTCCCTCAGCAACATCGCCGCCGGAATCATGCTCCTGATCCTCCGCCCGTACAAGCTGGGCGACTACATCGACTGCGGCAGCGTCAGCGGCACCATCCAGCAGATGGGGCTCTTCTCCACCGTGCTGAAGACCCCCGACGGGCTCTTCGTCTCCGCCCCGAACAGCGTCGTCTTCGGGACCCCGATCAAGAACTACTCGCGCAACCCGACCCGCCGCTCGGACATCACGGTCGGAATCGCCTACGCCGATTCGCTCGCGGTCGCAGTGCAGGCCATGAAGGACATCATGTCGCATGAGGAAATGGTCCTGAAGGATCCCGCGCCGGAAGTGCTCGTGTCCGAGCTCGCCGACAGCTCGGTCCAGCTCACGCTCCGTTACTGGACCGCCACGGAGAACTACTGGCCCGCCTACTGGTCCATCAAATCCCAGCTGAAGCCCGCCATCGAAGCCGCCGGCCTCAACATCCCGTTCCCGCAGCGCATCATCACCTTCGTCAACGCCCCGGCGGAGAAGCCCGGCGCATAAAAGCCTCTTGCTTCCGGCAGAAAGGATTCCTCTGTTCATTGGCCCGAAAAAAACGACGTGACCAATGAACAGAGATTTGTGCAAAAAAAACGCAGCAGGAGAAAACAGGATCATGGGCCGGCTGAAGCAGCAAGGAAGATTTTCCGTTTTCAGGAAAAACATGAAGAAGACCTTGGAAGCGCAGAAGAAGGTATCCAGGGATTCTCTGACACATGCCGGGAAGCTTATTTCCGGGAAAACCGTGGGCAGGAAGAAGCTGGAAAAAACTTTGAAAGCGCAGAAGAAGGTCGTTCTGGATGTTACGAAGGAAGTCGTGCGGCTTTTTACCGGGAAGGCCGATCTCAGCCGGATCCGGGATTTCTTCTGGGAGTTTTGGGAAGGAGTCCTGGAAGTCCTGAAGAGAGTCCTGATCATCCTCGTGCTGGGGATCCTCGGGCTCGTATATCTGTTATCCCCGATCGATTTTCTGCCGGACGGCATCCCGGTCATCGGAATACTGGATGATTTCGGCGTCCTCGGCGTGATCGTCTATTACTGGTTCACCAGACGGTTGTGGATGGTCGCGATCCTGATCTTCATCATTCCCCTGGTCGTCGGGCTTCTGCTCGGACTGATCTTCCCGCCGCTCGGGATCATCGCCGGGATCGTGGCGATGGTGTTCGGATTCTGGAAAGTGGGAACGGACCCGAGATATTTCGACTAGAATCGACCGCGGCCCGGCGTCTACGGTGCAGAAAAACGTCGTGTCCGGGTGGACACTCAGAAAAAAGAACCCGGCAGGTCCGAGATGGATCGCCGGGTTCGATTGTTTACCGTTCGGATGACGGAGGAGGATTACTGCTGGACGTTGGCCATGGCATCCTTGTCGTCTTCGGGAGCATAGAACTCGATGTTGATGCTCATGCCGCCGCCCATGCCGCCGGCAGGACGATTGCCGCCCGCGGGAGCATTACCGGCAGGAGCAGCACCGGCAGGAGCAGCACCGGCAGGAGCCGCACCGGGAGCACCGCCGCCGAAGCCGGGGAAGCCGCCCATGCCGCCGCCCATGCCGCCCATCGGAGGCATGCCGCCCATACCGCCGCCGAAGCCGCCCATGCCACCGCCCATGCCGCCAGCGGGTGCGTTGCCTTCACTCTCGAGGCGTTTTACCTGCGCCATGCAGCG
>JAGCTY010000108.1 GCA_017963105.1 Lentisphaeria bacterium
GCTGACGGATTCGCACGGACGCACCGTGAGTTTCAAGAACACGATCATCATCATGACGTCGAACATGGGCAGCGACCTGCTGCTGGAGAGCGGCGGCGACGTGGAGAAGACGCGTCCCGAGATCGACAAGCTCCTGCACGCGCAGTTCCGCCCGGAGTTCCTGAACCGTATCGACGGCATCCTGCTCTTCAAGCCGCTGGAGCTCGACCAGATCGAGTCCATCTTCGACATCCAGATCGGTCTCCTCCGCGAACGCCTGAACAAGCAGGGCGTGGCGCTCGAAGTCACGAAGGAAGCCCGCACGCTGCTCGCGAAGCGCGGCTACGATCCGCGGTTCGGCGCGCGTCCGCTGAAACGCGTGCTCGTGAACGACCTGGAGACGCCGCTTTCCCGGAAGCTGATCTCCGGCGAACTTCACGAAGGGATGACCCTGACCGTCGGCGCGAAAAAAGACGACGAACTTAAATTCACATGCGCGGAAAAAGTTTGAAAAATCTTTTTCTTACGCTATATTAAAACGTCAAATGATTCGGAATACGGAGACATACCATGCACAATAAGAAACGCGGCATCGACCATGCCGAAAAGATAGAAGCCGATGCGGCCGCCGAGGCGCGCGAAATGCCCACCATGGAGCCGAAGGGCGAAGCGGCGTTCGACGAGGCCACGCAGGCCGCGGCGTCCGCGATGGCCGACGCGAATTTCGAGTACGAGGCCGAATGCGCCAAAATCGAAAAACTCGAAGAGAAGCTCAAGGAAACCGAGGAGAAGCTGAAAGAGGCGGAGCGTCTCCGCCTCCTCGCCCTCGCCGAGATGGACAACCAGCGCAAGCGCCTGGCCAAGGAAATGGAGAACGTGCGGTACAACACCACGCAGGACACCATCTTCCCGTTCCTCCAGGTCTTCGACCATTTCACGATGGCCGTGGCCGCCGCCGGAAAAGCCAGCTCGCTCGAGTCCCTGGTCCAGGGCATGGAGATCATCCAGAAGGAATTCGACAAGGCGTTCGCCGACCTCGACATCACCGTGATCGATGCGCTCGGCAAGCCGTTCGACCCCGCCGTGCACGACGCGGTCGCCGAAGAACCGTCCGACACCGTGCCGGCCGGGACCGTGGTCCGGCAGTGGAGCCGCGGCTACCGGTGCGGCACGCGCCTGCTGAAGCCCGCGATGGTCGTGGTCAGCTCCGGACCGGCCGCCGAAAAGAAGGATGGAGAATAAGCAAGGCGGATCCGCCGGAAGCGCCGGGCGGCCGGCGGCGGGTCTTCATGTTCAGGTAATTTGAGGTAACATTCATGGCGAAGGATTATTACGACATACTGGGAATATCAAAAACGGCGTCTGCGGACGAGATCAAGAAGGCGTACCGCAAGCTCGCCGTCAAATACCATCCGGACAAGAATCCCGGGGACAAGGCCGCCGAGGAGAAGTTCAAGGAAGTCTCCCGCGCCTATGAAGGCCTCAGCGACGACAAGAAGCGCAAGCAGTACGACCAGTTCGGCCCCGAACTCTTCGAGCGGACCGGCGGCCAGGGCTACGGCCCCGGCGCGGGCGGTTTCGGCGGAGGCGGCGGCCAGGGCGGGTTCTCCTCGTCCAACTTCAATTTCAAC